>NZ_JBVHVF010000060.1:0-1002 GCF_055564955.1 Streptomyces sp. NPDC028910 | reverse complement strand
GGAGCGGAGCCGCGTAGCGGCGGAGTTCTCTGCGCATCTGCTGTGACCTGCACTCTCTTCCGTTGTCAGTGGCGGGTGTTAGGTTCCGATCATGACGACAGCAGCGATGGCCGAGGGGGTGGCCGGACATGCCCGGTACACCTTCCGGCTTCGCCTGTCGTCCACCGCCCGTACCGCGTTGGAAGGCGAGTGGGGGCGGTGTCGTTGGGTGTGGAACGAGTGCGTGGCGATGTCCCG
The DNA here is from genome assembly GCF_055564955.1 of Streptomyces sp. NPDC028910. Taxonomy (NCBI): domain Bacteria; kingdom Bacillati; phylum Actinomycetota; class Actinomycetes; order Kitasatosporales; family Streptomycetaceae; genus Streptomyces; species Streptomyces sp. NPDC028910. The sequence goes on along the minus strand of NZ_JBVHVF010000060.1, from coordinate 765 downwards.
CAAGGTCCACCGCCACAACAAGGCCACCGGTGAGAAGACGACGTGTGGGCCGGCGCAGCTGGACAAAATGCTGACCGAGGCGCGGCAGTCGATGACGTGGCTGCACGAAGGTGCGTCCGTGCCGCAGCAGCAGATCATCCGGGACTTCGCCAAGTCGAGGGCGAAGGCGCTCAAGGACATCAAGGCCCGGCTGCCGATGCGGCAGCGGGCGGGGATGCCGCGCCCGAAGAAGAAGCGCGAGGCGGCGCCGTCGCTGAACTACACGCAGCGCGGGTTCCGTCTGAAGGACGGGCGCCTGCATCTGGCCGGCGGGATCGTGCTGACGGTCGTGTGGTCGCGCGAGCTGCCCAACCCCCCGTCCTCCCTGCGTGTCTACAGGGACAGCCTCGGGCACTGGTACGCCAGCTTCGTCACGGCCGCCGCGACCGAGGCCCTGCCCGCCACCGGCGCGGTGATCGGCATCGACTGGGGCGTGAAGGAGACCGCGACCACCACGTCCGACGCCCACGACCTTCCGCACGCCCAGCACGGCAAGACCGCTGCCGCGAAGCTGGCGCACTACCAGCGGATGATGGCCCGGCGTCGCACCCCGAAGAACAAGCCGGACACCAAGGGATACAAGAAGGCCCGACGTGCTGCGTCGAAGGTGTCGAAGAAGATCGCCCGACGGCGTCAGGACACCGGCCGCAAGTGGGCCAAGAACGTAGTCCGCGACCACGACGCGCTCGCCGTCGAGGACTTCCGCCCGAAGTTCCTCGCCAAGAC
>NZ_JBVHVF010000059.1:0-1533 GCF_055564955.1 Streptomyces sp. NPDC028910 | reverse complement strand
TTCAGAACTAACACAGTGGACGCGAGCAACTGAGGACAAGCCCTCGGCCTATTAGTACCAGTCAGCTTCACCCGTTACCGGGCTTCCACATCTGGCCTATCAACCCAGTCGTCTACTGGGAGCCTTACCCTCTCAAGGAGGTGGGAATACTCATCTTGAAGCAGGCTTCCCGCTTAGATGCTTTCAGCGGTTATCCCTCCCGAACGTAGCCAACCAGCCATGCCCTTGGCAGGACAACTGGCACACCAGAGGTTCGTCCGTCCCGGTCCTCTCGTACTAGGGACAGCCCTTCTCAATATTCCTACGCGCACAGCGGATAGGGACCGAACTGTCTCACGACGTTCTAAACCCAGCTCGCGTACCGCTTTAATGGGCGAACAGCCCAACCCTTGGGACCGACTCCAGCCCCAGGATGCGACGAGCCGACATCGAGGTGCCAAACCATCCCGTCGATATGGACTCTTGGGGAAGATCAGCCTGTTATCCCCGGGGTACCTTTTATCCGTTGAGCGACGGCGCTTCCACAAGCCACCGCCGGATCACTAGTCCCGACTTTCGTCCCTGCTCGACCCGTCGGTCTCACAGTCAAGCTCCCTTGTGCACTTACACTCAACACCTGATTGCCAACCAGGCTGAGGGAACCTTTGGGCGCCTCCGTTACTCTTTGGGAGGCAACCGCCCCAGTTAAACTACCCATCAGACACTGTCCCTGATCCGGATCACGGACCGAGGTTAGACATCCAGCACGACCAGAGTGGTATTTCAACGGCGACTCCACCCCAACTGGCGTTGGGGCTTCAAAGTCTCCCACCTATCCTACACAAGCCGAACCGAACACCAATATCAAACTGTAGTAAAGGTCCCGGGGTCTTTCCGTCCTGCTGCGCGAAACGAGCATCTTTACTCGTAGTGCAATTTCACCGGGCCTATGGTTGAGACAGTCGAGAAGTCGTTACGCCATTCGTGCAGGTCGGAACTTACCCGACAAGGAATTTCGCTACCTTAGGATGGTTATAGTTACCACCGCCGTTTACTGGCGCTTAAGTTCTCAGCTTCGCACGCCCGAAAGCGCACTAACCGGTCCCCTTAACGTTCCAGCACCGGGCAGGCGTCAGTCCGTATACATCGCCTTACGGCTTCGCACGGACCTGTGTTTTTAGTAAACAGTCGCTTCTCGCTGGTCTCTGCGGCCACCCCCAGCTCAAGGAGCAAGTCCTCTCACCAGTGATGGCCCCCCTTCTCCCGAAGTTACGGGGGCATTTTGCCGAGTTCCTTAACCATAGTTCACCCGAACGCCTCGGTATTCTCTACCTGACCACCTGAGTCGGTTTAGGGTACGGGCCGCCATGAAACTCGCTAGAGGCTTTTCTCGACAGCATAGGATCATCCACTTCACCACAATCGGCTCGGCATCAGGTCTCAGCCTTATATGAGGGACGGATTTGCCTACCCCTCGGCCTACACCCTTACCCCGGGACAACCACCGCCCGGGCTGGACTACCTTCCTGCGTCACCCCATCGCTTACCTACTAC
>NZ_JBVHVF010000057.1:0-1753 GCF_055564955.1 Streptomyces sp. NPDC028910 | reverse complement strand
CGCATCCACAACGCGCTCAAGAACACCGACGGCGCCGACGCCGGCCTGACCATCCACGCGACCACCGCCCACGGCGACATCACCGCCCGCAGCCTGTGACCCGCGGCCGCGGGGTGGCCCGGATGGCGCGAGGCAGCCTTAAGCAGGCCACAAGTGGAGGCGCTCACGCTGCCTGGCGAGGCTGAACAAGGGGGAAACGCAGTGGGTGACTGTCCGGAACCGGAGGATCGCGGCTGGCTGCCCGGCAGGGCGCTGCCGGTTCCTCTGCGCGGTCCCAGTCCCACCACGGAATTGACCTTGTCCACCGAGCCCCGGGTGTCGCCCTCATGACCGAGAACAGCCACACGAAGCCGCGCGCCGGCCGGGGCCTCCCCGACCCGCACCTCGACCGGTACGCCGCGCGCACCGCGGGCATGACGGCCTCGGAGATCCGGGCGTTGTTCTCGGTCGCCAGCAGGCCGGAGGTGGTCTCGCTGGCCGGCGGCATGCCGAACCTGGCCGCGCTGCCGCTGCAGACGCTCTCGGCGCAGGTCGCGCGGATCATCGCGGAGGACGGCCTGACGGCGCTGCAGTACGCGTCGGCGCACGGCCTGCCGCTGCTGCGGGAGCAGATCTGCGACGTGATGGCGCTGGAGGGGATCGCGGGGCACCCGGACGACGTCGTGGTGACGGTCGGCTCGCAGATGGGCCTGGACCTGGTGGCCCGGCTGTTCTGCGACCCGGGTGACGTGGTGGTGGCCGAGGGCCCGTCGTACGTCGGCGCGCTGGGCTCGTTCGCCGCGTACCAGGCGCAGGTGGTGCATGTGGCGATGGACGGGCACGGTCTGGTGCCCGAGGGGCTGCGGGCGGCGCTGCGCCAGGCCAGGGCGGCCGGGCAGCGCGTGAAGCTGCTCTATACGATCCCGAACTTCCACAACCCGGCCGGTGTGACGCTGGCGGTCGAGCGGCGGGCGCAGATCCTGGAGATCTGCCGCGCGTACGACGTGCTGGTGGTCGAGGACAACCCGTACGGTCTGCTCGGCTTCGACGGGCAGACCTATCCGGCGCTGCGTTCGCTGGACCCGGGCAACGTGGTGTACCTGGGCTCGTTCTCCAAGACGTTCGCCTCGGGCCTGCGGGTCGGCTGGGTGCTGGCGCCGCACGCGGTGCGGGAGAAGCTGGTGCTGGCCACGGAGTCGGTGACGCTGTGTCCGCCCACGCTGAACCAGATGATCGTTTCGCGCTATCTGGCGACGCACGACTGGCAGGGCCAGATCAAGATGTTCCGGGAGAACTACCGCGAGCGCCGCGACGCGATGCTGTCCGCGCTGGAGCGGTACCTGCCGGCGGGATGCACGTGGACGAAGCCGGACGGCGGGTTCTACGTGTGGGTGACGGTGCCGCAGGGTGTGGACACCAGGGCGATGCTGCCGCGCGCGGTGGGCGCCCGGGTGGCGTACGCGTCGGGCAGCGGGTTCTCCACGGACGGGTCGGGCAGCCGCCAGATGCGGTTGTCCTACTGCTACCCGACGCCGGAGCGGATCCGTGAGGGCGTGCGCCGGCTGGCCGGGGTACTGGAGGACGAGATGGACCTCGTGCGCGGCTTCGGTGGCGCGGGTTCCCGTCAGATACCGGGGCCGCGCACGCCCGCGCCGGAAACGGTCTGACCCGGCCCCGGTTTGACTCCTCCCCCTCGTGAACGAGGGGGATTCCTGGCTCACTTCGCCTGCGGCCCGGCGGGCGCGCAGGTCTTACAAGATCAGCACCAGCCGGG
>NZ_JBVHVF010000056.1:0-2288 GCF_055564955.1 Streptomyces sp. NPDC028910 | reverse complement strand
TGGGAACGACGCGACGACATCCACGAACCTTCCTCGGCCTCGCCACCTGCCTCATCACCCACCGCCACGTCCAACGCCTTTGTCAGGACCTCTTAGACGCATAAGGAGTCAAAAAACCGGGAGAATAAACCAACCAACCCAACCCCACCGGTTCGCGTCCCTCGGTCGGGTGAATCGCGCCAACTGGACTGGATTTCGGACTGGTTGCAGGGCATATGCTCGGCCTGACAACAGCAGACATGAGACGGCCCCCGGCGGGACTGCAATCCCGGTCGAGGGCCTGACCAAGGAGGAAGCAGCAACCTTCCTTATGGCTCCCCAGCACCTTAGCGCGCCCTCGCGCGCCTCCCGAGTTCAGCCCGGGACCCCCCGATCCGGTGTCATCCACGTCAACTCGTCGCACACGAGTCGCTTCACCGTGGTCGGCAACCACCTCCTCCAGCACCGCACGCTATCGGAGTCGGCGGTGAGCATGGCGATGTAGTCGCTGGTCAGCACCTTCCCGTTTTCGTCGGTGCGGGCGATGTCGCGGGGCTACGTCCTTGACGCGGTCGGAGGGTGCGTGGTTGCCGCCTCCCCGCAGGGCGATGGTGCCCACTCCTGCTGCGAGTACTGCTCCTCCGTCCACCAGTACGCTGCGTCGCTTCGTGCGGATAGCGTCGCAGATGCCCACGAATGTCTTCGTATTCGGGCTCTGTCATACCGGTGATGTCGTCAGCTTCGCTGAGGCTCCACCATCATGGCCCTTCCCATGCGCTTGCCCTGTGCGTCGAAGACACCGATCCGGACCGCGTCCGTGGCACGCTGAGGCCACTGTGCATACGCCTCTCCGATCGCCTGGGCCTGCATGTCGGGGTCGTCCTTCTTCGGGTTCAGGTCCGTGTGGATGTAGGCGTACACCGCGTCTCCCTCCACCACGCGCTGCACCGCCTTCACGTGGCTCACGACGGACCAGTCCGAGTTGTTTTCGGAGGCTGCCCATGTCTTGAAGAGTTCGCCGTCCCTGGCCTCGTCCTGGAGGTAGAACCCGTGGGGCTGGGCGGTGAGACGGTCGGGTACGGCGAGGTCTCCCTTCGGATGCTGCTCCAGTGAGCATCCGGCCAGTGCAAGGAGGGATGCGGTCAGCAGCAGACGGCGTGTGATCAAGGCGGGCTCCTCGGGTGCAGGAATGGGAGAGCCCCCACACGGTAGTCAGTGCGGGGGCTCGGGTGACAGTGGGGTGTTACATGGTCAGTTCGTCGGCCTTGTCGCCCCAGTTCCCGCCGGTCGGGTAGCTGTAGCTGTGCAGGTTTCCGAGGCATCCGCCCAGTCCGGTGATGATGGACGGGTCCGGCATCCCGGTGCGCCAGTCGTAGAGTGACATGCCGCCGGTCTCGTCGTTGTTGCAGGTGGACGACGCCTGGTCGCGGAAGGAGTAGTCGCCCAGGTTCTTCGAGCCGTCGCTGTAGAAGGTGAGCTGGCGGCCGTAGTACCAGATGTCGGCCCAGATGCGGGTGGAACCGAACGGGGTGTAGGCGGTGCCGTCACCGTCGACCGCGATGGCCATCGAGCCGGACTTGTTCGGTGCGCCCTTCTTCATCGTCAGGTCGGATCTGCCTTCGGGCGCCTCGGGGATCGCGTACTTGGTCCCCTTCTTGGCCTTCTTGTAGGAGTTGGTGGCGGCCTTCTCCTCGTCTTCGGTGTCGAAGCACTTGACCGTGAGGTCGGGGTATTCGGCGCAGTTTTTGGCGGTGCCCCAGCCGTTCTTGGTCAGGTTGATCTTCTTACCCTTGTACGTGGCGAAGATGTCACCGGTCTTCTTGGTACCGGCCCGGTCGGCCTGCTCCTTGGCCTGCTCTGCGGCGGGGTCGACGGTGTCGGCACTGGCGACCTGGGCTCCGGCGAGCACGAGCAGCGCGGCGGCGAAGGGTATGGCGATCTTTCGGGTCTTCAACACGTCTCCTGAAATTCTGGTCAGATGGGATGAACTCGTCAACATACTGACCGAGTTGGGAATCACCAAGGAGGTCCCACAGGCTGGGACGGGAGTGGAATCAGGTCCACCAGTGGACGGAGTCGACGCGCTGTTCGGGGTCGCTGGTGTCGTCGGTGGTGAGGGTGTGGGTGTGCTTGAGGCAGGCGAGCTGGCTGCCGGTCTGGGGGATGGACTGGGTGAGTGCGGTGAGCAGGCTGGTGAGGGCGCCGAGGGCGGTGTAAGAGGTCCTGACAAAGGCGTTGGACGTGGCGGTGGGTGATGAGGCAGGTGGCGAGGCCGAGGAAGGTTCGTGGATGTCGTCGCGTCGTTCCCA
>NZ_JBVHVF010000055.1:0-2498 GCF_055564955.1 Streptomyces sp. NPDC028910 | reverse complement strand
AAACGCCGCCAGCAAGTCATCCCAGAACCGAAGCCCAGCTCCTGCGGCAGATACTCCCACTGGATACCGGCATGCAGGACGAACAGGATCCCGCACAAGGCCTGCCGGTCCGGCACCCGCGGTCGGCCCTCCGCCTGCTTCGGTGCTGGCTCAGGCAACAACGGCTCCATCAGCGACCACAGTTCATCCGGCACGATCCACGGACGCGACTGACGTTTCCCCACAGCCAGGCCAACGACCACCCGGACCGAAAGTCGCATGATCATCAGCTTCTGTTAGGACCTCTTAGGCCGCTCACACCCACGATCGCTACGCGCTCCTCACCGACTGCGCCCCACGGCCGTCTTGGGCTGGCCATCGGCCGGCCACTATCCCTATGAGCGCTTCGATCACGCGACGGCGGGTCGTCCGCCGAATACCTGACGTCAGAGCTGGTCCGGCGGCGGGCGCCTTGCCAGGAAAGGCGAAGTCTCACCGCACCGTGAGCAGCTGCTGCCCGTCGTGGCTTCGCACGTGGGGCCCGTTTCCGTCGAGGGCGTCCAGCAGCCGGATCGCGTAGATCTCGGACATCCGCTCGGACACCTCTTCGGGAGTGAGCCACTGGACTGCCGTGGCCTCGTCGGAGACGTGTTCGTCCCCCCGGAGGGCTTGCACCGGAACACCAGGGCCACCACTCCGATGGAAATGTTCTTGTACACGCCGGTGAGCTGGTCCACCTCGATGTGGATCCCCGTCTCCTCCAGGACCTCCCGCCGGACCCCGACCTCTGGGGTCTCCGCCAGCTCCAGTACTCCGCCAGGCAACTCCCACGTCCCGTTGTCCGCCCGGCGGATCGCCAGCAGTCGGCCGTCATCGCGCACCACCGCACCGGCGACCGATACGGAGTGCTTCGGACTAGGCATCGAAGTCGTACTCCAGCACGTAGGAAGCGGAGTCCAGGGTCATCTCATTGACCTCAACGACCCGCCCGCCCTCGGCGAACGCCGTGCGGACGATCTGGATGACAGGCGTACCCATGGTGAGCGCGAGCCGCTCGGCCTCGTCGGCTGACGGCATCCGGGAGCGCACCTCCTCGCGGAAGTGAACGGGCTTGTGGCCCAGCTCGGCCAGGCGCGCGTACGTGCCACCGGGGCCGGTGTCGGTCCGGGTGATGGCAGAGTCGGCGACGAGGTCCGACGGCAGGTACGAGATTGCGAAGAGCACCGGCTTGCCATCAAGGACGAAGCGACGGCTGCGCGCCCAAACCCGAGACCCCGGGGGAACGCCGAGGGCATCGGCGATGCGGCTGTCCGCCTCTTCTTCGCGCACATCGATCTGATCGACGACGAGCTCTCGGTCTTCGGTATCGGTGGACCAGATGGAACGGCCCGACCCCCACTGCTCCTGTGCCAGCCGCTGGATACCGCGCCGCCGCAGGGGCTTGAACGCCCGGACGAAGACACCAGCGCCCTTCCGCGCCTCCGCGAGGCCTTCGCTCTGGAGTACTCCGAGGGCCTGACGTGCGGTCATCCGGGCGACATCGTACGTGGCCATAAGGTCGTTCTCGCCGGGCAGACGGTCGCCCGGGCCGTACTCGCCCGACTGGATGGCCGTCCTCAGCGCATCGGCGATCCGCTGGTACTTCGGCCGGCGGGCGCTGCCCTGGGTGGTCATGAAACCGATCACTCCTTCTCTTCTCTAGACACCCTATGGCCAGGGATAGCGCACTGCGCGTCCCGTCCCAGCGTTGGGACCTGTCGCTAACCGTCAGAGATCTCTAGAGATGTGTTGACGGATCGAGTCGAACCGGCTGTAGTGGCTACATCTCTAGAGATACTTCCCCCGGGTGGCCTCACGACTGAGGAGTGATCTGCATGCGTCAGATTTCCGACGACACAGCAGCCCCTGCCACGGACCCGTCGGTGCGGGTGGCTGCAGTGGTCGAACCCAGCTCGGATCTGCTCGACCGGGCGCTGGTCGGCTGGGAGTGCTTCCTCGACACCTTCGAGAAGGTGTCCGATGAGTGAGTGCTACGAGTACGTGCCACACCGACTCCTGCGGCGTCGGGTGCGCGACATCGCGTCCGGAGCCGAGGGCGAACTGATGGCCGTGATCAACGAGAACGTGTCGGATTCCGTCGTCCACGAACGCTGGATGGAACTGGCGTACATCCGGGGCGCTTCCGGCCGCGAGTTCACCACCGCAGTCGACAACATCGAGCCCGCCGGTGGCTAGCCCAAGACGGCTGTCGGGCGCGGTCGGTGAGGAGCGCGTAGCGATCGTGGGCGTGACCGGCCCAAGACAGGCGGCGGACGCTGGGACGGGCGAAGCGCGTAGCGATCGGATGCGCCTGTGGGTCGGGTGGGGCTTGTGGGAGGGCCCGGGCCGTGGCCGGCCCTGACCGGAGCGGTGTCGGGCATCCCTGATGGGCCCGTCGTTGGATCTCGGACCGGCCCGTCCTTTGGGGGTTTCCCGGCTGTCCTTGTCTTTCCGTGGCGGGACGGGCTGTCAAGGGTTGA
>NZ_JBVHVF010000054.1:0-3746 GCF_055564955.1 Streptomyces sp. NPDC028910 | reverse complement strand
GGGGGACCCTGTGGGAGAGTAGGACGCCGCCGAACAATCATTGCGGAAGCCCCGCACCAGCCCTTCACGGGCCGGTGCGGGGCTTTTCTGCGTTCCGGACCAGGCAGAGGGAATCGACTGGGTATCCTGGCCGCGTTCCTCTGGAGGACACGATGACAGCACAGCAGTTGGAAGACGGCGGGCCGCTCATCCCTCAGCCGGCGATGACGCGGGAAGCCCTGCGGGACGCCGTGCGCCGGATCGACATGGCCAACCTGGCCGTGCTCGACAAGGAATGCAACGAGGCCTTCGACCGTGCCGCGGAGACGGGTGCCATCAATCCGCTGCGGTTCTTCCTGATCAAGTGGGCCACGCACGTGGCGATCCACCGGTGGCCCGCGCGATCAGCGGCGCTGCACGAGGCGGAACGTGTGGCGGGAGATCCCGCGGCCACGGAGGAGGAGTTCCGGGCCGCCATGGAGACCAGCAGCCGCATCCTTGCCGAAGCCCAGCGAGAGATCGGTCAGTGACTCCACGCGGTGAGGGCGTGGAGAACGACAACGGCTGGGCGTGGGAGTGCGATCCCAGCCGGCTGTGGGTGCTCGGCGACATGCCCGCGGCGCACCAGGAGCTGGTCGGCGCCGTCATGGACGGCCTGGTCGATCTGGCGTCGATGGCGATCGACCCCAAGGACGGCAGCCTCTACGAGGATCCCCACCCCATGCGGCTGCGTACGTACGAGGACGAAAAGCTGATGGTCTGGTACCAGACCATCCCGCACCGCAGCCGGGTCTACCTCAAGCGCGTCAACCTCTGAGCTGACAGGGCGGGGACGCGGGCCGGCGCCGCCGCGTTCCTTGTGGACGGGCAGAACCAGTCAGTGCGAGGCTCCGACACTGCTGACCCAGACAGGGAAGGGCACGGCCCCCGGCTGGATTGCTGTGTTCTCCACGTCGCTCAGGTCTGACCAGCTGATGAAGCCCGGCTCGCTGTCGGCCAGAAACCCATGGACGACCGGACCGAGATCGCGGCAAGCCGCATAAGTACCGTCGAACGGCAGCGCGGTCGGGGGCACGGAACCGGTGCAGCACCGGAGCAACCAGGTGTTGGTCTCCCGCTCCACCCGCCGGTCAGCCGGCTCCAGCACAAGTGGCTCGTCCGCCACCTCAGCGATCCACGTCAGCAGCACCACAGCAGTATCCCTGGACAGCCCGGGCTCAAGAACGACAGCCTGCCCGGCCGTCACCGAGCGCGGGCCGCTGCCGCCCTCTGTCCGTGATCGTCACGCCGGGGCAGCGGGCGGACTGCACCCAGTTCGAGCCGGTTCTGGAGAACATCCGCGTTCCGGAGTCGGGGCCGGGCAGGCCCCGCAAGAAGCCAGACAGCCACGTGATCTCGCGCTGGCGGCGGCCCGATCCATGACGTACGTCAGTGACGGACCAGGCAGAACGGATGCCCTGCAGGATCGGCATAGACACGCCAGCTCCGTCCCTCGGAACCGTCGTCCAACGCGGTCGCCCCCATGGCCAGCACCAGTTCTTGGGCTCGGTCCAGATCCGCAACGCCGAAGTCCATATGGAACTGCTGGGGACGGGCGGGGTCCGGCCACAGCGGCGGCCGATAGTCCGCTGACCGTTGGAAGGCGAGAACGAGACCGGAGGGCGTGTGCAACGTTGCCCAGCCGTCACCGAGTGCCCACCGCCGATCCTGCTGATTGACGGTCCCGCCGAGCACCGCCTGGTAGAACTCGGCGAGTCCCACCGGGTCCGAGCAGTCCAGCACTACACATTGAAGATCAGCGATCATTCACAGATCCTAAGTAGCCGTCAGCGGTACCCCGTTCGGCGTGACTGTCGGGGGACGACCTGAGCTCCCCAGCTGCGTACGGATCAACGTCCCCAGTTACGTTCGCAGGTCGGGCATGGCAGGTTCTGGTTGTGATCGCCACGCCTTCCCGGGGACGCTCGCACGATGAGGCAGAAAATGTCGGCCGGACCCGTGGAACGAGGTTGGGACGGGCCTTGGTACCGGGTTCGCGCGGAGGCCTTCGAGGCCCCGTTCCTGCCCAGCGCCGACGAGAACTTGGACTCGGTGTGCAACGTCGATGTCTTCGTGAACCTGAAGGATGGATCTAGGTGGGCTGCGACCGTGTTCACGCTCGATGGCCTTGAGTCGGTTCTTGAACCGAACGTCTTATTCGAGGTCAGGATGATCGATCCCTTTCATGCCCATTTGGCGATCAGCCGGCCCGGCAAGCCCCGACGGCCAGAGCGACGGCGATGTGCGTCGGCACCCCCGGCGGCCCAGGAGAGCGGCGTTCGCCCTTGCTTCGACGAACGAGAGGGCGGGCCTGACCTTCACCTTGCGCGGGTCGAGGTCGGGTTGGCAGGAAAAGTCGTACCCATCGAGCTCTTGTGGTGCGGCAGCCGGGAGAGCCGCAGGCCCTGGCGGAAGCGGCGGTGGTCGCGGACGACCAGTTTTCGGAGAGGACCAGTCGAGAAAGTCGAGGTACCCGGTGGGTGACCTCGTTGATGTTTCCGCGAGGTGACGCAGGCCGAGCTTGCCGGCCGTGGTGCGGATGCGGTTGCCGGTCAGTTCGTCATAGACCGACAACGGTTGTCGCCCGACCTCGATCCGGTTGGCCGCCGCCCGGTTCAGCAGGGCCTGCGCAGGGTCGGTCTCCTCGCCCCGCGACCGTTCGTGACCGGGCTGAACCGGGGCGTTGCCCGTGGTGGTCCGGCGTCCCTTGCCGGTGGGCGGGCCGTCCCAATGGGACTCGTCGAGGCGGCAGCGGCTTGAGGGCCGCATGGAGGTCCCCCGCCGCCCGTTCCGCGGTGACCTCGGGGTGGGCTTGTGGATCTGGACCCGCCGCAGGGCACCCAGGCGGCGAACGCGGCGTCCATCTCCTCGACGGAGGAGAACGACGGGCCGGAGAGGACGTGGTCGCGGACGATCAGCACCTGCCGCTCGCCCCGGCCCTTTCCCTGCAGCCGGTAGGCGGCCAGCACGTCGACGTCGAAGTCGTAGTGGCCGGCGAGCCGACCACCTCGGGATGCAGCGGAACCGCCTCACCAGGAGCGACGTGGCGGCGGACGACGGTCTTGGTCCCATGGTGGACGATCGTCATCAGTGCCCCGCCGAAGTGGGCGAGGGCCCGGCGGTGGCAGTTGAAGGTCTCCAGGTCCTGGCCGATGGTGAGGCAGCAGAACGGGCCCCGCGAGGCCTCGAGTCGATCAGCGACCCGAACTCGTCGATCACTCTCGCTCTCCACCACCCGCTCGGAGACCGCCGTGGAGGCGTCGCCAACCCTGATGCCGAGAGTTACTCGCGGACCGTCTTGCGGTCCAGCCCGGGCGCCCTGGCGATCTCCGCCTGGCTCGTCGCCCCGGAGTCCAGCAAGTCACGAAAGCGCCGAAGCTCCAGCCAACGCTGGGATCCAAGACCGCTGCCAGCTGTCGGCCTGGCCCCTTCCCGGGCCGATTTGGACCCCGGGGCAGAGGGTTGTAGGGTGGAGCGGTTGCCTCGAACGGGATCGTTCGGCAGCGGGCCTCACGAGGAAGCTAATTCCATGTGAGAGCCACTCGACTCCTTTCAGGAATCCGAAGCCGGGGAAATCCGGTGGAGAACTTCTGATAGAGTCGGAATCGCCGGAAAGGGAAACGCGAAAGCGAGAACCTGGAAAGCGCCGAGGAAGTCGGACACGAAAGAGTCTGATAGAGTCGGAAACGCAAGAACAGAACGAAAGCCCGGAGGAAAACCCGCGAGGG
>NZ_JBVHVF010000053.1:0-5117 GCF_055564955.1 Streptomyces sp. NPDC028910 | reverse complement strand
CGCGGTCACCTCATAGACGGATGCCTCGCCGAGACCGGCCTGACCATCAGACCCACCTGAGCAACCATGCGACATCACGAGTTCAATCTCAGTAACAGGGCGAACAACCTGCCCCGGCCCTCCCCCGTACTCACGCTGTCCAGCTCCTTCCTGACGGGAACGGGGATTCTCCCGAACAACTTCCTCGCCGGCCCGCCATTTCGGAACATGAGCGGACGAGGCGTTCCTCCGAAGTCGCGGTGCCATTTTGGGCCGCGGCCCGCGTACCCGTTCCCCGCCGTCGAGGCCAATTCGGCCTCCTGCGAATAAGTGGCCCTCACGGAACCATCGCGCCGAAGGCATGTCAACGCACGGACAGTGGAGCTTTTGTGAGGCTGGTGCTGCAGTCTCAGAAGCCGTATCTCAACCGCTGGTCGTGGTGAGCGCCGCCGGCCGCGGGCGGGCGCCGGCACGGGCGGTGCACGTCCAGCCGTGTGGGTGCCGGCGGGGGGCAGGGAGGAGAGGACGCCCGCGTACCAGCGGCGTCCCTTGGGGCCGCTCACGTCGCCGTCAATCAGTTCAGGTGCGGTGTCGGTCAAAACAATCCAGAAGGCAGAGGGATGGCGGCTACGCGGACGGTGTGACGGTGATCTTGGTGCGGGCACGGGCAGCCAGGAGGCGGGCTTCGACCTGGTCCGCGTCGGTGGCAGCTGGGATGCGGAGGCGGTCGGCGACGACGTGCGGGGCTGATACTGGGCGCGATCCGGTGGGCGTTTCTGGCGCCTGGGGCGCAGGCTGACGCGTCCTCTGATCCGTTCCGCGCTCCACCGGGCAGAGGAGCGCGATGACCCGCCCTCCACGGCCACAGCCGTCTCCGCACCGGGGTGGCCGGCTCACGTACCCGCCCGGCTGAGCCCGCCACCACGTACGGGTGACGGCGTCCCCCGAGCGGGTCCGCCCACATGCCCCCAGGTCGTACCGATGCCTCAAATGGGCACATGAAGATCCCTCGCTGGCTGCTCGTCGCAGCCCTGGCGCCCACGCTCGCCCTGACGACCACCCTCGCGAACGCCCAGGGTGTCTGGCTGACCCTGCCCGGGCTGTCGACCCCGGCCAACGGCCTGGCGTCCACGACCGCGCCCTGCCCCAAGGACATCAAGGAGTTGAAGGGGCCCTGTGTGTACGCCTTCGGCGGCCAGAACGGCAGTTCCGCCACCCTGAACACGGCAGAGGCCTACAGCCCGGCCACGGACACCTGGAGAACACTGCCCGCTCTGCCCACCGCCCGCTATGCACTGGCCGGGGCAACCGCGCCCTGCCCCAAGGACGTGGAAGGGCTGAGGGGCATCTGCGTGTATGCCATCGGCGGTTTCACCGGCACCTCGTGGCCCAACAGCGCCTTCGACGCAAGCACCGTGGAGGCCTACAGCCCGGCCACCCATACGTGGAGGACGCTGCCCGGCCTGCCCACCGCCCGCAGTCAGCTGGCGGCGAGCACCGCGCCCTGCCCCAAGAGCATCGAAAAGCTGAAGGGCACGTGCGTGTATGCCATCGGCGGCGCCTTCGGTGACACGGTGGAGGCCTACAGTCCGGCCACGAACACCTGGCAGACGCTGCCGTCGCTGGGTACCGGCCGTGACGCCCCGGGGGCGGCGACCGCGCCCTGTCCCCAGGGCCTGGAAGGGCTGAAGGGGACGTGCGTGTGCGCCGTCGGTGGCTTCAACTTCACCGACGAAGTCCTGGACACGGTGGAGGCATACAGTCCCGCCACGAACAGCTGGCACACGCTGCCCTCGAAGAACACCCCTGCCGTCGCCCTCGGGACTGCGGCCGCGCCCTGTCCCAAGGACGTGGAAGGGCTGAAGGGGACGTGCGTGTACGCGCTCGGTGGCTTCAACTTCACCGACGAAGTCCTGGACACGGTGGAGGCATACAGTCCCGCCACGAACACATGGAAGGCGTTGCCCGCTCTGCCCACCGCCCGCTTCGAGCTCGCGGGGGCAGCCGCGCCCTGCCCCAAGGAGACCCGAGGATTGAAGAGGACCTGCGTCTATGCGCTCGGCGGCGCGCGCGATATCGCGTTCAACGCGCTGACCACGGTGGAAGCATTCGCTGTCGAGGACGGGCACCGGCCCTAGCTGAACCGGCTCAGTGCTTCTTGAGCGACTGCCCAGCGCCTGACACGAGCGGCGTACAACGACAGGTGGTCGGTTGCCCGGGGCGGTCTACTGGGCAGGGCACCAAAACTGTGCGATCCCGGAGGACGCGGCGCCGGGCGAGGCAAGGAGCAGTGCGTGGTTCTCCAAATCGTCAGGGCATCGATCAAACCGGAGCAGCGTGAGCACTGGCTCGAGGTCATTCGTCGCAACGCGACTCGGACCCGTGCTGAGGAGGGCTGCGAGGGCTATCAGATCGCCGAAGATCTCGAAGAGCCGAATACCTTCGTGATCATCGAGCAGTGGGCCAACCTCGACGCCGTATACAGGCACTTCCGGAATGAATTCGAGGCGCTCATGGCCGCTTTGGGCGACGTCTTCGCAGCACCGCCTGAGGCCTGGATCCACGACCTGGCCTCGACGCTGACTCTCGATGAAGTCCTTGCGAAAGCTGGACTGACCCGGTAGTCGAGCAAACCAGCCACGTTCGCCCCACCCTGGGTACGGTGAGTCCATGAGAGGTGGGCAGCCGGACCTGGACGAGATCGAGGCGTGCTTCGCTGCCGTGGTCGAGGGGCGCATGAGCCGGGATGCGGCTGACCGGTGGGCCGGGCGATGGGTCGTCGACGACACGCTCGAGTGGGACGTATTGGCCTGGTGGGCGCTGGGCCACCTGCACGGGATCGATCTGCGGCCGGGGCCCGAGGAGCCGTACCTGCACGATGATGATCAGGTGCGGGGATGGCTTGAGGAGTTTCGGCGGCGCCGCACCGGGTGACGCATCGGGAAGGTGCCGTTTCCGTCCGCACGTTGACGCCAGGCTGTTGCCTATGGCAGAGCGACTGCGGGTTCGTGAGATTGACGATGCCGAGGGCCGAGGGCCGACGGCTTCTGCGGATCATCCGCCGCGGCACTGGGTCGCTAGGGCTTGTGTGATGTCGTGATCAGTTGCTGGGTTCCGCCGCCCTTCGTGGGGGGTGGAATCCGGTAGAACATTGCTCGTGACACGCAGGCAACTCACCGCTGATCAGTGGGAGTTCATCAGGCCGTACCTTCCGATCGGAAGGTACGGCCCGTACCCGGAGCGGCTGCGGGAACAGTTCGAAGGGGTGATCTGGCGGTTCCGGTCCAACGCCCAGTGGCGGGGGATGCCTTCCGAGTTCGCCCCCTGGGCCACCGTCTACGGACGCTTCCGCGTCTGGCGGGACGCCGGCGTCGTCACCACCCCGCTGGAAGGCGTGATTGCCGAGGCGGCCCGCGCCGGGAAGACGGACTTGTCGCTGGTCAGCGTGGATTCCACGACTGCCCGCGCCCACCACGACGCCGCCGGGACCGCACATGCCGCCCGCTCGCGTTTCGTCCTGACCGCCGGGCAGGCCGCGGACAGTCCCCAATTCATCCCCGTGCTCGAGAAAATGCGGGTCCGCCTGCCCAGCGGCCGGCCCCGCACCCGGCCGGGAGCCGCCGCCGCGGACAAGGCCTACTCATCCCGCGGCAACCGCACTTACCTGCGCAAACGCAACATCAAGGAGTCATCCTCCGCGCCGCAATGATCTGGATCGACGACCTCTTGAAGGTCGTCGACTGATCACAACATCACACAGGCCCCAGCAGCAGCCCAGTAGTGGGGCGAACAAGCCGGTCAGCAGACCCTCGTCGAACTACCCCAAACGGACAAACGACAAGGTGAGTGCCTGCTTCCGACCGCAGGGCGGCACTCGTCCGAGTCAGGAGCCATGCGCTGCACCAGCGTCAACCCGCCCGCGCGACTCGTCCGGTCGGGCGGGCCGTCTCTCGTCCCGGGTTGGTCCGATGGGTTGGATCTGCCGGTGGGTCGCGCCGGGACGTTCCGGGCGGCGGCAGAGCCGGGGTTATGAATGCGTCATCTGACCATCCATGAGCATCAACCTCAGGAGCCACACGATGCGCCCCATCAGAGCAGCCTGTCTCGGCACGGCCACCGCGCTGGTCACCCTTCTCGCCTGCGTCCCTGTCGCGGCCGCCTCGACGGACACCTATTCCGGCGACGGCAAGGGCAAACACCGGGTCATCACACTCATCGGCCGGCTCGCGCAGCAGTCGTTCTTCCCTGTCAATCCCGGCGGCGGCCCCGCCCAGGGCGATCGGACCGTCTTCCGCTCGGTCCTCTTCGACGAGGACGGCAACCAGGTCGGCGACACCGGCGGCACCTGCACCACCACCCGGGTCGACAACGGCGGAGCGGAGGCGTGCTACGTGACCTACACCCTTCCGGGGGGCCAGCTCTCCGTGCAGGGGATGGTCTTCGGCCATCTCAACCCGGGCCCTCCGCCTTCGTTCGACAACGGGATCACCGGCGGCACCGGGCAATTCGACCGGGCTCGTGGCTCGGTCCACGTCGACACGGTCGTTCAGGGCACGAGGCGCTTCACGATCGACCTCTACAGTTGACTGACCCTGCACCCACCCGGTGAGAAGGCTGGCCCGTCCACGGCACCGCCCACCGGCTCGATTGGTCCCATTGGCGACGCCGCCACCAGGCGCGATCCCAGGCCATCCACTATCACGACAAGCCGCCCAGACATGAAGATCACGATCTACGCTGGAGCACTAGGGCGCGTATCGAGCCGTGATCAATCTGTGGGACTTTCCACTGCAGGTTGACGTACGCGGAACGGGAGTTCATCGAGCCGTATCTGCCGACAGGCAGATACGGCCCGTACCCAGAGCGGCTGCCGCACCAGTTCGAGGGAGCGATCTGGCGAATCAGGGCAGGCGTGCGGTGGCGGGAGATGCCGCAGGAGTTCGGCCCTTGGCCCGACCAGGCCGTCAACCTTGGAAGAAGGCCACCCGGCGGCCGGTCGGGTTTACTTCGCCCGCCGATGAGCTTCAGCCCACACCGCGCTGTTACTGAGATTGAACTCGTGGTGTCATAGGGGCTGATGGCGGATCGTTGGCTGCGGTATCACCGGGGCATGCGGTATCCACAAGGGGGCGGGCTGA
>NZ_JBVHVF010000052.1:0-7858 GCF_055564955.1 Streptomyces sp. NPDC028910 | reverse complement strand
CCCCCCCCCCCCCCCCCCCCCCCCCCCCCCCCCCCCCCCCCCCCCCCCCCCCCCCCCCCCCCCCCCCCCCCCCCCCCCCCCCCCCCCCCCCCCCGAGCCCCGGCGCAGCCGCCCCGCACCCGCCGTCCGCCGAGCCCGCGGCCAGCGCCCAGTGCCTAGCGCCCCCGCTCCTCGACGGCCGAGTTGTACGCCGCGACGAGCGCCCGCCGGGCCACCCGCTCCACCGGCCGCAAGGCCTCCGCCCGCGCCGCCATCTCCGAGGCGGCCACCGCGCCCCCGTGCCCGGTCTCGTACGCCATCGACACCAGCAGGTCCACCCGCTGCGCCAGCGCCAGCACCCGCACCGCCCGCGCCGGATACCCCGGCGCCAGCGCTTCCCGCCCGGCATCCGCCCGCGCCCGGTACGCCGACAGCGCCGCCTCCGCCACCGGCCCGGACCCCGCCACGTCCAGCCGGGTCAGTGCCACGGTGGCCTCGCGCAGCGCCTCCGCCAGCTCCCGCTCCGCCTCGCTCAGCGACGGCACGTCCGCCGGCGGCGCCTCCCGTACCGGCAGACAGTGCCAGGTCACCGACACGTGCACGTCCCCGGCCGGCCCGGCCTCGGACACCTCCGGCACCAGTCCCAGCGCCGCCCCCACCGCGACCACCGCCTCCTCGGCCTCCAGCGCCCGCGCGTTGAACTCCGGCGGCCCGCTCAGCCCCAGCGGATGCCCCGGCGCCGGCAGCGCCACCCGCAGCCCCGTCACCCCCAGCGCCCGCAGCCGGCCGAGCGCCAGCGTGAGCCCCACCGGCCCCGCCTCACCCGGCAGGCCCTCCACCCGGTGCACGGCGTCCTCGCCCACGATCGACAACACGGCCTCGTCGGGCGAGACCAGACCGGCCAGCAGCGCGTTCCCCCAGGCGGCCAGCCGCCCTGAACGTGGTTCGAAAAGCATCCCCCCACTTTACGGATCGGTCCCCGCACCGGGCCCCGGCCCCGGACCCCTCTCCGAGTGGCGTAGGTTTTCCCCTGGGGCTGCGTCTACCGGCGCACAGAGAACCGTGACCGCAACGTGACTGCAAGGGGTGACAACACGCTCATGAGCGATGTTCTGGAGCTGGTGGACGTATCCGTGGTCCGCGAGGGCCGGGCTCTGGTGGACCAGGTCTCCTGGTCGGTGAAGGAGGGGGAGCGCTGGGTGATCCTCGGCCCCAACGGCGCCGGCAAGACCACACTGCTGAACCTCGCCTCCAGCTACCTCTTCCCCACCAAGGGCGCCGCGACCATCCTCGGCAGCACCCTCGGCAAGGTGGACGTCTTCGAGCTGCGCCCCCGCATCGGTGTCGCCGGCATCGCGATGGCCGACAAGCTGCCCAAGCGGCAGACCGTCCTGCAGACCGTCCTCACCGCCGCCTACGGCATGACGGCGACCTGGCAGGAGGAGTACGAGGACGTCGACGAGCAGCGCGCCCGCGCCTTCCTCGACCGCCTCGGCATGACCGACTACCTCGACCGGAAGTTCGGCACCCTCTCCGAGGGCGAGCGCAAGCGCACGCTGATCGCGCGCGCCCTGATGACCGACCCCGAGCTCCTGCTCCTCGACGAGCCCGCCGCCGGCCTGGACCTCGGCGGCCGCGAGGACCTCGTACGCCGCCTCGGCCGCCTCGCCCGCGACCCGCTCGCCCCCTCCATGGTCATGGTCACGCACCACGTCGAGGAGATCGCCCCCGGCTTCACCCACGTCCTGATGATCCGCCAGGGCAAGGTCGTCACCGCGGGCCCGATCGAACTCGAACTCACCTCCCGCAACCTCTCGCTCTGCTTCGGCCTCCCGCTGGTCGTCGAGCGCAACGGCAACGACCGCTGGACCGCCCAAGGCCTTCCCCTCGGTTAGTACGGGCGGCCGCACCCTGTCCCGACGGTGCCCACCCGACCTACCATGACCACGTGGACATCGACGCATGGGTGTGGTGGCTCATCGGCGCGGTCGGACTGGGCATCCCCCTCGTCCTGACCGCCATGCCGGAGTTCGGCATGTTCGCCATCGGCGCGGTCGCGGCCGCCGTCACGGCGGCCCTCGGCGGGGGAGTGGTGGCCCAAGTCCTGGTCTTCGCGGTCGTGTCGGTCGCGCTCATCGCCGTCGTACGGCCGATCGCGAACCGGCACCGCGACCAGCGCCCCCAACACCGCAGCGGCATCGACGCGTTGAGGGGCAAAAGCGCCGTCGTCCTCGAACGGGTCGACGGCAGCGGCGGCCGCATCAAGCTCGCCGGCGAGATCTGGTCGGCGCGCACGCTCGACGCGGACAGCAGTTTCGAACCCGGCCAGTCCGTCGACGTGGTGGAGATCGACGGGGCGACCGCCGTCGTCATGTGACAAGCAGCCTGCTCGCGGCCCCCGGGTCTGCGAGACTCCGCTCAACGGGGCAGCACAGACAGCCGGAAGGGCACGGGGAACCGCATGCAACCGATCATCATCGTCCTGATCATTCTGGTGGTTCTGGTCTTCATCGCACTGGTCAAGACGATCCAGGTGATCCCGCAGGCCAGCGCCGCCATCGTCGAGCGGTTCGGCCGCTACACCCGCACGCTCAACGCGGGCCTCAACATCGTCGTCCCGTTCATCGACTCGATCCGCAACCGGATCGACCTCCGTGAACAGGTCGTCCCGTTCCCGCCGCAGCCCGTCATCACCCAGGACAACCTGGTCGTCAACATCGACACCGTCATCTACTACCAGGTGACCGACGCCCGGGCCGCCACGTACGAGGTGGCCAGCTACATCCAGGCCATCGAGCAGCTCACCGTCACCACGCTGCGCAACATCATCGGCGGCATGGACCTGGAGCGGACCCTCACCTCCCGCGAGGAGATCAACGCCGCCCTGCGCGGAGTCCTCGACGAGGCCACCGGCAAGTGGGGCATCCGCGTCAACCGCGTCGAGCTCAAGGCCATCGAGCCGCCGACCTCCATCCAGGACTCGATGGAGAAGCAGATGCGCGCCGACCGGGACAAGCGCGCCGCGATCCTCCAGGCCGAAGGCGTCCGGCAGTCCGAGATCCTGCGCGCCGAGGGTGAGAAGCAGTCCTCCATCCTGCGCGCCGAGGGTGACGCCAAGGCCGCCGCGCTGCGCGCCGAGGGTGAAGCGCAGGCCATTCGTACGGTGTTCGAGTCCATCCACGCCGGCGACGCCGACCAGAAGCTCCTCGCCTACCAGTACCTCCAGATGCTCCCGAAGATCGCCGAGGGCGATGCCAACAAGCTCTGGATCGTGCCGAGCGAGATCGGTGACGCCCTCAAGGGCCTCTCCGGCGCCATGGGCAACTTCGGTCCCATGGGCGGCGGTTCGGGCTTCAACCCGCAGAACTCCGGCAAGGACGGCGGCGGCATCCCCGCCGCACGGGACAAGGACTCCGCGGACCGCCGCGAGCAGCCCCCCATCGACTGACCCCCCACCCCCTCCTGCATGATCAGTGAGGCCCCTCGACCTTCATGGCGGGGAGGCGACCCACTCATGCAAAGGGGATGGCAGAGTCCATGTCCATCTGGGAATCACTCGCGGTCTTCGCCGCCGGCATCGGCGCGGGCACGATCAACACCATCGTCGGCTCCGGCACCCTGATCACCTTCCCGGTGCTGCTGGCCACCGGCCTGCCGCCGGTCACCGCCAACGTGTCCAACACCCTCGGCCTGGTGCCCGGTTCGATCAGCGGAGCCATCGGCTACCGCAAGGAGCTCCAGGGCCAGCGCGCCCGCATCCTGCGCCTCGGCGCCGTATCCCTCGTCGGCGGGATCGCGGGCGCGGTCCTGCTCCTGACCCTGCCGTCCGACTCCTTCGACACGATCGTGCCCGTCCTGATCGGACTCGCCCTCGTGCTCGTCGTCCTCCAGCCCCGGCTCGCCGCCACCCTGCGCCGCCGCCAGGAAGCCGCCGGAGGCGACACGAGCCACCCCGACGGGGGACCGGCCCTGCTCGGCGGCATGCTCTTCTCCAGCGCGTACGGAGGCTACTTCGGCGCCGCCCAGGGCGTGCTCTACCTCGGCCTGATGGGCCTGCTGCTCCGCGAAGACCTGCAACGGATCAACGCCGTCAAGAACGTCATCGCCGCCATGGTGAACGGCATCGCGGCCGTCATCTTCCTCTTCGTCGCCGACTTCGACTGGACGGCCGTCCTCCTCATCGCCGTCGGCTCCACCATCGGCGGCCAGATCGGCGCCAAGGTCGGCCGCCGTCTCCCGCCGACCGCCCTGCGCGCGGTCATCGTGACGGTCGGCGTCATCGCCATCGTCCAGCTGCTGGTCCGCTGAGCGACGTAGCGCAGTTACGTCGCCCAGCGCGCCCGGCCACGCGTCTCACGGGGCATACGACTAGGCGGAGCGCTCCAGCCATTCCGGGAGCGCCTCCCGCCCGGCCACGCCCAGAGCCAGCAGCATGGCGTCCGCCGGAGACGGCACGAAGGGCCTGCGCAGGAGCGGCATCCCCGCCTCCTCCGGAGTCCGGGCCGCCTTGCGGTGGTTGTCCTCGGCGCAGGAGGCCACCGTGTTCAGCCAGGTGTCCCCGCCCCCCTGGGCCCGCGGCAGCACGTGGTCCACGGTCGTCGCGCGTTTCCCGCAGTACGCGCACCGGTGCTGGTCCCGGACCAACACCCCCCTCCGCGACCAGGGAGCATGTCTTCGGAAAGGCACCCGGACATACCTGCAGAGCCTGATCACCCGGGGCATCGGAAGATCCATGGTGGCCGCGCGCACACGCAGCTCGGGATGCGACTGCTCGACGACGGCCTTGTCCTGGAGCACCAGGACCACCGCCCGGTTCAGGGTCACCGTCGACAGCGGCTCGAAGCTCGCATTCAGCACCAGCGTGTCCCGCATCTCGCCCACCTCCCGTGTGCAGGCCCGCGACCACCCTGGCGGCAGGGCCCGCGACCACTCTCGCCGCGCGCGCCACGCGGGACAACGCAATAAAAATGCCCGGTCCTGGCCTTCTTTAGACCAGGACCGGGCAAACGCTCGGGGAACGATCAGCCGGCCGGCGCCTCGTACTCACCGATCAGCTGAGCACGCCCCAGCGTGTGGAAGCGCAGATTGAAGCCGACGGCGGCGGGAGACGCCTCGTCACCGGGGCCCAGTTTCTCCTGGTCCACCGCGTACACGGTGAAGACGTACCGGTGCCGTTCCCCGGCCGGCGGCGCCGCCCCGCCGAAGTCCTTGGTCCCGTAGTCGTTCCGCGCGTGCACGGCCCCGGCCGGCAGCCCCTCGAACTTCCCGCTGCCCGCACCGGCCGGCAGCTCGGTGACCGAGGCCGGCAGGTCGAAGAGCACCCAGTGCCAGAACCCGCTGCCCGTCGGCGCGTCCGGGTCGAAGCACGTCACGGCGAAGCTCTTCGTCCCCTCAGGGAACCCCTCCCACCGCAACTGCGGCGAAAGGTTCCCGCCCGAGAGCACCTGACCCTCCCCCAGATCGGCACCCGGCGCCAGATCCGCACTGGCCACGGTGAAGGCGCGCACCTCGGGGTGGTAATCGTGCGGCAGTGGCGCCCGGCCTCGCTCGGTCACGTCGAAACCTCCTGGTCGGATGGAAACCCTGTGTGGAGACGGAGCCTAGGACTCCATCAAGATCGTTACTCAATCTCGGAGCCATGAACCGTACAAGATCAGGCAGTGGCTCCCTGGCCACGGTCCTCTTGACCTGCGTGGCGACGCCGGCGACCGGCCTCGTGGCCGCCCCGGTCGCGGAGGCCGGCGGCACGCGGCCGCCGTGCCCTCACGGACGATGAGCTCAAGGTGCTGCGTGACACCCACGCCACGCCCGCGGACGGGACCACCGTGGTCAGCCTCTCCTTCGAGAAGATCTCCGCCCGGGGCTACGCCCGCATGTAGCCCACCCGCCCGGAACCGAGGACGGGCCCCGGCCGTCAGTGATCCGTCAGTGATCCGTCAGTGACAGCCGGGGCCCGTCCCGTTCACCTCCGTCACAGCCAGTTGCGCTGCGAACCGACGGAGGCGATCCACTGGTTCAGGTACGCCGCCCAGTCCGTCTCCTGGTACGACTGCAGACCCACCTGGAAGCAGCGGTAGGTGTCGCTGCCCTCGGTGAACAGCCCCGGCTTCTTGTCCATCTCCAGGACGACGTCCATCTCCCGGCCGTCCGAG
The DNA here is from genome assembly GCF_055564955.1 of Streptomyces sp. NPDC028910. Lineage (NCBI taxonomy): Bacteria > Bacillati > Actinomycetota > Actinomycetes > Kitasatosporales > Streptomycetaceae > Streptomyces > Streptomyces sp. NPDC028910. The sequence goes on along the minus strand of NZ_JBVHVF010000052.1, from coordinate 1,727 downwards.
ACGAAGGTGAGCTCGACCTGGTGCAGCCCGCGGTACTGCGAGGGCGGCAGGAACTCGATCTCCTGGTAGAAGGGCAGCGACTGCCGCGTCCCGCGGATGTGCCCGCGCTCCATGTCCGCGCTGCGGAAGGTGAAGCCGAGCTGCCGGAAGGCATCCAGGATCGCCTGCTGCGCCGGCACCGGGTGCACGTTGATCGGGTCGAGGTCACCCGCGTCCACCGCGCGCGCGATCTCCAGCTCGGTGCTGACCCCGATGTTCATCCCGTGCAGGTGCTGACCCCCGAAGTGGGTGATCGGCGTCTCCCAGGGGATCTCCAGCCCGAAGGGCACCACGTGCAGGGCGCCCGCCTGCACCTGGAACGCACCGCCGAGGCGCTGCTTGGTGAAGACGACGTCCTGCTTGTACTCCTGGTCCCCGCCCTCGACCTCGACCCGCGCCTGAAGCCCGACGGACAGCCCCTCGATCTGCTGCTCCACGGATCCGCCCTGGATCCGGACCTCGCCCTGGACGATCCCGCCCGGCACGACGTTCGGCTCGGTGATGACGGTGTCCACCGAAGCACCACCGGCACCCAAGCTCGCGAACAGCTTCTTGAAGCCCATGCTCAATCTCCCCTAGAACGATCTGGCGACTACGCCGCGACTACCCCTTACCAACGCGGAACCTTAGGCCCCGGTTGCAGGTGTACGCCTTCTACTACGCTCGACCGGATGAGCGCGCGCCCCGACCGTACGCCCCTGCCCCGGACCTTCTACGACCGCCCGGTCCTCACCGTGGCCCCGGAACTCCTCGGCCGCACCCTGGTCCGCCGTACCCCGGAGGGCCCCATCGAACTGCGCATCACGGAGGTGGAGGCGTACGAGGGCGAGTCCGACCCGGGATCCCACGCCTACCGCGGCCGCACGGCACGCAACGCATCGATGTTCGGCCCACCCGGACACGCGTACGTCTACTTCATCTACGGCATGTGGTTCAGCCTCAACCTGGTGTGCGGCCCGCCCGGCCACGCCAGCGGGGTCCTGCTGCGCGCCGGCGAGATCACGGTGGGCGCCGACCTGGCCGCCAAACGCCGACTTTCCGCCAGATACCCACGAGAACTGGCCAAGGGGCCGGCCCGCCTGGCCACGGCCCTGGACATCAACCGCTCCCTCGACGGCACCGACCTCTGCGGGGGCCCCGAATCCCCGCTGTCCCTCCTCACGGGCACCCCCACCCCGCCCGACCTGGTGAGCAGCGGCCCGCGCACGGGCGTCGGCGGGGCCGGCGCCGGCCACCCGTACCGCTTCTGGATCACCCACGACCCGACGGTGAGCCCGTACCGCGCCCACGCGCCACGCCGCCGCTCAACTTGACTCGGCCCTGCCGGACGCCTAACGTAGCCCGAGCCGCTTGAACGGGGCACTGCCATCAGCAGACCCCCAGAGCGGCCAACCCACTACCTACGACTTACCCCTGGCGGGGTCTTATTCGGCATGCCCGAATTCCCGGCCGGTGGCTCGATTATGAGCCGCAAGGGATAAGCGCTAATGTGATGGAACGCCGAAAGGCAAAGACCCCCAACGGTCACCGAATTCAAATCCAAGTCGACTGCAACTTTCGAGAAGCAGGACGCGGAAATGATCTGGTAGAGTTGGAAACGCAAGAACAGAACGAAAGCCCGGAGGAAAACCCGCGAGGGTGAGTACGAAGGAAGCGTCCGTTCCTTGAGAACTCAACAGCGTGCCAAA
>NZ_JBVHVF010000051.1:0-10843 GCF_055564955.1 Streptomyces sp. NPDC028910 | reverse complement strand
AGACTTTGGGGGGGGGGGGGGATTCTACGGTTGGGGGAGACAATTCGGAGGGGGGAGGGGGTTTTTTGCTTGGTAGCGGCCTGGGGGGGGGGGGGGGGGGGGGGGGGGGGCCCACCCCCCCCCCCCCCCCCCCCCCCCCGCCACCCCGCCACCCGCCACCCCCCGGGAGGGCTACGCCGGGGCCAACTCCGACAGCATCGCCTCGCGCAGCCGAAGGGTGGCCACCAGCCGCTGAAAGGCCTCCGCCCAGTACGCGGCAGCGCCTGGCACCGCGTCCGGCGGTTCCTCCGCGGCCGCGGTCAGGGCCTCCAGCCGGCCGGCCTCCGCAGGATCGAGGCAGCGTTCGGCCAGGCCCATCACCCCGCTGAAGCTCCACGGGTAGCTGCCCGCCTCGCGGGCTATGTCCAGCGCGTCCACCACCGCCCGGCCCAGCGTCCCGGCCCACGGCACCACGCACACCCCGAGCAGCTGGAACGCCTCGGACAGTCCGTGGGCCCGTACGAACTGCGCGACCCACTCCGCCCGCTCCGCGTCCGGCAGGGTCTCCAGGAGCTTGGCCCGCTCCGCGAGCGACGCCGTGCCCGGACCCGCCGCGGGCGGTGCGGACGCCGGGCCGAGCAGGGCCCGCGACCACTCCGCGTCGCGCTGGCGCACCGCGGCCCGGCACCACGCCGCGTGCAGTTCCTCCGTCCAGCCCTCGCCCGCGGCCACCGGCAGCGCCACGATCTCCGCCGGGCCGAGCCCCCCGAACCGCTCCCGCCAGCACGACAGCGGCGCCGCCTCCACCAACTGGCCGAGCCACCAGGCCCGCTCCCCGCGACCGGCGGGCGGCCGCTTGACCACCCCGTCGCGGAGCATCCCCGCATCGCACTCAGCCGGCGGAGTCACCCCCTCCGGGCCCACGCAGGCCAGCGCGCGCTCCGCCATCCGTCCCGCCAGTGCCGACCGCGGCAGTGCCGACAGCAGCTCGGCGGCCGTCGCGCGGACATTGCGGCTGCGGTCACCCAACGCCGCCTCCAGGAAGGGCTCGTCCCCCTCCGACAGCCCCACCCGCAGCGAATCGAGGAACATCAGCCGGTCCTCGGCCCGTTCGGTGGCCCAGGTCGTCGCCAGCAGCCGCGGCGCGGCCGCCGCCTCGTGGGCCCGTATGGCGCCCAGCAGGGCCACCCGCTCCGCGAACAGCCCCTCCTGCCACAGCCGTTCCACCGCCTCCCGGTCCGTCACGTCCGGCAGCTCCCCGCCGCCGCCCGCCCCGCCGCGCAGGGCGAACCGCCAGTCCGGATTCATCCGGGCCAGCCACAGCCCCCGCGTCCCGGCCAGGGCCAGTGCCTGCGGCCGCAGATCCGTACGGGCCCGGGCCGCGTCCAGCAGCGCCGGTACCAGCGCGGCCGGTGAGCGGTATCCGTGCCGTCCGGCCGCGGCCAGCCACTGGGGCAGCAGCTCCGTCAGATCCGGGGCGGACCCGCGCCGCCCGCCGCCGTTGCCCGCGCCGGTCCGGCCGGCCAGCAGCTGCGCGAGCCGGCGGCGGGCCGCCTCCGGCGGCGCCGGCCGGGGATCCCGGGGCGCGGGCTGCGGGCGCGGGCCCGCTTCGGCCGGCCGCAGCCCGGCCCGGCGCCGTACGGTGTGCACGGCCGCCGCGTCCAGCAGCGCCTCCGGCGAGCCGGCCGGGCCCCCGCCCCGGCGCCGGTCGGTGCCCAGCAGCGCGGTGCCGACCAGCTCCTCCCACTCCCCGTACCCCTCGTCACCCTTGCCCATCGGGCCCCTCCCTCGTCGCTCGTCCTTGCCGCGTCCTGCGCTCCGGTCCCGCCCCCTCCACGGGACCGGAGCTGTCGATGCCCCGTCAGTCCTGTCCGAATGCGCTCAGCTGGCGTGGTTGTCGTTCATGCAAGCCCCCCGGCTTCTCGTCACCACAACGCCGGCGCCCCCGCGCCGCCGCATCCTCCTCGTGCCGCGTACGGCGCCCCCCGGCGTCGTACGCTTCCCCTCCCCGCCGCCCCTAAGTGACGGCATACGGCCCCCCAGGCCCCCTGCGATTTCCTCTGTGATTTCTTCTTTTCTTCCTTGCTCCCGCCCCTGTTCAGGACAGGGCGACCGGCTCGGGCGAATCCGGCTGCCAGGCCGTCAGAGGGGTGAACCCGCGGTGGCCGCATTCGCCGAACACCGTCACCGGGCCCCCGCCCGACAACGCGGCCAGCTGCCACAGCCCCCCGCGGGAGCGGCTACCGGACCCGGTGAGGGGCACCGGCAGGGCGCAGGCGCCCTCCGCGTCCGCCAGCTGCCAGCCGAGCTCTCCCGGTATCGGGATCACCGGGCCGAGCACCACCGGCCAGGACTCCAGCCACGGGTCCTCCCGCAGCGCCGCCCCGTACGCCTCCAGGGCCGCCCCCGTGCTCAGCCCGGCCGGAACCTCCGTGCACGGCACGGCCGCCGCGAACCTCTCCCCGAGGTCCGCCCGCAGCCCCGCCGACCCGGGCCGGAAGCGCATCTCCGCCTCCAGCACCAGCCCCACCGGCAGCGCCAGCCCCGGTGGCCGCCCGGGCGGTCCGAAGTCCAGCACCAGGGCCGGCCGCCCGCCCGCCAGCCCGCGCAGCCATATCCGGCGGGTGGTGAGCCGGCCGTCCGGTGACACCGAGTCGTACTGGGCCAGCACCAGCCAGCGGTCCCGTACGGCCTCCCCCTCCCCGGAGGCCGGCAGTCCCACCCGGCTGCGCACCGTCGCCGCCAGCTGTTCCGGCAGCCCGGCCACGCCCAGCCAGGCCCGGTCCAGCAGGTGCAGCAGCGCCGCCTCCTCCAGCATCCGGGCGGGCCAGCCGGTGCCGCAACTGGGTATCGTCCCCAACTCCCGGACCCGCCCCGCCAGTCCGGGTGCCTGTGCGTCGACCATCCGGGCGGCGGTCTCCTCCCACGCCGCGTACCCCGCCTGCTCCTGGCCCGCGAGGCCGCCGCGCAGCAGATCGGCCAGCCGCTGCTCCAGCTCGGTGACGCCCGCTCCGATGCGGGAGGCCCGCCGCTCGGCCCGGCGCCGGGCCGCCTCCTCGTCCACCGGCCCGCCCGTCCCGGCGGCCGGCCGCGCGGCCTTGGCCGCCCGCTCCGCCAGCCACTGCGCGGCCCAGTCCGGCGCCTCGCCGGGCTCGCCGACCCCCTCGGCGGACCAGAGCAGCAGCAGCCCCAGCGCGTGCTTGCACGGGAACTTCCGGCTCGGGCAGGAGCACTTGTACGCCGGCCCCGCCAGGTCCACGACCGTCCGGTACGGCTTGCTGCCGCTGCCCTTGCACAACCCCCACACAGAACCGGAAGCGGAACCTCCGATCTGCAACCACGGCCCCGCCCCGCCGAGTCTGCCCCCCGCCTTGCGTGAGGCATCGTCAGGAGCCAGAGCCAGTACCTGTTCCGCTGTCCAGCGGACCCCCTGCTCAGTCATGTGAACCACCGTAGGGACTCCCACTGACAATCGCTCTGACCTGCAACAACGCTGTGAGCGAGGCCCGTTGTCAGTGGCGTGGTGCACCTTGGACGCAGCAGTCGGAAGCGGCTGCCGCGCATTGGAGGGGGACCATGACCATGCCCGAGAACAGCACCGGCGCCGAGGCGCTGCGACCGCACGCCGAAGACGCCTTCGCACACGAACTGAAAGCCTTGGCGGCCGCCGACGACCGGCCCCGCCCGACCCGCTGGAAGCTCTCTCCGTGGGCCGTCGCCACCTACCTGCTCGGCGGCACGCTCGACGACGGCACGGTGATCACACCCAAGTACGTGGGGCCGCGCCGCATCGTCGAAGTCGCCGTCACCACCCTGGCCACCGACCGCGCCCTGCTCCTGCTCGGCGTCCCCGGCACCGCCAAGACGTGGGTCTCCGAACACCTCGCCGCCGCCGTCAGCGGAGACTCCACCCTCCTCGTCCAGGGCACCGCCGGCACCCCCGAGGAAGCCATCCGGTACGGCTGGAACTACGCCCGGCTCCTCGCCCACGGCCCCAGCCGCGAGGCCCTCGTCCCCAGCCCCGTCATGCGGGCCATGGCCGACGGCATGACCGCCCGGGTCGAGGAGCTCACGCGCATCCCCGCCGACGTCCAGGACACCCTCATCACCGTCCTGTCAGAGAAGACGCTGCCGATACCGGAGCTCGGCGAAGAGGTACAGGCCGTGCGCGGCTTCAACCTGATCGCCACCGCCAACGACCGCGACCGCGGGGTCAATGAGCTCTCCAGCGCGCTGCGCCGCCGCTTCAACACCGTGGTGCTGCCGCTGCCCGCCACCGCCGACGCCGAGGTCGACATCGTCGCCCGCCGCGTCGACCAGATGGGCCGCGCCCTCGACCTGCCGGCCGCGCCCGAAGGCCTGGAGGAGATCCGCCGCGTCGTCACCGTCTTCCGCGAGCTGCGCGACGGGGTCACCGACGACGGCCGGACGAAGGTGAAGTCGCCCAGCGGCACCCTGTCCACCGCCGAGGCCATCTCCGTCGTCACCGGCGGCCTGGCCCTCGCCGCCCACTTCGGGGACGGCGTGCTGCGCCCCTCCGACGTGGCCGCCGGGATCCTCGGCGCCGTCGTCCGCGACCCGGCGGCCGACAAGGTGGTCTGGCAGGAATACCTGGAGGCCGTGGTCCGCGAGCGGGACGGCTGGAAGGACTTCTACCGGGCCTGCCGGGAGGTGACCGTATGAGCCCGAGCCCGAAGGGCCCGCTGCTGCTGGGCGTACGGCACCACGGGCCCGGCTCCGCCCGGGCGGTCCGGGCCGCCCTGGACGCGGCCCGCCCGGCCGCCGTGCTGATCGAAGGACCGCCCGAGGGGGACGAGCTGCTCGCGCTGGCCGCCGACCCGGGGATGCGGCCGCCCGTGGCGCTGCTCGCGCACGCCGCGGACGACCCCGGCCGGGCCGCCTTCTGGCCGCTGGCCGACTTCTCCCCGGAGTGGGTGGCGATCCGCTGGGCGCAGGAGGCCGGCGTACCGGTGCGGTTCATGGACCTGCCGGCCGCGCACTCGCTCGCCGCCGAGGGGGACGCGGACCACACCGAGCCCGATGCCGTCAGGGTGGACCCCCTCGCGGTGCTGGCCGAGACCGCCGGGTACGACGACCCCGAGCGCTGGTGGGAGGACGTGGTCGAGCACCGCGGCGCCGGGGGCGTCCGGGGGGAGGTGCTCGGCGCGTTCGAGGCGCTCGCGGAGGCCATGGGAGCCCTGCGCGAGGCGTACGGCGACGGCGGCCACCGCCGCGACCTGGTGCGCGAGGCGTACATGCGGCAGCGGATGCGGGCCGCCCGCCGGGAGTTCGGCGACGCGTACGCCGTGGTGTGCGGGGCCTGGCACGTCCCGGCGCTGCGGGCCAAGACCACCGTGGCCGCCGACAAGGCGCTGCTGAGCGGCCTGCCGAAGGTCAAGGTGGAGACCACCTGGGTGCCCTGGACCCACCGCCGGCTCGCCCGGGCCGGCGGGTACGGCGCGGGCATCACCTCGCCCGGCTGGTACGCCCACCTCTTCTCCGCCCGGGACCGGCCCGTGGAGCGGTGGCTGACCAAGGTCGCCGGCCTGCTGCGCGAGGAGGACCGGCAGGTCTCCTCGGCGCACGTCATCGAGGCGGTCCGGCTGGCCGAGACCCTGGCCGCGATGCGGGGAAGGCCGCTGCCCGGCCTGACGGAGACCCTGGAGGCGGTCCGGGCGGTGATGTGCGACGGCTCCGACATACCCCTCGCGCTGATCGAGGACCGCCTGGTGGTCGGCGACGTGCTGGGCGAGGTCCCGGACGGGGCGCCCGTCGTACCGCTCCAGCGGGACCTGACGCGACAGCAGCGCTCGCTGCGGCTCAAGGCCGAGGCACAGGACCGCGAGCTGGAACTGGACCTGCGCAAGGACACCGATGCCGCCAAGTCCCTGCTGCTGCACCGGCTGCGGCTGCTCGGCATCGGGTGGGGCACGCCGACCGCCTCCCGGGGCAGCACCGGGACCTTCCGGGAGACCTGGCGCCTGCGGTGGGAACCGGAGCTGTCGGTGCGGGTTGCCGAGGCCGGGATCTGGGGCACCACCGTCCTGGCGGCGGCCACCGCCAAGGCCGAGGCGGACGCGGCCGGAGCCGAGGAACTGGGCGAGGTGACGGCGCTGGCCGAGCGGTGCCTGCTCGCCGGACTGTCCGAGGCGCTGCCCGCGGTGCTGCGGGCCCTCGCGGACCGGGCCGCGCTGGACACCGATGTGGCGCGCCTGGCCAAGGCACTGCCGGCCCTGGCCCGTTCGCTGCGGTACGGAGACGTGCGGGGCACCGACGCGGCGGCGCTCGGCACGGTGGCGGCCGGGCTCGCCGAGCGCATATGCGTGGCGCTGCCACCGGCCTGCACGGCCGGTCTGGACGCCGACGCGGCGGCGGAGCTGCGGGGCCACGTGGACGGGGTGCACGGCGCGGTCGGCCTGCTGGCGGAGGCGGACGAGGGGCTGCGCGAGCGCTGGTCCGCGGTGCTGCGGACGCTGGCCGGCCGGGACACCGTGCCGGGGCTGATCCGCGGCCGGGCGACCAGGCTGCTCCTCGACGACGGTCGGCTGCCGGCCGAGGAGACGGCCCGGCTGATGGGGCTCGCGCTGTCCCCGGCGGCGTCTCCGGCCGACGCGGCGGGCTGGATCGAGGGCTTCGCGGGCGGGAGTTCGGGCGGGGGCACGCTGCTGGTCCACGACGACCGGCTGCTGGGTCTGATCGACACCTGGCTGGTGGGCGTGCCGGAGCGCGCCTTCACCGACGTACTTCCGCTGCTGCGGCGGACGTTCGGGGCGTACGAGCCGGGGGTGAAGCGGACTCTGGGCGAGCTGGTCCGCCGGGGTCCTGGCGGTGGCTCGGCCGTGGCCGTGGCCGTGACGGGCTCGGGCCCGGCGGGCTTCGCGCCGGAGCTGGACGCCGACCGTGCGGACGCGGTGGTGGACCTGGTCCGGATGCTGCTCGCCGGGGCGCCTCCCGGCGGGGCGCCTCCCGGCGGGGTGGCGGTGGCGTGAGTGGTGCGGCGCCGTTGCCGGGGGCGCTGCCCCCGGGCCCCCGCGCCTCAAACGCCGGCGGGGCTGGTTGGGCCGGCGGGCTGGGTTCGGCCGGTGGTGAAGGTTGGTGGACGTGACGAGTGGAGGGGGACGGACGGATGACAAGCGCAGGGAACGCGGTGGAGCGGCTTCGGCGGTGGCGGATGGTGCTCGGTGGGGGAGAGGGCGACGGGACCGGGTGCGCGTTGAGCGGGCGGGACGCGGCGATGGATGCCGCGCTCGGCGCGCTGTACGGCGGGGGCGGCGACGGCGGGTCCCGCAGGGCCTCGGGGGCGCGGTCGGCCGGGCTGGGCGGGTCCGCGCCGAACGTGGCCCGCTGGCTCGGGGACATCCGTACGTACTTCCCCAGCTCGGTGGTCCAGGTCATGCAGCGCGACGCGATCGAGCGGCTCGGCCTGTCCGCGCTGCTCCTGGAACCGGAGATGCTCGAGGCCGTCGAACCGGACGTCCACCTGGTCGGCACGCTGCTCTCCCTGAACAAGGCGATGCCCGAGACCACGAAGGAGACGGCGCGCGCCGTGGTCCGCAAGGTGGTCGATCAGTTGGAGAAGCGGCTCGCGACCCGCACCCGGGCCACCCTGACCGGCGCCCTCGACCGCTCCGCCCGGATCAGCCGCCCCCGCCACCACGACATCGACTGGAACCGCACGATCCGGGCCAACCTCAAGAACTACCTGCCCGAGTACCGCACCGTCGTCCCCGAGCGGCTGATCGGTTACGGGCGGGCGGCGCAATCGGTGAAGAAGGAGGTGATCCTCTGCATCGACCAGTCGGGTTCGATGGCGGCCTCGGTCGTCTACGCATCCGTCTTCGGGGCCGTGCTGGCCTCGATGCGGTCCATTGCCACTCGCCTGGTCGTCTTCGACACCGCCGTCGTCGACCTGACCGACCAGCTCGACGACCCGGTCGACGTCCTCTTCGGCACCCAGCTGGGCGGCGGCACCGACATCAACCGGGCCCTCGCCTACTGCCAGTCGAAGATCACCCGGCCCGCCGACACCGTCGTCGTCCTGATCAGTGATCTCTACGAGGGCGGCATCCGCAACGAGATGCTCAAGCGGGTCGCCGCGATGAAGGGGGCGGGGGTGGAGTTCGTGACCCTGCTGGCCCTGTCCGACGAGGGAGCCCCGGCCTACGACCGCGAGCACGCCGCCGCCCTCGCCGCGCTCGGGGCGCCGGCCTTCGCCTGCACCCCCGACCTGTTCCCGGAGGTGATGGCCGCCGCACTGGAGAAGCGGCCCCTTCCGACCCCCTGAGGGGCCCCGTCCCAGACCCCTCGCCGGGCCGGCCCCAGCCCGTCCGCCGTCCTTCTCCGGCCCTTCCCCGGCCCTTCCCTCGTCCGTCCTGTGAATCGGTTAATCACACGAACTTCCAGTTCAACCGTGAGGCGATCTGTGACAGGTATCACCGCTCAGGTGTGATCTGCGATTTAGGGACCTACGTCCGGCGGGGATAACCTGCGGGACGGACATGCCGCGTCCACGGTCACCGTGTGCGCCTTCCTTGTGACAGCGCCGTCACGTTGCCCTTCGCGGCACGCCCACGCAGATAGCAGACAACCGCGAATCACTGCGAATCTTTAAAAAAGACAAGGGACGGACGCGCGTGGACCTGTTCGAGTACCAGGCGAGGGACCTCTTCGCCAAGCACGGTGTACCGGTGCTGGCCGGTGAAGTCATCGACACGCCTGAGGCGGCTCGCGAGGCCACCGAGCGGCTGGGCGGCAAGTCGGTCGTCAAGGCGCAGGTGAAGGTCGGCGGCCGCGGCAAGGCCGGCGGCGTGAAGCTGGCCGCCACCCCGGACGAGGCTGTCGCCCGGGCGACGGACATTCTCGGCATGGACATCAAGGGCCACACGGTCCACAAGGTGATGATCGCCGAGACGGCTCCCGAGATCCTCGAGGAGTACTACGTCTCGTACCTCCTCGACCGCACCAACCGCACCTTCCTCGCCATGGCGTCGGTCGCGGGCGGCATGGACATCGAGCAGGTCGCCGAGGAGACCCCGGAGAAGCTCGCCAAGGTTCCGGTGAACGCCAACGAGGGCGTGACCATCGAGAAGGCCCGCGAGATCGTCGCCCTGGCGCAGTTCCCGGCCGAGGTCGCCGAGAAGGTCGCCGAGGTCCTCGTGACCCTGTGGGAGACCTTCATCGCCGAGGACGCGCTCCTCGTCGAGGTCAACCCGCTCGCGAAGGTCGCCTCCGGCGATGTCATCGCGCTCGACGGCAAGGTCTCGCTCGACGAGAACGCCGAGTTCCGCCAGCCGGGCCACGAGGAGTTCGTGGACCACGCGGCCGCGAACCCGCTCGAGGCCGCCGCCAAGGCGAAGAACCTCAACTACGTCAAGCTCGACGGCGAGGTCGGCATCATCGGCAACGGCGCGGGTCTCGTCATGAGCACCCTCGACGTGGTCGCCTACGCCGGCGAAAACCACGGCGGCGTCAAGCCCGCCAACTTCCTGGACATCGGCGGTGGCGCCTCCGCCGCCGTCATGGCCAACGGTCTCGAGATCATCCTCGGTGACCCGGACGTCAAGTCCGTCTTCGTCAACGTCTTCGGTGGCATCACCGCCTGCGACGAGGTCGCCAACGGCATCGTCCAGGCCCTGAAGCTGCTCGAGGACAAGGGCGAGGCGGTCACCAAGCCGCTGGTCGTCCGTCTCGACGGCAACAACGCCGAACTGGGTCGCAAGATCCTCTCGGACGCCAACCACCCGCTGGTCCAGCGCGTGGACACCATGGACGGCGCGGCCGACAAGGCCGCCGAGCTCGCGGCTGCGAAGTAAGGGCAGAGGTCACAGACTCACATGGCTATCTTCCTCAACAAGGACAGCAAGGTCATCGTCCAGGGCATGACCGGTGCCACGGGCATGAAGCACACCAAGCTGATGCTGGCTGACGGCACCAACATCGTCGGCGGCGTGAACCCGCGCAAGGCCGGCACCACCGTCGACTTCGACGGCACCGAGGTCCCGGTCTTCGGCTCGGTCGCCGAGGCGATGGAGAAGACGGGCGCGAACGTCTCCGTCCTCTTCGTCCCGCCGGCCTTCGCCAAGGCCGCCGTCGTCGAGGCCATCGACGCCGAGATCCCGCTGGCCGTCGTCATCACCGAGGGCATCGCGGTGCACGACTCCGCCGCCTTCTGGGCGTACGCGACCGCCAAGGGCAACAAGACCCGGATCATCGGCCCGAACTGCCCGGGTCTGATCACCCCCGGCCAGTCCAACGCCGGCATCATCCCGGGCGACATCACCAAGCCCGGCAAGATCGGTCTCGTGTCCAAGTCCGGCACGCTGACCTACCAGATGATGTACGAGCTCCGTGACATCGGCTTCACCTCCGCCGTCGGCATCGGTGGCGACCCGGTCATCGGCACCACGCACATCGACGCCCTGGAGGCCTTCGAGGCCGACCCGGAGACCGAGCTCATCGTCATGATCGGCGAGATCGGCGGCGACGCCGAGGAGCGTGCGGCGGACTTCATCGCGAAGAACGTCACCAAGCCGGTCGTCGGCTACGTCGCGGGCTTCACCGCCCCCGAGGGCAAGACCATGGGCCACGCCGGCGCCATCGTCTCCGGTTCTTCTGGCACCGCACAGGCCAAGAAGGAGGCCCTCGAGGCCGCCGGTGTGAAGGTCGGCAAGACGCCGACCGAGACCGCGAAGCTGGCGCGCGAGATCCTGAACGCCGCTCAGTAAGCAGTCGCCGTACGGATGTACGTACGGACGCGCGGATGTACGGGCGTGGGGGGGGGGGGGGGGGGGGGGGGGGGGGGGGGGGGGGGGGGGGGGGGGGGGGGGGGGGGGGGGGGGGGGGGGGGGGGGGGGGGGGGGGGGGG
>NZ_JBVHVF010000050.1:0-11111 GCF_055564955.1 Streptomyces sp. NPDC028910 | reverse complement strand
CCGCGGTCACCTCATAGACGGATGCCTCGCCGAGACCGGCCTGACCATCAGACCCACCTGAGCAACCATGCGACATCACGAGTTCAATCTCAGTAGCTGCGTGAAGTCGAAACGCACGCCCGCGGCGCCTCGGAGAACCCGTTGCCAGGGGCGTCGCCCCCCGCCTTCTGGAGTCGCAGCAGAAGCCGACCTGCTCCAGAGCCTGACGCGCGGGGCGTTCTCGCCGCAACCAGCAGCCTGGCGCCCGCGGGTCGATGCTGTCGATGCCAGGCCGGGAGCGGCGGTGAGACCTTGAGTCGCCCGGCTCCGGAGGGGGAGGGGACGGCTGCGGCTGCTGGTTGAGAGACCGGGGGAGCCGCGACCATGGAGAGTACGAGCCCCATACGGCCGAACGTACCCGCCACTGCGGGAGCCGCGTACGCCGACGGGCCAGCTGGTCATGCCGAGCGGGCTATCGGGCTGCAGTACGGGCACGGCTCAACACCCTCGGCGAGCGTCCGGCGGGCTTCCTCGCGGCTGATTGGCTTGCCGCCGCCCCTAGAGCAGTCTCCCGCGTGGCCCCGCAATTCTGTGGGGATCGGGTGACCGGCTGGCCCTCGATCTCCACCATGGCGGGGACGAGGAACTCGGGCAGGGATTCCACCAGGTCCGGTGATGCCCGGAGGCCCAGCTGGGCGTGATGGACTTGGTACCCATCGGGTTCGTCAAGCCCGCGGGCAGCGAGGTGAGCGAGGAAGTGGGCGTGTTCGGGAGCCGGGCCCGCGTCCTGGTGCGTGCAGCTGGACACGGCCCGCCGTGCTCCAGCCACGCTCCTCCCAGCACGGATGTGAGCTGATCAAGCAGAAGAGCCGGATCAGCTCCCGCCGCAGCTCCGCCGTACCGAGGGGGGCCGGAGGGCGGGCTGGTTGTGCGTAGGGATCTGCCGCGCTTGAGGCAGACCAGGTCGTGGGGGAAGGGGAGGGCGGCGTCCACTTATTGAACAGCTGCTCGAATGTATGTGCGACTCCGTGCCCAGCGCGCTCATGCCATCCAGGGCGGGCCGGTCCAGGGCGGGCGGCCGGCTCTGATTCGTCAGAGCGCTATGTCCGCACTACGTAGATATTCTGTGAGGTGTGATCGAGTCTGGACGGCCGCGGCTCCATAGGCGCCCCGGCACGGGAAGACTTGTGCGGCTGTCGCCGGTCATCCTGACCGTCGTCATCGCCAGCCTGGCATACACCACTCCGCCGGAAATGGCCTTCAGTCGCCTCCTGCCCGCGGCGCCGGCCCTCGCCGCCGCCATGTGGCCGGTCCTCCCCACCGTCCTGCTCGGAACGGTCTGCCTCTTTCTGATGATCGGCCTCAGCCTCGTCTTCCCCGATCTGGGGACGTGGTGGACGGCCGCGGGGATCATCGCGGTCACCGTGGCCGCCGCGTACGGAAGCCATCTCCGACTCCAGCGGGAGCGCACCCTCTTTCAGGTACGGCTCGTCGCCGACGCGGCGCAGCAGGTGGTGCTGAGCCCTATGCCACGCCGCTTCGGGAATGTCGAGATCGAGGCGCTGTATCTCGCGGCCGCCGCGGAGGCCCGCATCGGCGGGGACTTCTACGAGGTGGTCGATACGCCCTACGGGGTCAGGCTGCTCATCGGTGACGTGCGGGGCAAGGGCCTGCCGGCAGTGGGAGCGGCCGCGGCGATCGTCAACGCCTTCCGGGAAGCGGCCTACGGCGAGACCGACATGGTCAACGTCGCACGCAGGCTGGACGCCAGCAGCACCCGCTACAACGCCGCCTTTCCCCCCGAGGGGCCGATGGAGCGCTTCGCCACCGCCCTTCTCGTCGAGATTCCGCACGAGGGCAGACGTATCGGCATCCTCAACTGCGGACACCCTCCGCCGCTGCTCCTGAACCGCGGGAAACTCCGTGTCCTTGAGCCGGCCACCCCATCGCCGCTGCTCAGCCTCGCGGAGCTGATCGGCGATCAGTACAACGTCGACACCTTCGACTTCGCCCCCGGCGACCTGCTGCTTCTCTATACCGACGGGATCGCCGAGGCCCGCGCCCGCGACGGCGAGTTCTTCCCGCTGGCAGCCTGGATGCGTCGACAGCCCGCGACACCACCCCGCGAACTGCTCGCGGCTCTTCACCGTGATCTCCTCCGCTACAGCAGAGGACGCCTTGACGACGACATCGCCGCCCTCGCCGTACGCCTGCGTGAACCACGGGGCACGGAGTCCCAGTGAGTGGCCCGCATGTCGGTCGCTCAGCCGGAGGTCGGCGTCGTCGTCGCGACGGCGGATACCGCTGCCGCAGCACGCAAGATGCCTGCTGACCTGGGCGGACTATGTTCGTTGAGAACGATCTGTCCTCTGTTCATCACTCGGGCTCTGACCACGTTCCGTGCAAGGATCTCGCCCATGATGACGAAGCCCACTCTGACGGAACATCGCTCCCCATGGGTCGTGTTCACCTCCCCGGCCGACCCATGGCTGGCGTCGGAAACGGCCGCGCTCGTGCAGCAAAACGGTCTGGTCCTGCGGCTGGACGGCCGGGAAATGCGGGATGCCGCGTCCGTCTTCCGCACGTTCGCCCGGGAGTTGTCGTTCCTCGGCTACTTCGGCCACAACTGGGACGCGCTCGTGGACTGCCTCCACGACTGGCACGGTCCCGGGCACGGTAACCAGGACCTCGCGATTCTGATCGAGCACGCGGACGACCTGCTGAAGTCGGACTTCCTCGGGCTGTTCGTATCGGTTCTCGCCCAGGCGGCTTGGAACTCCAACCTCCGCCTGGACGCCGACGGCGAGTTCGATGAGTGGCGGCCGCGTATGGCCCAGCACTTCGTCTTCCTCTTGGACCACACTGCACCCGTTGCCTTCACGGAGAAGGCGGCCCGCGGCACGGACGTGGCGGTGGCGCTCTCGGACGGCCGCCTGCTTGCCACCTTGACCGACGTCGACTGGCCCGGTGGAGATCCCGCATCTGCCCCCTGGACGGCCGGCCCGCTCTCCTTCGCGGACGAGGAGATCCTCAGCGGCATGACCATCAAGGGCATCAAGCTGTTCAGAGAGCAGCTCGGCTGCTCGATCCACGAGGCCCTGGACATCCTCCAGTCCCGCTCTGAGCACCTACGCCGCGACGGGGCGCTCGGTGCATACGAGTAGGGCCTCCTGAGCAGCTCGTTCCGACGGACATGACGGACATGACGGACGCGGAGTGGGCCGCCCCCGGTCAGGCGCCGGTGGCGGCCGGGACGGGGTCCGGACTGGGTCCGGAGTCGATGATCTGCGCGAGCAGGTTGAAGCCGGGACGGTCCACGGGTCGGGCGTTGGCATTGAGGATGACGACTGCAGCCCGGTGTTCGGGGGCTATGGCCAGCAGGCTGCGGTAGCCGCCAGTGCCGCCGGTGTGGAACAGGATCCGGTGCTGGCTGCGGGGCAGGTTGGCCGAGATCCAGCCGGGATGAACAACGGCTCTGGCGTTGATGCGGTGGGCGGTGGTGTGGGTGAGAGCGATGGCCTCGGCGAGTTCTTCGGGTGCGGGGCCGATCTGGGCCCGGGCCAGCGTGAGCAGGTCGGGCACGGTGGAGTGCAGGCCGCCGGCGCCGGCGAGGGCGGCCAGGTGCCAGGGCGGGCGGGGGCGGCCGGTGCGGGAATGGCCGGCGGCCAGTCGTGCGGTGCGTCCAGGGTCGAGAACCACGTGGGTGTCGGTCATGCCGAGGGGCCGGCAGATCTCGGCCTGAATAAGCGCGTCGTAGTCGGTGCCGGTGTGGCGTGCCAGGGCGAGCCCGAGCAGGCCGGCGCCGAAGTTGGAGTAGCGGAAGCGGGTACCTGGCACCGACCGCAAACGGGTGCGCCGCAATCCGTCCAGCAGGAGTTCGCCCGTGCAGCCGGCGTAGGGGTCCGATCGGAACAGGCCTCGCGGCAGAAGGCCCTTGGGCAACCGGGGTAGGCCGGACGTGTGGCAGGCCAGGTGAGCCAACTTGATGACTCCGCCGCCGCGTTCGGGAGCCGTGATGTCGCGGGGTAGCAGGTCGCGAAGCGGTTGGTCCAGCCCCACGGTGCCACGCACGGTGAGCTGGGCCAGGGCCAGAGCGGTGAACGTCTTGGTGACGGAACCGATCTCGAACAGCGTGCCCGGGTCTGCGCCGTGGAGTGCGGACTGCCCGCCCCGGACGGCACCCACCACGACGACGCCACGCTGTCGGGCACCGAGCCGCTCCGCCGTTCGTCGTACCAGATCATCGAGGAGCGAGGTCATGATCGTCAGGCCTCCGTCCGGCCGAACAGGCGTCGGCCGCCGTACTTCTTGTGTACGGCCTGCTTTGAGACCCCCAGCGCCTCGGCGATCTGCGTCCACGTCGTCCCTGCCGCCCGCGCCCGGTACACCAGAACCTCTTCCTGTCCTTCCAGGCGGTGGCGCAGCGCGGCTGCCTCGCGTAGTGCTTCGATGGGATCGGCGTTCTCGGTGATCGACGAAATGTCAACTCCAGTCATGAGTCAACCTTAGTTGACATCCCCCTCAATCGTCAACCTAAGTTGACCGCACCGCTGAGGTGTCGAGAGTTGTCGCAATGGGAGGAGCCGGTGGGCACCCGATGTCTTCATCCTCAACCATCGTCATGCTCGCGCAATCACCCGACGCCCCAGCTAAGACCGGGTGAGGGCGTACCGCCCTTCCCGTACACAGTCTCGTACCTTGACCCCGAGCGTTTCCTTTCTCGCGTGACCTCCAGTGCAGCCAGGGGTCGTGGTCGCTGACGTGGACGGGCAGCCCTTCCGGCTCGTCGCGCTAGACCCGGATGACTGGCCGAGGGTCTAGCGGATCGTGTGCCACCACGCGCCAGCTGAGGGTGGGATACCGCGCCCGCTGACCAGGACGAGAGCCGGTCAAAGTTCGATGAGATTGGTCAAGCTTGTCCCGTCTCAAAGGATCTGGTTCGGGGGCGGCCCGCTGACCTGCGGCGACCAGTTCAGGTGAGACGTGGAGATGCCGGGATTCTCGGGTGATGTGGTCCCGGACGGGTGGATGCCGGAGGCTGTCTCAGCTGATCTGGTCCGGCTCTGCTGTTTCGAACTGATACCACGCCTGGGTCGTCAGCCACGACTGGTAGCTCTTGAAGATCCTTCCCAGGCCGTCGGACTCTTCTCGCGCATCGAAGAACTCGCTGAGGAGCTGGTGGAGTGTGGTCACGGCTGCGGTGTCGGTCGGCTGTGTGAGTGGGTGGACCCATCCTCCAGGGGCGAGGTGACGGATGAGGATCGGCCAGGTCAGGTTGTGTCCTGTGCCGTGGCGGACGA
The DNA here is from genome assembly GCF_055564955.1 of Streptomyces sp. NPDC028910. NCBI lineage: Bacteria > Bacillati > Actinomycetota > Actinomycetes > Kitasatosporales > Streptomycetaceae > Streptomyces > Streptomyces sp. NPDC028910. The sequence goes on along the minus strand of NZ_JBVHVF010000050.1, from coordinate 5,832 downwards.
CGAGCCATTCCTGGAATCCCGCGAGCATGTGCCAGTTGCTTCCGGCGTCCAGGCCGAGGACGAAGGCGGTGGCCGTGGCGAAGGTGCCGCCAAGGCCGTGCCGGGCGGGTTCTCGGCGGATTGCGGTCAGCAGCGCCCGGTACTGCTTGAACACGGCCGCGTGGAAGGTCTGTTGGGTCGAGGCGAGGTGGTTTCCTGTGGTGGGGTTCAGCGTGGCTGATCAACGTGTCCGGGTTCTTGAGCGGGTGGCTGGACATGTAGCGGTGGACTGTTCCGTAGGAGACGGTGATGTCGTGGTCGTCCAGCAGCGTCTCCCAGACCTCTCTCACGGTGAGGAGCTGGCCGGCGTGCGTGGTGGCGTATTCGTCGAGGATGGCGTCGATGGTGGGGCCGACTCGTTCCTTGGCAGGGCCCACGATGGGGGGGCCGTTTCTTGCGGGGCGGCGGCGTTGGTGACTTCAGGGCCTGCCGGACCGTGGCGTGGCTGACGCGGTGACGCCTCGCCAGATGTGAGACCGGCAACTGCTCGGTTTGGGCGTCCTTGCGGATCGCTGCGAAGAGCGCGGGCTTGTCCGCGGTCTTGGTGAAGCTGGGCTTGGGTTTCTCGGGTTCCGGACGCTTCTGTCGCACCAGATCGGAGAGTGCCCGTTCCAGTGCGTCTTGCCGGCGTCCGGTGACTGCTGCGAGCCGGTCGGCTCGCGGGCGTTTGCCGTGTCCGTAGTCCGGTGGGCCGACGAGGTATCCGCGGAGGTAGCTGGGCTTGAGGTGGTTGGCTCGGGCCAGCCGGCGGACGTAGGAGTCCGTACTTTCTCCGGTTTTTGGACGGGGGCGGACCGGCAGCAGTCGGAGCCGGCCGTCGTCGTTCTCGCCGGTGCTCATGAGGCCGGTCGGGCTCTGCGCTTCTGTGCCGCGCGGTCGAGCTTCACCTGCTGCAGGGACTTGCGGGTGATCTTCTCTGTGCCGTCGAGGACGGCGTCGATGGCCGCGCCGCGGATGAGGTGGGACAGGGAGCCGATCATCCCGCCGGTGCGGTCGTGGAGGTAGTGGGCCAGCCCTTCCAGGGTTCTGGATCGGTGGTGGTGCAGTCGCAGGGCCTGTTCGAGGGTGGTGACCAGTCCGGTCCATTCCTCGGTGCGGGGGAAGGGGACGGTCTCGATGACGCCGAACCGTCCGGCGATCTGCCTGCCCCGGGTGCCGTCGAACAGCCCATTGGCCTCCAGATCGACGCCGGCGTAGATGAAGGTCGCCGGGATGCGCTCGGAGAAGTATTTCAAGGTGTCCGAGACCTCGGCGCCGTTGCGGGTCGCGAGGGAGAGATTGTGCAGTTCGTCGACACACACGACGGTGACCCTTGCGTTGATGAGGACGCCGCAGACGGCTTCGATGACGTCGGTGATGTTGGCGCGGGTGGTGACGGGCAGGCCCAGGAAGCGGGCGAATTCCACGGCCAGCATGCGCGAGGTCGCGGCGGGTGGGACGGTGACGTAGACCACTGGGATCCGTCCGTCGACTCCGGGGTGCCGGCGTCGGTCGCTGGCCTCGACGGTCTTGCCGAACTGGGTGAGTGCGGTCGTCTTGCCGGTGCCGGCCGGGCCGGAAAGGATCAAGCCCCGGCGGGCGCTGATCGCATGCCGGTTGAGCAGGGTCAGGCGCCTGCCGGTGTGGACGACGGTGCGCAAGGTGGAGGTCTCGGCCACGGTCAGCCGGGTGTGGTAGTCGATGCGGCCGTCGTCGTAGTCCTCCCGCTCCTCCGGATCCAGGCCGTCCAGGACACGGTCGGGCAGCAGGTCGGGCGGGGCCGGATCCCGGATGGCGAACTCCCTCCAGCCTTCCAGGGTGGTGAGGTAGCGGTGCAGTTCCTCCCGGTCCAGGGCACGTCGCCAGCCGTGGTGCTGGCCCGGGTCCGGCTGCTGGCCGGGGGCGGGGCCGGTCGCGGTCACCATCGCTTGTCAGCCTCCTTGAAGGGGTCGAAAACACCGAGCGGGATGACCTTCGCGACAGGTTCGTCCTCGTCGCCGCCCTCCTCGTCATCGTGGGGCGGCGGGTCGTCTGTGTCGGCCGGTGCCGTCTCGGGCCGGGGCGGTCGAGGACCAGGGTTCTCGGCGGCGGCGCGGGTCCGGGCGGCGACCCGCCGGTCGCGACGGGAGGGCCGAGCCTTCCCGTCGCCGCTGGGCCCTGGCTGGCTCTGGTCAGGAGTTCCGTGACCGCCTGGGCGATCCGCTCCTCGGTCGGGTCGATCTCGCCCTGCTGACGTAGGTGGGCCGCGGCGTGATCCCAGGCCAGATCACCGAAGGGCTGCGGGACGGTGCCGAGGTGTTTCCAGGGGACCGGAGTCCAGCCGTTCTCCCAGTGGTTGCGGACCCGGATCCAGTTGGCGTCGTAGGGGTCGCGGTGGACCTCCCACAGGTTCCGCTTGCGTGTGATCCCGGAAGGCTGGCGCCGAAAGGGGCCCAGCTCCGCGCAGTCGTAGATGCGATGGTTGATCTTGACGCCGTAGGAGTTGACGGCCCGCCAGGTCGCGGGCAGCAGTTCGACGTAGTCGTCCCCGGTCAGGGCCAGGGGGACGTAGCCGGCACTCTCGATGAGAGAGGCGTACTTCTGGTTGGGGGTGAAGGTGCGGCCGGGGCTGCCGGGGTCCCTGAGCCCGTCGTGGTGCCTGTTCTGCCACTTGGCGATGAGCCATTCGTCCAGAAGTTCCTCGATCTCCAGCATCGACCACAACGGTTAGTCCTCGACGTTCCGTCCGCGATGCTCGGCCGTGCGGCCCAAGTAGCCGGGAGGGAACTGGCAGAACAGCGTGGCCACCGATTCGAGCGTCCGTTCGATGTGGGGCTTCTCCGCAGGCGACCGGGGGTGGCAAGGCTGGAAGATGATCTCCAGAGTTCGGCAGGCGGAGCGGAAGTTCTCCGAGATGAACGCCTTGCCCCGGTCGCAGACGATGGTCTCGGGGATGATCACCGGCCGGGCCGCTGCGTGCTCCAGGCGCTCGTCCAGCGACAGCAGCCTGCGGTGCGGCAGCACCGACCGGGACATCTTCAGTGCATCCGACCAGCCGGGCCGCATCGGTTCCGGGGTCAGAGCACGGGCCAGCAGCAGCGAGGCGTCCACCGACTTGGTGGTGGGCCGCACGACCGCGGCGACGATGGTGCGGGTGGCGATATCGACCAGGCCGCAGAGCTCGACCCGGCCGGGCACCCCCTCATCGAGCCGCACCAGCACATCCAGCGGAGTGGAATCGATCTGCATCAGCTCGCCCGGGGCCGCGACCTGCTCATAACGGAACGGGCCCTCCGGCTGATCAGCCAGGGACCGCCGGGTGCGAGCCGACCCGGTCACGTGGACCCCGCCGGACAGCTTCCCGAAGAGCCGGTAGAACGTGGCCCGAGACGGCATCTCCACCACGTCCTCGCCGTGCTCGGCGGCCAGGATCCACCCGGTCCGCCAGCGTGCGTACTCGATCGTGCGAGTGGACGCCGGAACACTCTCCGCGATGGCCTGGCGCATCGCCGCCACCACGCGAGGATCAGCCCGGCCCAGCAGCGAAGCGTGCGGGGCAAGACGGTGGTCCACCACCGCGGCGATGCCGCCGGCCTCGTAGCGTTGCCGCTTTCGCTTCACGGTCCGCGCGCTGATCTCCTCGCCCAGCACTGTCAGTTCCGCCGCCTTCGCCCGCTCACGTTCCGCCAGCCACCGGCAGGCCGGGTCATATTCGGGCCGGGGCCCGGCCCCCGCCGGAGCATCCGGCGGCAGACCGGTCAGGATCTCGATCAAGTGGCGCTGCCACCACAACGCCCGCTCCGCGACTTTCTCCGGCAGGTGGTCCAGCAGCGCGGCCGAGCCCAGAGCGGCCCGCTCGCCAGCGCCCAGGACAGCGAAGTCCTCGGCCGCCTGGAGATGGACCTGATCGATGAGCATGCCTGTGCCGTGGGTATCGGCTAGGCAACCCGCATCCCGGTCAGCCCGACGACCGTGTACGTACGTTTCTCGAACGTCACCCGGTCACCCAGCCGCAGCCGTCCTGGACGCGCGGACCTCATAACCGTCCCCTCGCCGCCAGGCGGACGACCGTCCCGCCATCGAGTGGGCCCGAGACCAGTTCCGCAGTCAGTTCGTGGTTCCAGAGCAGGTGATAGAGCACCGGGAGCACCCCCCATCCGGTCTCCGACCCGATCGGCCCTCACGAACAGCATCTGCGGTTCGGCGAACACCTCCCGCAGCACATCCGCCACCGACGCCCGGTGGCACCGCGGATGGCGGTAGCGCGACAGCCAGCGCAAATTCGCCCGGAAGGGCTGGCCCAGGTCTCCGACCAGCCGGAACTGCCACCCCACTGTTGCGCAGACCCGCGCGGTGAACGCGAAGACCTCGGCAGCCTCCTCATCAACGAGGCTCTCGGCCGGACATCGACCACCATGCCGGTGCCGTCGGACAACCTGGCGAAGTAGTCCGGGGTGTGTTCACGATCCCGGTCGCCATCCGCCCAGACCAAATGGAAGGGCTGGGAGGCCAGAGCGACGACGGCAGGATCGAAGTCCAGGGCCATCGCGGCGTCCCGCTCCACCCACGACTCGTAACCCACCAGGTCACGCGTGGTCGCCGCCCAGTAGTCACCAGTGAAGTTCTTCTGCCCCTTGAACGCGATGAACTTCCGGGTCGGCGAGGCCAGTTCGAACGGCTCGCCCCAGTAACGGGCTAGTGGACCGAGCCGTGCGGCGCCGTCGGCACCGACGAACCCCACCTGGACCTCCGACGCGTACTCCCAGGCAGGTGTCGCCTGCGCGGGCTCGCCCACGAGCACCTCCCCGCTGCCCTCGCCCCTGCACTGCGAGGGTGGAACACCCAGCGGGGTCCCATGTCCCGGACGCGGAAGGCGTCACCCCAACGAGCGACATCCCTGTGAGAGCCGATGCCGGTAGCCGGCTGACTCGGTCTGGTCCGCAGTTACGCGTCTCGATCGGCTTCCTGAGCCGCACGCTCCAGCCGGGTTCGATAGTTCTCCCACCACGCTGAGTCGCCCGGCGGCATGCTGTCGTTGCCCTGGTTCATCCCCACGGCCCCGTCTATGAGTTCCCGGAGGATGTCCGCGTGCCCGGCGTGCCGGTGTGTATCGGCGATCACGCGCACCACGGCATGGTGCAACGTCACCTCGTCCCTCCCGTTGGGCCACCACGGCACCTTGCCGTTCGTGTCCAGAGCCAGCGCGTCGATCGTCGCGTCCGCGTGCGCCCACGCCCGGCGGTAAAGCTCCACGATGTGATCGCGTGACTCGTCGGCGGTGGCCCACATATCCGCGTTGGGCTCAGCACCGTCTTCGAGCCAGGGCAGCGGCTCGCCGGACGGCCGTCCGAAGGTGTCGCCGAGGTAGCCCAGCTCCACACTGGCCACGTGTTTCACCAGGCCCAAAAGGTTGGTGCCGGTCGGCGTCAGCGGGCGGCGGATGTCGTACTCCGAGAGCCCTTCGAGCTTCCAGAGCAAGGCATCACGGGCGGACTGCAGATAAAAGTGAAGGTCAGCCTTGGGATCCGATGCGGTCATCGGGCCAGTCTGCCGCTTGAACGATCTTCGCCCACCGCCTTTTCCGCTACTCGCGGCGAACCAGATCATCTGACACGGCGAGCCAATCGGACTAGATCACTTGAGACAGGGACTAGACGAGTAAGTCCGAAGTCTTCGTCAGTGGTCGTAGGCGATGAGTGATCGTGTGGTGGCTGTGCCGTTGGTCCGGTTGTGCCAGATGGCTGCGGTCAGGGTGAGGATGCGTTGTCCGATCCGGGCCAGGACTCCGGCTGGGGTCCTGGCTCCGTGGCGTTCGAGGTCGAGCTGGCCTTTGAG
>NZ_JBVHVF010000049.1:0-15816 GCF_055564955.1 Streptomyces sp. NPDC028910 | reverse complement strand
AGACTTACACCGAAGCAGATCACCTCCCCCCCCCCCCTCCCCCCCCCCCCCCCCCCCCCCCCCCCCCCCCCCCCCCCCCCCCCCCCCCCCCCCCCGCCGCCGTTTCGCACCCGCGGGCGCTTGCTCGTTCACATGTTCACCGGCTGACCGGATCTTCCCGAGTCGAAAAGCAGGACAGATGCCTGCAAACTAGCCAGGTCGGGATCTTCCCGGCTCCTGCGGGGAGGAGGTAGGAGTGCGAGCGAGACCGAGCCGAGCGGTATCGATGCTGGTCACGTCAGTGATCCTGACCGGACTCCTGGTCCCCGGAGCGGCCGCGCAGCCCACGGGAGACGAGCCCGTGCCCGGCCCCGAGGCGGCCACGGCCGTCGTGGAGCTCGCCGACATCCCCGCCGAGCCCCCCGCGCAGCCCACCCGGCCCGCCGCCCGGGAGCTCTTCGGAGCCGACTGCGACACCGCGATCGAAGGCTCGCAGGTGACGGCGGACTGCCACAACGCCTATCCGGAGACCGACCTGGTGCGGCTGCACGTCGAATGCGACCGCTGGTGGGACGTGGACGGCGACGGCGCCGCCGTGGCCGTCGGCCCGGCCGGCCGGGTCAAGCTCGTCGGCCGCTGCTGGAAGGAAGTCCGCTCGGCGTGGGTCAGCCACCAGCGGCCGTGAGCGGGGCCGCTTCCGCGTTCTCGTCGGCGTCGGGGGCGACGTCGGGGGCGTCCGCGCTCTCATCCCCGTTCTCGTGCCCGTCCTCGCCCGCTTTCCTGCCGAGGCAGGCGAAGGGGTAGCCCGCGGCCTCCGAGGCCGCCGCGTCCCCGTCCCCCCGCCGGATGGCCTCGATCAGCCGGGCGTGGTCCAGATGGGCGGCAGGACGCAGCTGGGTGCCCACGTCCGCCCGCAGCCAGTCGGCCACGAGGTCGCCGAGGTCCGCGTACAGCTCGATCAACACGTCGTTGTGCGAGGCCGTCACCACCGCCATGTGCAGGCTCACGTCCGCCGCCACGAAGACCTCCGCGTCCCCGCCCGCCCAGGCCTCCTCGCGGCGTGCCAGCAGGGCGTCCAGCTGTACGAGGTCCCGCTCGGTCCGCCGTTCCGCCGCCAGCCGGGCCGCCGAGGACTCCAGCGTCGACCGCAGCTCGGCGATGTGCCGCGGCTCGGCCCCGGCGAAGCGCCGGTGCATCACGCCGGCCAGCTCGCTGGTGGCGATGACGTACGTACCCGAGCCCTGGCGGATGTCCAGGAGGCCGTTGTGCGCCAGCGCCCGTACGGCCTCGCGCACGGTGTTGCGGGCGACGCCGAGCAGCTCGACGAGCTCCGGCTCGGTCGGGATGCGGGCGCCGACCGGCCACTCGCCGGAGGTGATCTGGTTCCGCAACTGGGCGATCACCTGATCGACGAGCGCGGAGCGCCGGGGCGAGGTCAGCGGCATGGGTTCCTCTCAAGGGCGACTGGACAACCAATCATCCCATGATTCTATGATGGCGGAATGTCCGACGATGAAACACAGACGCTCGACCGGCCCGCCCGGGGCCACAAAAAGCCCTCGGGGCAGGCCCCCGGCGAGGCCGCCGCACACCGCGCCGCGGCCACCGCACTCACCCCGCAGGCGCCGGCGCAGCCGACCTGGCTCGGTCCTGTGCTCATCGTCGGAATCGTGCTGGCCGCGCTCAACCTGCGGCCCGCCATCACCAGCCTCGGGGCCCTCTTCGAGGAGACCCGCACGGGCCTCGGCATGAGCGGCACCGTCGCCGGACTGATCACCTCCGTCCCCGCCCTCTGCTTCGCCGTCTTCGGCGTCACCGCGCCCCGGCTCTCCCGCCGCTTCGGCCCGGCCGCCGTGGTCTGCGCCGGCATGGCCGCCGTCGCCACCGGCCTGCTGATCCGCCCCTTCGCGACCGGTGCCGCCGGTTTTCTCGCCGCGAGCGCCCTGTCCCTGGCCGGCATAGCCCTCACCAACGTCCTGCTCCCGGTGATCGTCAAGCGCTACTTCCCGGACAGGGTCGGCACCATGACCGGCCTGTACTCCATGTCCCTGGCCGCCGGGACCTCGCTCGCCGCCGCCGCGACCGTCCCGTTGACCGACGCCCTGGGCGGCAGCTGGCGTACCGGCCTGCTGATGTGGGCCGCGCTCGCCCTGGTCGCCGTACTGCCCTGGCTGCCCGTCGCCCGCGCCTCCCGCCGGGCCGACCGGGCCGAACGGGCCGACTCCGCCGACCGGGCCAGGGCCGCCGCCGACTCCGGCGCGGCCACCGCCGTACGGGCCGACGCCGGCCCGCGGGTCGTCCGCAGCCGCACCGCCTGGGCCCTGGCCTGCTACTTCGGCCTCCAGGCCACGGGCGCGTACATCACCATGGGCTGGCTCCCGCAGATCTTCCGCGACGCCGGGGTCTCCGCCTCCACCGCCGGCGTCCTCCTCGCCGTCACCATGGTCATGGGCGTCCCGCTCGCCTTCGTCATCCCCGGCCTGGCCGCCCGGATGAGGAACCAGGGCGCCATCGCCGTCACCCTCGGCGTCTTCGGCCTCACCGGTTACCTCGGGCTGTACTTCGCCCCCGCCGCCGGAGCCTGGGCCTGGGCACTCCTGCTCGGCGTCTCCAACTGCGCGTTCCCCCTCGTCATCACCCTCATCGGGCTGCGCGCCAAGTCACCGGCCGGCGTGGTCAAGCTCTCCGCCTTCGCCCAGAGCACCGGCTACCTCATCTCCATCCCCGGCCCCCTCGTCATCGGCGCCCTCTACCAGCACGGCCGGGGGCACCTCCCGGCGGCGGCCGGGGGAGCGTGGGACCTTCCGCTCGCCCTGATGGCCGGGCTGCTGCTGCCGCAGATCGCGCTGGGCGTCCTGGCCGGCCGGGACCGCACGATCGAGGACGAATGCGGCATGAAAGACTGACCGGCATGTCGCCCGTACTTGAACCGAACCCGCAGAACGGCCGCAAGAAGCTCGGCCTCGTGCTCGGCGCGATGCTCGTCGTGTCCGTGATCATCTCCGTCATAGCCACGATCGCCTCCCCCTGAGGGATGCCGCCCCGTGAAGGGTGGGGACAACCCCACCACCCCTAGGGGGCCAGGCTCAGGGTGAAGTGGGGTGTGCCCCGGATGGGAACCGCTGCTCCGGATCCATAGATTCGTAGGCAGCGAGCCAGTCCCGTCCACACACCCACGGAGGCGGCCATGTCGGCCCCCACGCACTCCCGGCCCCTCCCGTCCGGCAGCACGCGGGCACGCCCCGCCGGCGGCGCGAACGCCCGGCTGCACTGGTGGGCGCTGGCCCTGCCCGCACTCGCCTTCGGCCTCCTGCTGCTGCTCCTCGCCGGATCGGCCGAAGCCCATGCGGCGACCGGCGAGGCCTCGGCCCTGGTCCAGGTCGCGGAGCACATCCTGCGCGCCGTCGGCTGACCTCCCGAGCGCCCCTCACCTCCCGGGGTTGAGCCCCCTCAACACCCTGCGCCCCACGGCTCGTTTCATGCGAAGCTGGGAGCCATGAGCGCCGACACATCCCGCAGGATCGCCCTCCTCCGGCACGCCAAGGCCGACTGGCCCGAGGTGTCCGACCACGACCGCCCGCTGGCGGAACGAGGCCGCAAGGACGCGCCGGCCGTCGGTCTGAAGCTCGCCGACACCGGCATCGCCTTCGACCTGGCCCTCTGCTCCACCGCCGCCCGCACCCGCGAGACCTGGAAGCTCGCCGTCCACGAGATGCCGCACCGGCCGAAGACCCACTACGAGGAGAGGCTCTACGACGCCTCGCTGGGCGAGCTCATCGCCCTGCTGAACGAGACCTCGGACGAGGTCTCCGACCTCCTCGTCATCGGCCACAACCCCGGCATGCACGCCCTCGCCGACGCCCTCTCCGGGCGCGCGGAGGGCGACACCCTGGCGCGTATGACCCGTACGGGATTCCCGACCGCGGCGCTCGCCATCGTCTCCTTCACCGGCTCGTGGAAGACGCTGGAGCACGGGGTGGGCACGCTCGTCGACTACTGGACCCCCAAGGGCCACTGACCGGCGGCGTCACGCGTGAACGGGCCCCGACGGGGCCCGTTCGTATGCCGCGTGTCTGCCGGTCCGTACGCCGCTACGCGCCTCAGGCCAGGTCGGCGGCCTCGATCTCCTCGCGGGTGATCCCCAGCAGGTACAGCACCGCGTCGAGGAACGGCACGTTCACCGCCGTGTGCGCGGCCTCCCGGACCACCGGCTTGGCGTTGAAGGCCACCCCCAGACCGGCCGCGTTCAGCATGTCCAGATCGTTCGCGCCGTCGCCGATGGCCACCGTCTGGGACAGCGGTACGTCGGCCTCCGCGGCGAAGCGGCGCAGCAGCCGGGCCTTGCCCGCCCGGTCCACGATCTCGCCGGTGACCTTGCCCGTCAGCTTCCCGTCGACGATCTCCAGGGTGTTGGCGGAGGCGAAGTCCAGCCCCAGCCGCTCCCGCAGGTCGTCCGTCACCTGGGTGAAGCCGCCGGAGACCACGCCCACCTGGTAGCCGAGCCGCTTGAGCGTGCGGATCAGCGTGCGGGCGCCCGGGGTCAGCTGCACCTCGGCGCGGACCTTGTCCACGACGGAGGCGTCCAGGCCGGCCAGCAGCGCCACGCGGGCGTGCAGCGACTGCTCGAAGTCGAGCTCCCCGCGCATGGCCCGCTCGGTGACCTCGGCGACCTCGGCCTCGCACCCGGCGTGCGCGGCGAACAGCTCGATGACCTCGTCCTGGATCAGGGTCGAGTCCACGTCCATGACGACCAGGCGCTGGGCCCGGCGGTGCAGCCCGGCCGAGACGACGGCCACGTCCACGCCGATGTGCGCGGCGGAGGTGACCAGCGCGGTGCGCAGCGGCTCGGTCTCGACGCCGGAGACGGCGAACTCCACCGCCGTGACCGGGTACTTGGCGAGGCGGAAGATACGGTCGATGTTGCCGCCGACCGCCGTGATCTGGGCGGCGATGGCGGCGGTGGACTCGGCGGTGAGCGGGTGGCCGAGCACGGTGACGTGGGAGCGGCCACTGCCGCGCGGGCGGTTGTCACCGGTACCGGAGAGGATCTCGGCCTGCATCTTGAGGGACTCGGCCCAGCTGTGGACCGTGGCCCGCAGGTCGCCCTCGGCGCCGCCGGCGGGCTTGGTGACGAGGGCGCACAGGACGATGCGGCCACGGGTGACGACCTGCTCGATGTCGACGACGTCGACGGAGTAGGCGGCGAGGGTGTCGAACAGCCCGGCGGTGATCCCGGGACGGTCCTTGCCGAAGATCTTGACGAGGAGGGTGGGGACGTCGGAGGTCTGCGATGCGCTCATGGTGCCCTCACCGTATCTTCCCGACCCCCCACACAGGACCCCCGTCCCACCTCTTGAACGCGCCGCCCGCCCGACTCGGCCCCGGGGGCCTCTCCGGCTTCGCGCCGCTGCGCCGGACTCCGTCCGCCGATGACCGGAGCCCAGGCCTGCGCGGCGCTGCCCGGACTCCGCCCGGCGGCGGCGGACAGGTCCGGTGCCCTGCGGGGCTGTCCCCTCCCCGCCCTTCCACCGTTCCCCGGGCCTCCGCCCCGGACCCGGCTGCCCGGGGACCGCCCGGCCTTCGGGCGCGGCGGCCGGCTTCGGGCGGGGCCTGCGGGGGGCGCCCTGCCATCGCCCTCGGCTGCCCGGCAGGGCTCTCGTTGCGCGGTGCGGGTTCCCGGCGGCAGTGACCGGGCCTCTCAAGCCTCGCCGGCGTTTGAGGCGCGGGGTCTGGGGCGGAGCCCCAGCTGGGTTGCGGGTGTCGGCCCGCGCAGTGGCAGGGAGCGTCGTCAGCGCGGCGGGGCCGGTGGGCCGGGTGGCTTCGGCGGCGGTGGCGGGCCCACCGGCGGGGGAGGCGGGGTGAACGGCGGGCGACGGTGAGGACGCGCGGGCCTCGCCGGCCTCGCCGGCCTCGGCGGGAGGGCCGTGACCGTGACGTCCCAGGAGACGTCCGGATCCTGGCGCGGCGACGCCCCGGCACCCCGACCGTCCCCGCCGGGACCCGGCCCCGGCGGGGCCTCGGCATGCCGACCGTCCCGGCCGGGACCTGGCCCGGGCCGCGGGACCGGCCACCCCGACCCCCCGCCGGGACCCGGCCCGGGCTGCGGGACCGGCCACCCCGAAACCGCGCCGGGCGCCGGCCGCAGGCGGGCCAGCAGTGCACCCGCAGCGCCCGCCCCCGCACCCCAGACCGCGCCCAGCAGCAGCGCGTACGGGGCGTCGCCCCGCAGCTCCACCCCGGCCTCCACCGCCTCCAGGCCCAGCACCGCCAGCGAGGCGTCGGCCGACAGTCCCGTCAGCCACACCAGCACCGCCAGCGTCACCCCGGTCACGGCCGACAGCCGCGCCGCGCACCCGAGGATCCCGCGCCCCGGACTCCGTACGGCCGCCAGCACGCCCGCGTAGAGCATCAGCAGGACCACCCCCGCCGCCAGCAGCCAGATCCGCCCGTCGTACTCCGCGAGCCGGGCCACCGTCACCGGCTCCCGCGCCGAAACCGCCAGCAGATCGTCCAGGGGATCGGGCAGCAGCCGGGCCGACTCGCCCGTGGCCCGGCCGCGCAGCGGCACGAACAGCCCCAGCAGCACCCCCAGCCAGCTCCCGTTCGGCGCCCCCAGCAGCGCGGCACCCAGCACCCGCCGGCCCTCCCCGGGCGCCGCGGCCTCCTCGCGCAGCGCCGCCCAGACCGCCGCGGCCAGCCCGGCCGCCACCGCGACCAGCAGCATCGCCACCACCGCCGAGGCGGCCGGACGCAGCCGGGCGAGCGCCGCCGGCCCGCGCCGCGAGACCAGCAGCGCCACCGCCAGCACCGCGAGCACCCACACCCCCGCACCCAGCAGCGTCGGCCCGAGCTCCACCGAGAACCCCACCCGGGTCCGGGTCCCGATGAGATCCCCGACGAGGTCCGGCAGGTCCGGCAGGTCCGGGAGCAGCCCACCGATGTCACCGACTCCCGGGATCTCGACCTTCGCCGGGGTCCTCGGCCGCGCCGTCCCGTCGAGCGTGACCACGTCGTGCCCGGCCCACGCCAGCCCGCCCGCCGTCGCGACGAGCAGCGCCGTGAGCACCGCGACCCTGGCGGCCGTCTCACCCGGCGCCGCCCCGCCCCGGAGCGAGCGCAGGAACACGTACGCCAGGACCAGCGCCCCGGCCAGCGACACCCCCAAGGGCATGACGTCCAGGGAGCTTTCGGCGCCCGCCCCGGTGACCCCGAAGGCCGACACGTCACCGGAGGGGGTCACGGTGCCGCCGACCGCGAGGACCACGACGGCGGCGGTCATGGCCCCGAGCGAACCTCCCGCGGCGTCAGCTCCCAACAGATGCAGCCCCAGTGCGGCCACCCCGGCCATGACGATCAGGGACCAGCCCACGGCGGCGACGGCGGACAGGAGTACGTCTCCCCAACGGATGCGGCGCATACGGTGAACCCCCGATGCCTACCGAGCGGTACGCGAGGGGACCCCCGGGCGAGAAGTCCCGTATCTCACTCTCCGGGTGACTTTCGGCCCCGTCAACGGGCAGTCGTAGACGCCCCGGCAAGGCCCGGATTCCACATACGGCTGTGGGCCTGAAATAGTTCCCCCGGATGTTCGCCATCCCTAGACTCCCTGACGTCATGGGGGATTCTCGGGGGACTTAAGTGGGGCTGGAGTGCCGGAACTCGTACTGGAATTGAATGGAAGGACCTGGACGCTCGATCCGTCCAGGTCGTACTCGCTGGGGCGTGACCCCCAGGGAGACGTGGTGATCGACGATGCCCGGGTGTCGTGGCGGCATGCCACCATCACCTGGAACGGCCAGGGTTGGGGCATCGAGGATCACGGCAGCACCAACGGCACTTACGTGCACGGGGCCCGGGTCCAGCAGACCCAGCTCGTGCCCGGCACGCCGGTCCATCTGGGCAACGCGACCGACGGCCCGCGGCTGAATCTGAGCGCCGCCGCCGCGCCGCAGCCGGCCGTTGCGCAACAGGCCCAGCAGGCCCCGGGGCAGGCACAGGCGTACGCCGGGCCGCAGGCCCCGGCCTACCAGGCGCCACAGCAGCAGCCCCAGCAACAGGCCTGGGACCAGCAGCAGCACGCCCAGCACCAACAGCACCACGCCCAGCACCAACACCAGCCGCACCAGCCGCAGCAGCCACAGGTGCACCTCCCGCACCAGCAGGGCGGCGCCCCCGCGCCCCGCCCGGCGCAGGGCGGGACGCCGGGCCACGGCGACCGCAGCCCGACGACGTTCCACCAGCTCTCGCTGGGCCACGTCATGCGGATCGGCCGTGCGCTGGAGAACGAGCTGGTGGTCTCCGACCTCCAGGTCTCCCGCCACCACGCCGAGTTCCGCTCGATGCCCGGCGGCCGCTTCGAGATCCACGACCTCGGCAGCCACAACGGCACCTACGTCAACGGTCAGCCGCTGGCCAAGTCCGGCACCATGCTGCTCGGCCCGAACGACATCGTCGGCGTCGGCCACTCGACGTTCCGGATCGTCGGTGACCGCCTCGAGGAGTTCGTCGACACCGGCGAGGTCTCCTTCTCGGCCCGCCACCTCACGGTCACCGTCGACGGCGGCAAGCAGATCCTCAAGGACGTCACCTTCGGCGTCCCGGAGAAGTCGCTGATCGGTGTCATCGGTCCGTCCGGCTCCGGCAAGTCGACCCTCCTCAAGGCGCTGACCGGCTACCGGCCCGCCGACCAGGGCGACGTCCTGTACGACAACCGCAACCTCTACAAGCAGTTCGCGGAGCTCCGCCAGCGCATCGGCCTGGTCCCGCAGGACGACATCCTGCACAAGGAACTGAAGGTCAGCACCGCCCTGAAGTACGCGGCCAAGCTCCGCTTCCCGGGCGACACCGCGGAGTCCGAGCGCGAGGCCCGCATCAACGAGGTGCTGCGCGAGCTCAAGCTCGACATCCACAAGGACAAGAAGATCACCGCGCTCTCGGGTGGTCAGCGCAAGCGCGTGTCCGTGGCCCTGGAGCTGCTCACCAAGCCCTCGCTGATCTTCCTGGACGAGCCGACCTCCGGCCTCGACCCGGGCATGGACCGCGACGTCATGCAGCTGCTGCGCGGCCTCGCCGACGACGGCCGCACGGTCCTCGTCGTGACCCACTCGGTCGCCGAGCTGGCCATCTGCGACAAGCTGCTGGTCATGGCCCCGGGCGGTTCCGTCGCCTACTTCGGCCCGCCGGACGAGGCGCTGAACTTCTTCGGCTATACCACGTGGGCGGACGTCTTCTCGGCCTTCGAGAACTACCGCGACTACGACTGGGCCGGCCGCTGGAAGGGCTCGCAGCACTACCAGCTGTACGCCGCCGACATCGACGCGGTCGCCCCCCAGTCGGTCGCGATGCCTCCGGCCCAGCAGATGCGCCCGCCGAAGCCGCAGGGCTGGGGCTCCCAGCTGTTCACGCTGATCCGCCGCTACGTGTCCGTGATCGCCTCCGACCGGGGCTTCCTCGGCCTGATGCTGATCCTGCCCGCCGTCCTCGGCGTGGTCTCCACGGTCATCCCCGCGACCTTCGGCCTCGCGCCGCCGAAGCCGCCGTCCCAGTTCAACGGCGACGCCGGCACGATCATGCTGATCCTCTGCGTCGGCATGTGCTTCTCGGGCGCGGCGAACTCGGTCCGCGAGCTGATCAAGGAACGCGTCATCTACGAGCGTGAACGCGCGACCGGCCTGTCCCGGTCGGCGTACCTCATGTCGAAGGTGATCGTCCTCGGTGTCATCACGGCCATCCAGGGCGTGATCATCTGCGCGATCGGCTTCACCCCGCGCGACCTGCCGACCGAGGGCCTGCTCATGCCGCCGGCCGTCGAGCTCTGCCTGTCGGTCATCGCGCTCGGCTTCACCTCGATGATGTTCGGCCTGGTGATCTCCTCGCTGGTGAAGACCGCCGAGAAGACCATGCCGCTGCTGGTCATGTTCGCGATCGTCCAGGTCGTCTTCACCGGCATCCTCTTCCAGGTCTACGACTCCCCGGGCCTGGAGCAGTTCGCCTGGCTGATGCCGTCCCGCTGGGCCGTCGCCGCCGCCGGCACCACGCTGAACCTCGGTAAGCTCATGCCGCCGTGGGACCGCGACAACCCGACCAACACCGACCCGCTCTGGGACGCCACGGTCGGCCAGTGGAGCCTGAACATCATCGTCCTGCTGCTCATCGGCATCGCCTGCGGCTTCCTGGTGCAGCGCCTGCTGCGCCGCCACGAGCCCGAGGTCATGCGCGCGGGCAAGTAGCACGCGGCAGGGACCGTACGCACGAACGCCTCAGGGCGGCATCCGGATGTCCGGGTGCCGCCCTGAGGCGCATGGGGGTTCGGGTGCGTCGGAGGCCTAGTAGGCGCTGTTGACGTTGTCCATCGAGCCGTAGCGGTCGGCCGCGTAGTTGCAGGCGGCGACGATGTTGGCGACCGGGTCGTACTGGTCGAACTTGGTGCCCTTGACGTGGTACGCCTTGAAGGTCGGGTAGATGACCTGGAGCAGACCCTTGCTGGGGACGCCGTTCTGGGCGTTGATGTCCCAGTTGTTGATCGCCATCGGGTTACCGCTGGACTCGCGCATGATGTTGCGGTGGATGCCGGCGTAGCTGCCCGGAATGCCCTCCTTCTTCATGATGAAGAGGGCTTCCTTGATCCAGCCGTCAAGGTTGTTCGCGAAGACCGGGGTGCGGGCGGCGGAACGGCTCGCGGCGGCCTTCGCCTCGCGCTCCTTCTTCGCGGCGGCCTCGGCCTTGGCCTTCGCGGCGGCGGCGTCGGCCTTGGCCTTGGCGGCGTCCTGCGCGGCCTTGTCGGCCACGACCTGCTGCACGGAGAGGTGCTGCTGTACGGCCTTCGTCTGCGCGGCGTCGACGACCTTGGTCCAGGCGACGGGGGCGGCGGAGATGGTCTCGGCCTCAGCGGCGTCGGCCGGGACGAGGGAGAAGGCGAGCGCGGCGGCGCTGAAGGTGGCGATACCGGCAATGGACAGCTTGTGTGCCTTCGTCAGACGACTGTGACCGGGAGTGCTGGAAGCAGACATGGCGGGGCAACCTCTTCGAATAGCGGGGGCCGCAGGAAAGCGCCGCGAGGATCTGGGATCCGCGGCGCTGTGCGACGTGAGCAATTCTTAGCGGTGGCAAAAACCTGTGGCAAAGGTGTGACGTACGATCCTGCTTAGTGGATCAGGGCTGGGCGCCGAGGCCTGATTTCAGGCCCCGGCGCTAGGTGCACCCGCGCTGACAGGACCTTTACGTATCCACTAAGCAGCTTCGTAAGTGATGTGGGTCCTATGTGCGGGCTCACATCGAGCACGTAACGGTCTCACCACGCGTTGCGGGAGCAATGCGCTCAGTGATGGCTCTCGTCCTTGAGCAGCAGGTGGACGTCCCCGAACTCGTGCCACAGGCAGAGCCGGTCCAGTGCCTGCGCGTACCCGAGCCGTACGGCGTCCCGCCCCGCGACCGCCTCCAGCATCAGCAGGTGGGACGCCTCGGGCTCGTGCAGCCCGGTCAGCAGCCCGTCCACCACCCGCACCCCGCGCTCCGGCGTCACCACCAGATCGGTCCACCCGCCGGCCGCGCGGACCACCCCTTCCGCGTCCACGGCCGACTCCAGCGCCCGCACCGCCGTGGTCCCCACCGCCAGCACCCGCCCGCCGGCGGCCCTCGCGGCGTTCACCAGCCCCGCCGTCGTCGCCGACACCTCGTACCGCTCGGGGTACGGAGGCTCGTGCGCCTCCTGAGAGGCCACCCCCGTGTGCAGGGTCAGCGGCGCGAACTGCACCCCCCGGCTCACCAGCCGCGCCACCAGCTCCGGCGTGAAGGGCCGGCCCGCGCTCGGCATCTCCGCCGAGCCCGACCCGTCGGCGGCCGGCACCGCGAACACCGTCTGGTAGGCCGACAGCGGCTGGTCCCGCTCCGTGTACGCGTACCGGATCGGCCGCCCGTACGCCCGCAGCAGCGCGGGGACCCCGTACGGCGCCGGGAGGGGCCGCGCCCACCACAGCCGGTCCGCGCCGGCCGCGAGGGGCTCTTCCAGGACGAGGAGGCACCCGCCCGGCAGCTCCACCGCCGCCCCGGCCGGCCCCCCGGCGCGCGGCCGGGTCGTGCCCCGCCCGGCCGGGCTCCGCAGTTCCACCGCCCACCGGCCGTCGTCGCCCCGGGTCGAGAAGTGCACCACCAGGTTCTCGCCGCCCAGCCGGGCGTCCACGGCCGCCGCCAGCGTGGCCGAGGTGTTCACCACCAGCACGTCCCCGGCCCGCAGCAGCTCCGGCAGCTCCCGGAAGGCGTGCAGCGACACCTCCGCACTGCCCCGCGACACCAGCAGCCGCACCGCGTCCCGCCCCAGGCCCGGCCCGCGCTGCTCGGCCGGCACCCGGGCCAGCAGCTCCGGTGGAATGTCCGGTATATACAGTCCCCCTCGTCGCTCTCGTCCCCCGCCGCTGAACGGCCCCCCTTCCCGCAGGGTCCGCCGCCCGCTCACCGCCCGGCCCCCGGCCCCGTCTCCAGGTCCGCTTCCACCGCCGGCCCTTCCGCGGCCAGCCCCTCCGCAGCCGGCTCCTCTGCGGCCAGCCCTTCCGCCGCCGGCCCTTCCGCGGCCAGCCCTTCCACCGCCGGCTCCTCTGCGGCCAGCCCTTCCGCCGCCGGCGCTTCCGCGGCCAGCCCCTCTGCGGCCAGCCCCTCCGCCGCCGACCCCTCCGCCGCCAGCCCCTCCGCCGTGTACCGCCCGCTAGGCAGCCCCTCCGCCACCAGCCGCAGCAGAACCGGAGCCACCTCCTCCGGCGCCGGCAGCCCCGCCAGGTCCTCGCCGGGCTCGGCCGCCGCCATCATCCGCGTCCGCATCGAACCTGGGTCCGCCCACCACACCCGCAGCCCCGGCTCCTCCACCGCCAGGACGGCCGCCATCAGATCCCCCGCCGCCTTGGTCGCCCCGTACGCCCCCCACGTCTCGTACGCCACCACCCCCGCGTCCGAGCTGATGTTCAGCACCGCCCCCGCCTCCGAGGCCCGCAGCAGCGCCAGCCCCTCCTGGATCAACCCCAGCGGCCCCACCACGTTGACCTCGAACGCCTCGCGCAGCCCGGCCAGCGGATGCACCGCCAGCGGCACCAGCGGCTCGGCCCCCAGCACCCCCGCGTTGTTCACCAGCAGGTCCAGCCCGCCCAGCTCCCGCGCCGCCGCCACCAGCTCCGCCCGGTGCGCTCCCGAGGACACGTCCCCGGCCACCGCCACCACCCGCACCCCCGCGGCCCGCTCCAGCGCGGCCGCGGTCTCCTTCAACGCCGCCGCGCCCCGCGCACCCAGCACCAGGTCCCAGCCGCGCGCCGCCAGCTCCCCGGCCAGTGCCCGCCCGAGCCCCCTGGACGCCCCCGTCACGATCGCCACCGACATGACAGCACCCCTCCTCTTCCGTCCCGATCAGCAGATGCCCCCAACCTAGGAAGGGGCCACCCGCCGCCGCGTCGGCCGCGAGCCCCACCCGAGGAGGTCCCTTGGACCTACGTCCACGGTCCGATCACGCAGGTCACGGCCGCGAGTACGGTGAGGCCATGCACACTGGACCCCGCAGCGGCCTGGCCGCCGTGAGCACCGCGCTGCTCGCCATGAGCCGTCGGCTGGAGGTCCGCGACGTCCTGCGCACGATCGTCGTGTCGGCCCGCGAACTCCTCGACGCCGAATACGCGGCCCTGGGCGTCCCGGACGACCACGGCGGCTTCGCCCAGTTCGTCGTGGACGGCATCAGCGCGGAGCAGTGGCGCCGCATCGGCCCGCTGCCCCGCCAGCACGGCATCCTCGCCGCGATGCTCCACCAGGACGGCCCCGAGCGACTGGCCGACGTACGCAAGGACCCGCGCTTCGAGGGCTGGCCGTCCGCCCACCCCGAGATGTCGGACTTCCTCGGCATGCCCGTCCGTGACGGCGAGGAGACCCTCGGCGCCCTCTTCCTCGCGAACAAGCGCGGCGCCCCGGGCGCCCGGCACGCCTTCACCGACGAGGACCAGGAACTCCTCGCCCTCCTCGCCCAGCACGCGGCGATCGCCCTCACCAACGCCCGGCTCTACGAGCGCAGCCGCGAGCTCACCATCGCCGAGGAGCGCTCCCGGCTCGCCCACGAGCTGCACGACGCCGTCAGCCAGAAGCTCTTCTCGCTGCGCCTCACCGCCCAGGCCGCCGCCGCCCTCGTCGACCGGGACCCGGCCCGCGCCAAGGGCGAGCTCCAGCAGGTGGCCGCCCTCGCGGCGCAGGCCGCCGATGAACTACGCGCCGCCGTGACCGAGCTCCGTCCGGCCGCCCTGGACGAGGACGGCCTGGTCGCGACCCTGCGCGCGCACGTCCACGTACTCGACCGCGCCCACACCGCACACGTCACCTTCAGCTGCGACGGCGTACGGGCCCTGCCCGCGACCCAGGAGGAAGCAGTGCTCCGCGTCGCCCAGGAGGCCCTCCACAACGCCCTGCGCCACTCGGAGGGGGACCGCGTCGAGGTCACACTGACCCGGACGCCCACCGGGGGCGCGGTCCTCAAGGTCGTCGACTCGGGCAAGGGCTTCGACCCACGGACCGTCCGCCGGGCGGGCCGGCACCTGGGCCTGGTCTCCATGCGGGACCGCGCGAGCGGCGTCGGCGGCCGCCTCACCGTGCACTCGGAGCCCGGCCAGGGCACCACGATCGAGATGGAGGTCCCCGGTGGCTGACGGCTCCAGCGCCATCCGCGTCCTGCTGGTCGACGACCACCAGGTGGTCCGGCGGGGCCTGCGCACCTTCCTGGAGGTCCAGGAGGACATCGAGGTGGTCGGCGAGGCCTCCGACGGCGAAGAGGGCATCGCCCGCGCCGAGGAACTGCGGCCCGACGTGATCCTGATGGACATCAAGATGCCCGGCACCGACGGCATCGAGGCGCTACGAAGGCTGCGCGAGCTGGCGAACCCGGCCCGGGTCCTGATCGTCACCAGCTTCACGGAGCAGCGCACCGTGGTCCCGGCCTTGCGGGCGGGCGCGGCGGGATACCTCTACAAGGACATCGACCCCGACGCCCTGGCCGGAGCCATCCGCTCCGTCCACGCCGGCCACGTCCTCCTCCAGCCGGAGGTGGCGGTGGCCCTGCTCTCCCAGGACGAGCAGAGCTCCTCCGCGGGCCGGCCCGGCTCGCTGACCGACCGCGAGCGCGAGGTCCTGGGCCTCATCGCGGACGGACGCTCCAACCGGGAGATCGCCCGCGCCCTGGTCCTGTCCGAGAAGACGGTCAAGACCCACGTGTCGAACATCCTGATGAAGCTGGACCTGTCCGATCGGACCCAGGCCGCTTTGTGGGCGGTCAGACACGGAATCGCCGAATGAACCGCGCACATCGGATCGTCCCGCTCCGGTCTGAGATTCATACGGTCGGGTGTATGTAGCCCACATGGCGTATCCCGATCGCCGGGCGACCGTTCTCCATGGCGTGCCGCGACGGCTGGTCGCGGCAGACGTACTGGAGGACGAGAACGTGAAGAACTTCAAGAAGGCCGCAGCCGTCACCATGATCGCGGGGGGCCTCATCGCCGCCGGCGCCGGTGTCTCCTCGGCGCACAGCGGTGCGTCGGCGGAGGGCGAGGCCCGGAACTCGCCCGGCGTGGCCTCCGGGAACCTGCTCCAGGTCCCGGTCCACGTCCCCGTGAACGTGGTGGGCAACACCGTCAACGTGATCGGCCTGCTCAACCCGGCCTTCGGGAACACCGGCGTGAACGCCTGACCCGGCCCGACCCCGGGGGCCCGCCTCCCCCCCCCCCCCCCCCCCCCCCCCCCCCCCCTCCCCCCCCCCCCCCCCCCAGAGCACCCCCACCCCCGCCACATCTTTCGTGTTGGGGTTGTTGCGGTGCCCCCTTAGCC
>NZ_JBVHVF010000048.1:0-20431 GCF_055564955.1 Streptomyces sp. NPDC028910 | reverse complement strand
GGTTTCCCCCCCCCCCCCCCCCCCCTCCCCCCCCCCCCCCCACCCCCCCACCCCCCCCCCCCACCCCCCCCCCGCCCCCCCCCCCCCCCCCCCCCCCCCCCCCCCCCCCTCCGGGTGACTCCGTGACTGCTAGTAGACCGGCTTCTCGGGCTCGATCTGGTGGACCCAGCCGATGACGCCGCCGCCGACGTGCACCGCGTCCGCGAAGCCCGCGGACTTCAGGACCGCGAGGACTTCCGCACTGCGGACACCCGTCTTGCAGTGCAAGACGATGCGCTTGTCCTGCGGCAGGTCCTGGAGGGCCGTGCCCATCAGGAACTCGCCCTTGGGGATCAGCTTCGCGCCGGGGATCGAGACGATCTCGTACTCGTTGATCTCGCGGACGTCGATGATCTCAATGGGCTCCTCGGCGTCGATCCACTCCTTGAGCTGCTTGGGAGTGATCGTCGAGCCGGCGGCCGCCTCCTGGGCCTCCTCCGACACGACGCCGCAGAAGGCCTCGTAGTCGATGAGCTCGGTGACGGTCGCGTTCGGACCGCAGACCGCGCAGTCGGGGTCCTTGCGGACCTTGACCTGGCGGTACTGCATCTCCAGGGCGTCGTAGATCATCAGGCGGCCGACCAGCGGCTCGCCGACACCCGTGAGGACCTTGATGGCCTCGGTGACCTGGATGGACCCGATGGACGCGCAGAGCACGCCCAGCACGCCGCCCTCGGCGCAGCTCGGGACCATGCCCGGCGGCGGGGGCTCCGGGTAGAGGCAGCGGTAGCACGGGCCGTGCTCGGACCAGAAGACCGAGGCCTGGCCGTCGAAGCGGTAGATCGAACCCCATACGTACGGCTTGTTCAGCAGCACGCAGGCGTCGTTGACCAGGTAACGGGTGGCGAAGTTGTCCGTGCCGTCGACGATGAGGTCGTACTGGCTGAAGATCTCCATCACGTTCTCGGCTTCGAGCCGCTCTTCGTGGAGGACCACGTTCACGTACGGGTTGATGCCCAGTACGCTGTCGCGGGCCGACTCGGCCTTGGACCGGCCGATGTCCGCCTGGCTGTGGATGATCTGGCGCTGCAGGTTCGACTCGTCGACCTCGTCGAACTCCACGATGCCCAGCGTGCCGACGCCGGCCGCGGCCAGGTACATGAGGGCGGGCGAGCCGAGGCCGCCCGCGCCCACGGCCAGCACCTTGGCGTTCTTCAGGCGCTTCTGGCCGTCCATCCCGACATCCGGGATGATCAGGTGGCGGGAGTACCGACGGACCTCGTCAACGGTGAGCTCAGCAGCTGGCTCGACCAGGGGTGGCAGCGACACGGGGACTCCGTAGTGGTGACGTCTTCAGGGTGGTTCTCCCCGTAACACTGCCACGCCCGTCTTCATTCCAAGACACTCGTCCCGATCCGTGAGACGATTTCGTCCCAGTACGCGGGCATGGAGGCCCACGCGTCACCCTCCCCGACGGCGCGCCGGTCCGTGAACCAGATGGTGCCGGCGCCCTGCCAGCGGGCGATCCGCATCGCCTCCTCCAGGTGCGTGCGCGGCACTCCGTGGACGAGGTGGCAGAACCGCTCCGCCGGGTGCTCGGCGGTCCACTCCGCCACCTGCGACCAGCGGTAGTCGACCCAGGCCCCGGAGAAGGTGACCAACTGGTCGGCGGCCTCCACATAGCCCTCGTACGGATGCGTGCCGTGGCCGAGCACGATCCACAGGTCCTCCCCGAGACCCCGCAGGGTGTCCACGACCCGGCGCACCGCGGCCAGTTCCGCCCGGTCGGCCGGAGCCCCGGCGAGGTAGAAACCGCCGACCCCGTACCAGTCACGGAAGCGGTGGGCGTCGGAGATCAGCTCCCCGAAGGTCCGCGATCCGTCTCGCATCGCGAGATGGCCGAGGACCGTGCCGCCCGCGCGGCGCAGCTTCGCGGCCGCCTCCGTGCAGTGCGGGTCGGGCCGCCCGCCGGGGCCGTCCGTGACATTGAGCACGGCCCAGTGGAGCGGGGTGCCGGGGCGGGTCAGCTCGGCCCACTCCACGGGGGCGAGCAGGGGGTGCGCGTAGCCGGGGATGCCGAGGCCGAGGCGGCCGGCCTCGGTCGCGGCGGCGGTCATGGCTCCCGGTGGGGTGGTCAGATGCGGCACGCCGCCTCCATCCAGATGTCGGCGAGGGATTCCTCCAGGTTGATCCGGGGCCGCCAGCCGAGCCGGTCGCGGGCGGTACGGACGTCCGCCTGCTGCCAGGCGCCGCAGCCGTCCGGATAGGGGTACGGCTGGGGGGCCGCGGCGGCGAGCTGCTCGGCGGTGGCCTCGGAGCGGGGGGATCCGATGGCGGCGAGCCCGGCCGGGCGGCCGGGGTGCGCGTGCGCCTGCTGCGGTCCGCCGTGCGGTACGTCCAGCTCGTGCAGGGCGCCTCCGTACCCGGCGACCCGGGCCAGTACGGCGGCCGCGTCGCGCAGCCGGACCGCGCGGCCCGTGCCGATGTTGACCACGCCCTGGGCGGCCGACAGGGAGGCGGCGTGCACGGCCCGCGCCACGTCCCGTACGTCCACGAAGTCGCGCTGCACGCCGAGCCCGCTGAGCTTGAGCTCGCCGTCGCCGGACTGCATCGCGCGCCGCATGGCCTCGGCGAGCCGGCCGAGCGGGGATCCGGCGGGGGTGCCGGGGCCGACGGGCGAGAAGATCCGCAGGACGACGGCGTCCAGCCCGGAGCCCAGCACGAGCTCGGTGGCGGCCAGTTTGCTGACTCCGTACGGCCCGCCCGGTCTCGGCACGGCGTCCTCGGCCGTGGACGATCCGGGCTGGCTGGGCCCGTACTCGGCGGCGCAGCCGAGCTGGACGAGGCGGGCACCGCAGCCGCTGCGGCGCAGCGACTCGCAGATCGTCGCGACGGCGACGGTGTTGTGCCGGGTGAGCTCGCGGGCCCCGCCCCGGGTGGCGCCGGCGCAGTTGATGACGACGCCCGGGTGGACGGCGTCGAGGAAACGGGTGAGGGCGCCGGGGCTGCCGGTGGCGAGGTCGAAGCGGACGTCGGCGTCGTCGCCGCGGCCGAGCGCGGTGAGCTGGACGGCGGGGTCGGCGAGCAGCCGGTCGGCGACGTAGCGGCCGAGGTATCCGTTGGCTCCGATCAGCAGCACCCTCATCGCGTGACCCCTTGGTTGGTTGGCTGGCCGGTCATGTCTGTTTCTCCTTGCGGACGGGTGGGTGGATGGGGCGGGGTACGGGTACAGCGCCTCGGCGTCGGCTCCGGAGGTCGGTGGACGTCCCGGGGACGTCAGGGCCGTCAGGGCCGCGCATGGGCGGATGCCCGGGAGAGGGCGAGGACGGCGTGTACGAGGAGTCCGGCCGCGGCGGCGGGGGCCGCCGCCGGGACGGGGATCAGGGCGAGGGCGAGGGCGGCGGCGACGGGGCCGCGGTGGGCGCCGTGCCGGAGCAGGAGCCGGGTCAGGAACAGCAGCAGGGCGAGCGGCACGGCCACCGCGAGCGGTGTTCCGGCGAGCGCGGCCGCCCCGGCGGCGGCCCCGGTGAACACGGCGACGGCCGCGATCAGCAGCGGACGGGCCCGGTCCGCGAAGTCCTCCAGGGCGCGGCTCCCGTCGAGCCGGGCCCGGGCCCCGGCGGCGAAGGCGGCCGCGACCAGGTGCCCGGGGGCGACGGCGAGCGCGAGGCCGACCGCGAGGGCGGCGCCGTGCCGGTACGCGGCCCAGCCGACGACGACGGCGGCGAGCGCGTGCGCGGCGTGGCGGAACCGGGCGCCGGCGGCCCTCCCGGGCCACACCAGGGCGGCGACGGTGACGGCCACGGCGACGGACCCGGCCCACGGCTGCCCGGCGGCGGCCGCGCCGGACGCGAAGGCGCCGGGCAGCAGCGCGCAGCCGAAGCCCCGGAAGGCCGACGGCCCGGCCGGGACCGGGGTGGGCGCGGCGGAGACCTCCCGGCGCGGGCTGCGGGCGTACAGCTCCTCGGCGAGCGTGAAGACGTCCCGGTGCCGGAAGCGGGCGGCGGTGCGGTCGGTGATGCCGTGTGCCTCCAGGCCGGCGGCGATCTCCAGCGGATCCACGGCGCGCTCGCACAGCTCCCGGTGCCGGTGCAGCAACGCCTTGACGGGGTCCCCCTTAGCCCGCCTCCGGACGATCCCAGCCCCGCCACCTTCAGCCTCGCCGGCGTTTGAGGCGCGGGGGTCCGGGGGCGGAGCCCCCGGCGGCGGCGCCGCACCCGCGATGTCATCTGGCGCAGGCGAGGCCGAATCGTCCGGTGCGCCGCCGCCGCCGGGGCTCCGCCCCGGACCCCGCGCCTCAAACGCCGGCGAGGCTGAGTTTGGCTGCGCCGGCGAAGCTGAGTTTGGCTCCAGCGAGGCTGGTTTGGGCGCCGGCGAGGCTGAGGGTGGCTGCGCCCGCGAAGCTGAGTTTGGCTTCGGCAGGGCCGGGTTGGGCTCCGGCGATGCCGAGGGTCGCTCCGGCAGGGCCGGGTTCGGCTCCGGCGGGGCTGAGGGTGGCTGCTGCCAGGCTGAGATGGGGTGGGCCGAGATCTCGGGGTCGACGGTGGTCATGCGTTCGCCTCCGTGGCTGGGGCCCAGGTGGGGGTGGTCCAGTGCCCCGGCACCCGCGCTTCCGCCGGGCGCTCGAAGGGGATCTCGCCGTCCGGCCGCGCGGAGCCCTTGGCCAGCAGCCGCAGGTAGATCTCCTGGAAGGCGGCCACGTTCTGGTCCACGGTGAAGAGCTCCAGGGCCCTCGCCCGGGCGGCGGCGCCCAGCCGCTGGGCCCGTTCGGGGTCCCGCAGCAGCGACAGGCAGGCCTCGGCCAGCGCCCGCGGATTGCGCGGCGGGACGACGAGCCCGGTACCCCCGATGACCTCGCAGACCGCGCCCACGTCGGTGGAGACGGTGGCCCGGCCGCAGAACATCGCTTCGGTCAGGGTGATCGGGAAGCCCTCGATCACGGAGGACAGCACGACGACGCGCCCGGCGCCGTACGCGTCGGCCGGGGTGGGGGCTTCGGGTCCGCCGATCTCCTCGAAGGTGACCGGGTTCTCCCCGACGGTGACGGCGTCCGCGGCTTCGTCGGGGAAGAGCTGCGCGGCCAGGGACCGGCAGTCGGCGAGGTAGCCGGGGGCCACGGCGGTGGCGAAGATCCGCAGCCGCGTGTGGGGCGCGGCCCGGCGGACCTCGGCGAAGGCGTGCAGCAGGGCGATGAGGTCCTTGGCGGGCTCTATCCGGCCGACCCACACGAGCGTGTCGGGGTCCCCGCAGTCCACGGCCTCCCCGACGGTGGCGAATCGGTCCGCCTCCATCCCGGGGTAGACCGTTCGCAGCCGCTCCCGGGTGGCCCCGCACCGCTCCTGCCAGCGCCGGGCGTGCGCGTTCCCGGGGGTCAGCAGGTCGGCCCGGGCGTAGATCTCGGCGGCCAGCCGCAGGTGGAAGGCCGCGAGCATGGCCCGTACGGCGGGGCGGGCCTGCGGCGCGTGCTGGGAATCGGGCCGGGCCAGGTAGTGGGCCCGCAGCTGGACCCCGTACTCGGTGACCAGTAGCGGGACCCCGCAGAAGCGTTTGGCCAGCAGTCCGGGGAGGGCCGCCACCCCGCCCGCCGCCGCGTGGCAGACGTCGACCGCGCCGAGACCGCCGGGCTCCTCGTACCAGTCGAGGGACAACGGCCGCAGCATGCGCTCCAGTTCGTCCACGAACTCCAGCAGGTCGCTCACGTGCGCCACCTGTACGGTGCGACTCGCGCCCGGCGCCCGGCAGGCGGACTCCAGCGCCCGCACCGCGGACTCGGAGCGCAGGGCCGCGTACAGCCCGCCCTGTGCGCGGGCGAGTCCGGCGAGCCCGTACAGCCCGGAGGCGAAGGGTTCCGGTTCGCCGGCGCAGATCCCGTGGACCAGCTCCCCGAAGCGGTCCACGAACTGCCGGCGCTCACGCCGGGAGTAGGTCCGTCCGTCGTCGGCGGGGGCCCACAGGGGCGCCGTCCGGACGCGGGTGACGTGTTCGGGCAGCGGGACCCGTGTGCGTTCCTGCTCGGCGCTGCGGCTCAGTGCGTAGAGCTCGAACTCGTGCTGCGGGAGCCCGCGTACGAGCCGGTCGCACCACAGCCTCGCCTCTCCCGTCGCATACGGATAACCACCTTCCGTGAGTAGTCCGATCCGCACGAGTGGCACCCCCGATCTCCCGTTCAGGCGGTCGCCGTCGGTCAGGCGACCCGCCGCGGGAGAACTCAAGCGGATATGCCGAAGGCGCGACGGACGGTTGTCCGTCGCGCCACCGGAAGGGGTGAAGAGTCGTAACTTTCCCGTACGGTTCGCGTTCGAGCACGCTAGAAGTACTGGGGGTGTCCACGCGGATTGTCCCGTGGTGCCTCAACCGCCCGGATACACCCAGGGGTTGGGCTTGCACTGGATTCCGTCGACGTCGAGGGACTTGGTCTGCTGCTGCATGATCGGGGCGAGCGAGCCCGGCGTGCGGCAGCTCACGTGCCCGTGGCCGAGCCGGTGGCCGACCTCGTGGTTGATGAGCATCTGGCGGTAGGCGACCATCTGGTCCGGTCCGAACGTCGAGGAGCCCTGCGCCCAGCGGAACGCGTTGATCATGACCCGGTCGGTCGACGCGGAATCGCAGGAGACGTTGTCGATGGTGGTGTCCAGCCCGGACTTGGCGCACCAGGTCCCGGTGGTGCCGGGGCTGGCCAGGGTGATCACGAAGTCGGCCGCGCCGCCCGGCACCCGCTCGAAGGTCATCGCGCCCCGGTGGGCCCAGCTGCGCGGGTCGTTGAGGGTGCGGTGGACGGCCTCGGCGAAGAGCTGCGGGTCCAGGCCCAGGCCCTGCTCGACGTCGACCCGGTAGCGCACGAGCTTGCCCTTGCCGGGGGCCTTGGCCACGCCGGGCACGGTGTCGAAGGTCCCGGGACCGGCGAGTTTCGCGTCGATCGGCAGCTGCTGGGCCATCTTCTGCTCGTACGTCAGCTCCGGAACGGGCGCGGCGGCGGACGGGGCCGCGGGCGCGGCCGCCGGGACGTCCGGCGTCGGGCGGCCGTCGGAGCGGGAGGCGGCCGTGTCGGCCCGGCCGTCGTCGGGGGCGGCGAGCGTGCCGCTCTTGCCGCCGTCGCCGTCCGAGGCCATCTGGCCCGCGACGACGACGGCGAGGACGGTGGTGACGGCCGCGGCGGCCATACCGGTGTACGTACGGACCTTCAGGCCCCGGCCGGAGCCGGGCGGCTGCGCGACGGCGTCGACCGGCTTGCGCGGCCCGGGCACCCGGCGGTGCGAGCCGGTGGAGGTGACGGGGTCGGGCGCGGGGCGGCGGGCGGCCGCGGGCGCGGGCGCGGGCGTCGGCACGGCCGGACGCGGAACCTGCGGAGCCGGCGGGCCCGGCGGATCCAGGGTGACCTGCGGGAAGCCCACCGCGGGGGTGCCGAAGGCCGGGGTGTCGGAGTCGAGGAGGGCGGTGTTCCGGGTACGCGGTACCCCGTGCCAGTCGCCGTACACGGAGTCCGGACCGGCTCCCCAGGCGCCGCCGGGCTCGTACTGCTGGGGGTGGCCCCCGGCCCGTACGCCGGGTGCGTGGCGGTCCTGTGACACCTGCCCCTCGTGCGTGACGGCCGGTTCCGGCCAGTACGCGGCGGGCGCTTCCCCGTACGGCAGGGGCGCGGGCTCCGGCGGTGCCGTACGGGCCGGCGCAGGGGCAGGGGCCGGCGCAGGGGCAGGAACGGGGTCCTTGCGACTATGTCGTCCCACGGTCCTCAGCCTCTGCCGTCTTCGGTATCTCGGAGCAGCTCCTGGAAGGCGGCGGCCACCACCTCGGGGTACTCCATCATCGCCACGTGCCCGGCCTCGGGCAGGCACAGCAACCGCGAACCCCGGAAGGCGGCGGCCGCCCTGTGCGCCATACGGTACGAGACCAGCTGGTCCCGGCCACCGTAGACCAGCAGGGACGGGGCGAGCACCCGCTGCGCCTGCCGCCACAGCCCGTGCTGGCCGCCGAGGGTGTAGGCGTCGACGATGCCGCGCGAGGAGCGGGTCATCGCGTCCCAGAAGTACGGCAGGGCCATCCGCCGCTCCATCTCCTCCACGGCGTGGCGGAACCCTTCGGGCGTCACCCGGGAGGGGTCGCCGTAGCAGAGCTGCGTCACCCCCCGGGTGCGCTGTTCGGCGCTGAGGCCCTGCGTCAACCGGCTGAAGAGCGCCGCCACCCCGGGTACGGCGAGCAGCGCGGTCGGCACGGCCGCCCTCTGCACGCGCACCTCGGGCAGGGCGGGCGAGACCAGCGTCAGGGTGCGCACGAGGTCGGGCCGGACGGCCGCGACCCGGGTGGAGACGGCGCCGCCGAGGGAGTTCCCGAACAGGTGGACCGGCCCGCGGCCGGCGGCGTCGAGGTGCCGGATGACGGCGCGGGCGAACGCCGTGACGGAGTAGTCCCGGTCGGCGGGGGGCGGGGACCAGCCGAAGCCGGGCAGGTCCAGGGCCTCGCCGTCGACGGTGTCCGCCAGCTGCGCCATGAGGTCCGACCAGTTCTGCGAGGAACCGCCGAGTCCGTGCACGAACAGCGCGGGCGCCAGCCCCGTGCGCAGGGGCGGGCGCACCCGGACGGCCAGTTCCAGCCCGGGCAGCGCGACGGTGCGCAGCTGCTCACCTTCGGCGACCCGGACGGCTCCCACCAGGGAGGACAGCTCGGGGGTGGACCGTACGCCCGGCAGCTCGGTCGAAGACATGCGGCAATGTTACGAGACGATCACGCCCCCCTTGTTGTGTTCGCGGTCACAGACACAAGCCGATCCGCATAGCGCCGCATCCGCGATCCTCCTAGGCTCGTAGTGAGCACAAGGAAGCGAGGGGAGCGGCATGACTGTCGATCCTGACGAGCCGGACACCTTCCGCGAGCCGCATGTGGAAGTCGTCGATCCTGAGGCGCCCGAGGCGGATGTGGCGGAGCAGCTGACCGATCTCCGGCCGGACGAGGACGGACCGATCACCGGTGCGGAGGAGGGCGAGGCCGCGGACGGCGATGCCGCCGAGCAGGCGCGGGTGGTGCCGCTGGACGAGGACGACTACCGCTGACCGACCGCCGACCGACCCCTGACAGACCGCCGACCGACCGCTGACCAGCACCTCCGGGCCGTCCGTACCGCGAGAAAACTCGGCTTGAACCCTCCAGATTCGGTTACCGAAAAGTACGATGGCGGCGCGGCGCAGAGCGCACTGTGTTCTTAGAGAAAGTGGGAGGCGGCGTGACAGCCATCGAGCAGACCGAGGCAGCGCGTCCGCGGGGCACGCGACTGCCGCGCCGAGCCCGGCGCAACCAGCTCCTGGGCGCGGCTCAGGAGGTCTTCGTCGCGCAGGGTTACCACGCCGCGGCGATGGACGACATCGCCGAGCGTGCGGGCGTGAGCAAGCCGGTGCTGTACCAGCACTTCCCCGGCAAGCTCGACCTGTACCTGGCGCTGCTGGACCAGCACTGCGAGGCCCTGCTGCTGGCCGTGCGCACCGCGCTCGCGTCGACGACGGACAACAAGCTCCGTGTGGCCGCCACGATGGACGCGTACTTCGCGTACGTGGAGGAGGAGGGCGGCGCCTTCCGGCTGGTCTTCGAGTCCGACCTGACGAACGAGCCGGCCGTGCGCGAGCGCGTCGACCGCGTCTCGCTCCAGTGCGCCGAGGCCATCTCCGACGTCATCGCCGAGGACACCGGCCTGTCCAAGGACGAGTCGATGCTGCTGGCCGTGGGCCTGGGCGGGGTCTCGCAGGTCGTGGCCCGCTACTGGTTGTCCAGCGAGAGCCCGGTCGCCCGCGATACCGCGGTCGGCCTGCTGACCTCGCTCGCCTGGCGCGGTATCGCCGGCTTCCCGCTGCACGGCACCGAGTCCTGACACCTCCGGGGCCCGCGGGCGGACGGCCCCTTGTCCGGACGGCCCGTTGTTCGCTGCCAGCGTGTTCGCTCCGCGCGGTCCGCATCCCCTCTCCGGGCTAATGTGGACCGCGTACGGCGCGGCTGATCGCGCGAACCGGATCGTCGGAGGGACAAAGCCGTGGAGGTCAAGATCGGCGTGCAGCACGCACCCCGGGAGATCGTGCTGGAGAGCGACCTGAGCGCCGAGGAGCTGGAGAGCATCGTCACTGCCGCGCTGTCCGGCAACGAGCCGCTGCTGAGCCTCACCGACAACAAGGGCCGCAAGGTCCTGGTGCCGTCCGACCGCCTGTCGTATGTCGACCTGGGCGAGCCGAGCGCGCGCAAGGTCGGATTCGGCGCGCTCTGAAGAACTGTCGGAAACGGCCCGGTGGTTGATTCCACCGGGCCGTTTCCCTTTCTTCCGCTTCGGGTAGGACGGCAGTGACCCGGTTGCCCTGACGTATGGGAGAGACCACATGCTGCTGATGGAAGTGCTCGGCTCCGCTCTCTTGGGCCTCGCCCTGTCCGCGACAGCTGCCCGAGTGCTCGCGCGTCGGCTGCCTTCCCCGAGAGTGGTGCTGGTCAGCGGGGTGCTGGGAGCGTTGTTCGGGGCGTATCTCACCCACTTCGCGCTGGGCCCCGGGCACCACACGCTGACCGCGACCTTCATCGGCGGGGTGCTCGTGTCGGCGGTGGTCCTGTCGCTGCTGCTCCGTCCCGGATCCGGGCCCCGGCGATCATCGCACCGACCTCCGCTTTCACTTCCGTCGCGGGGCTGAGCACGGCGGGCCGCATACGTCGGGCCGCATACGTGTCGGCCTGGGCATGAGCATGCACGTCGGCCCCGGCGCGGTCATTCCGCGTCGGGGCCGACGTGTGAGTTCCTACGAGACGTCCCGCGAGAGGCCCGGGCCAGGGCCTACGCGGCGAGGCCGAGGGCCGCCATCCGCTTGGTGTGCGCCTTGGTGATCCGGGTGAACATCTCGCCGACGGCCGCCAGGTCGAAGCCCGCCGCCATCCCGTCGACGCCGCCGACCAGCATGGTCGAGAGCGCGTCGCGCTCGGCGACCACGCGCTGGGCCTGCGAGAGGGCCTCGCCCATCAGCCGGCGGGCCCACAGCGCGAGCCGGCCGCCGCAGCGCGGGTCCGCCTCGATCGCGGCGCGCACCTTCTCGACGGCGAAGTTGCCGTGGCCGGTGTCGTCGAGCACACCGAGCACGAGCGCGCGGGTGTCGGTGTCCAGGTGGGAGGCGACCTCGCGGTAGAAGTCACTGGCGATGGAGTCGCCGACGTAGGCCTTGACCAGGCCCTCCAGCCAGTCCGAGGGCGCGGTCTGGCGGTGGAAGTCGTCGACGCCCTTGGCGAAGGGCTCCATGGCGGCGGTGGGCTCGACTTCGATCGCCGTGAGCCGGTCCCGCAGCCGCTCGAAATGGTGGAACTCGGCGGAGGCCATCGCGGCGAGCTCGGCCTTGTCGTCCAGGGTGGGCGCGAGCTTCGCGTCCTCCGCGAGGCGCTCGAAGGCCGCGAGCTCTCCGTACGCGAGCGCGCCGAGCAGGTCCACGACGGCGGCCCGGTACTGCGGCGAGGCAGAGGCGGTCGCCCAGTCCTGGGAGGCGATACCCGCGGCGTCGCCGGGGGCGCTGTCGTCGGCGGGCGAGGCGTTTTCTACGGTCGACATGCTCCGCACAATAGCCCGCCGAATGGGCCCCCGAACCACCTGCCCTGTCCAGCTAAACGCGTCTACCCGGTGAATTCACCCGACACACCTGCGCGATTCCGGGGTACAGTGGTAATGCGCCTGCCGAGCACTCGGCGGGCCATCCGAATGAGGATGCCCGGTCGGTGGCCCGATCGGCTCCAACCGACCGCCCTCGGTGTGGTGCGTACGTTCATGCGTACCGCCTCTTACGAGGGGCCCCCTCAGCGGCAGATGCGCCTGAGCGAAGGCTAGTGGTCCCGCGCAGCTTCGTACGTAGCAGTACTGCAAGCACGGCACGGTACGACCCCCCTCGCCGCCTCGCGCCGCGTCTCACAGAAGAGGCAGCACCCTGACTACGTTCCGAGACCTCGGGATCCTTCCCGAGACCGCCGAAGCCCTTGAGGCCGTCGGCATCGTGTCCCCCTTCCCGATCCAGGAGATGACCCTTCCCGTCGCCCTTTCCGGCACGGACGTCATCGGCCAGGCCAAGACCGGAACCGGCAAGACGCTCGGTTTCGGCCTTCCGCTGCTGGAGCGGGTCACCGTCCCCGCGGACGTCGAGGCGGGCCGGGCCAAGCCCGAGCAGCTGACCGACGCCCCGCAGGCCCTCGTGGTGGTTCCGACCCGCGAGCTGTGCACCCAGGTCACCAACGACCTCCTGACCGCGGGCAAGGTCCGCAACGTCCGCGTCCTCGCCATATACGGCGGCCGCGCGTACGAGCCGCAGGTCGAGGCGCTCAAGAAGGGCGTCGACATCATCGTCGGCACCCCGGGCCGGCTGCTCGACCTGGCCGGTCAGAAGAAGCTCGACCTGTCGCACGTCCGGGCGCTCGTCCTGGACGAGGCCGACGAGATGCTCGACCTGGGCTTCCTGCCCGACGTCGAGAAGATCATGAACCACCTGCCCGCGAAGCGTCAGACGATGCTGTTCTCGGCGACCATGCCGGGCGCGGTCATCGGCCTGGCCCGCCGGTACATGACGCAGCCCACGCACATCCGCGCCGTCTCCGAGGACGGCGAGGGCGCGACCGTCGCCAACATCGCGCAGCACGTCTTCCGTGCGCACAACATGGACAAGCCGGAGCTCGTCTCCCGCATCCTGCAGGCCGATGGCCGCGGCCTGGCCATGATCTTCTGCCGTACCAAGCGCACGGCGGCCGACATCGCCGAGCAGCTGGAGAAGCGCGGCTTCGCGTCCGGCGCCGTCCACGGCGACCTGGGCCAGGGCGCGCGCGAGCAGGCGCTGCGCGCGTTCCGCAACGGCAAGGTCGACGTGCTGGTGTGCACCGACGTCGCCGCGCGCGGTATCGATGTCGAGGGTGTCACCCACGTCATCAATTACCAGACGCCGGAGGACGAGAAGACCTTCCTGCACCGCGTGGGCCGCACCGGCCGCGCGGGCAACAAGGGCATCGCCGTCACCCTGGTCGACTGGGACGACATCCCGCGCTGGCAGCTGATCAACAAGGCGCTGGAGCTGGACTTCCACGACCCGGTGGAGACGTACTCCACGTCCCCGCACCTGTTCGAGCAGCTGAACATCCCGGCCGGCACCAAGGGCATCCTGCCGCGCGCCGAGCGCACGCGGGCCGGCCTGAAGGCCGAGAACCTGGAGGACCTGGGCGAGACCGGCGGCCGCGGTGGCCGTGGCGGCCGCGCTCCGGCTGCCGCCGTGGTGACCGAGGAGCGCCCCGAGCGCACCCGTACGCCGCGTCAGCGCCGCCGTACCCGTGGCGGTTCGGAGCTGGACACCGAGGCTGCCGCCGTCACCCCCGTGGCGGACGCGCCGCAGGCTCCGGCCGCCGACGAGCCGCGCAGGCCGCGTCGCCGCCGTACCCGTGTGGCAGCGGTGCCGGCTCAGGCCGTGGAGGTCGTCGAGACCGCCCCGGTCGCCGTCGCCGCTCCTGTGGTCGAGGCCGCTCCGGTCATCGAGGCCGCCCCGGTCGCCGAGGCCGCTCCGGTCGCCGTGACCGAGGAGGCTCCGGCGAAGCCGAAGCGCACCCGGGCCCCTCGCAAGGCCGTCGCCGTGGTGGCCGAGGCCGCCGCGGTCGAGGCCCCGGCCGCCGACGAGGCGCCGGTGAAGCCGAAGCGCACCCGGGCCCGCAAGGTCGCCGAGGCCGCTCCCGAGCCGGACTTCCAGACGGCCACGCCCCTGGAGCCCGTCGCGCCGAGGCGCACCCGGGCCCGCAAGGTCGTGGAGGCCGCTCCGGAGCCGGACTTCCAGATGGCCCCGCCCGTGGAGCCCGTGAAGCCGAAGCGCACGCGGACCCGCAAGGTCGCTGAGGCCGCCCCGGTGGCCGAGGAGGCGCCGGCGAAGCCGAAGCGCACCCGGACCCGCAAGGTCGCGGCCTCCCCGGAGGCGTAGTACTCCCGTAGCGCGCCGATGGCCCCGGTCCCCTTCACAGGGGGCCGGGGCCATCGGCGTACCCGCGAGGTGCGCAGGAGTACGGGCCGGTAACCTCGGGCCATGAGCAAGCCGCCGCGCCTCACCCTGCCGTCCGCCGCCCGCGCGTACCACCTGGTCACCGACCGCGGCGGGTTCGCCGTGCACGAAGCCGGTGAGCCCGTCCGCGGCACGGCCCTGCTGGTCCCCGGCTTCACCGGCAGCAAGGAGGACTTCGTCGGCCTCCTGGAGCCGCTGGCCGGCGCCGGGTACCGGGTGATCGCCGTCGACGGGCGCGGCCAGTACGAGACCCCCGGCCCGCGCGAGGAGGCGTCGTACGCCTTGGACGAGCTGGCGCTGGACGTCCTCGCGCAGGTCCGCGCGCTGGGAGCGGACCGCGTGCACCTGGTCGGTCACTCGCTCGGCGGGCTGATCTCGCGCGCCGCCGTGCTGCGCGACCCGTCGCCCTTCGCCTCGCTCACCTTGATGAGCAGCGGGCCGGCCGCGATCTCCGAGGACCAGCAGGCGCGTACGAAGCTGCTGGTCACCGCACTGGAGACGATGGGCGGCGCAGACACCGCGCCGCCGACTGAAGGCATGGCGGTGATCTGGGCGGCGATGCGGGCCCACGACCCGTTGGAAGCCGCCCCGGATGCCCCCGAGCTGACGGAGTTCCTGCGCGAGCGGTGGCTGGCCACCGTGCCCGAGCAGCTGATCGTGACGGGCCGGGTGCTGATCTCGGAGCCGGACCGGGTGGAGGAGCTGGCGGCCGTCCCGCTTCCCAAGCTGGTGCTGTCCGGAGTGGTGGACTACGCCTGGCCGGTGTCCCTGATGGATGAAATGGCGGACCGCCTGGGCGCGTCGCGTGTGATCGTGGAGGGCGCCGAGCACTCCCCCAATGCAGAGAACCCGCAGGTCACAGCCCGTGCGCTGGCCGCATTCTGGGACTCCTGCACCGACTGGACCGGCAGTCGTTAGCGAGTGAAAAAATTTCCTTAGCGTAGGGAATGTTTTCCTTTTACACTTCGTTGAACCCTGTGCAAGGAGAAACACCGACGAAGGGAGAAGCCCCGTGCGCTTCGAGATTCTGCGCCTGGACGACGTCGACGGATCCGCCGTGGACAGCACCGTCGTGGACGCGGCCTCCGTCAACCGGATCGTGCAGCACGCCGCGTCTGTCGGCCAGCGCATTCTGATCCGACCGGCCGGGACCGTGTCCCGCTGACACCGCCCACGCCGTACACCCGTCGACGCCCCCACACCGGTACCGGTGCGGGGGCGTTCTCGTGTCCCTTGCCGGGCGGTCAGGCGCCTCGTACGACCTGGAGCACGCCGTTGATGATCTGCTGGACGGCGATCGCCGAGAGCATCATGCCCGCGAGCCGCGTCACGAGGACGACGCCGCCGTCCTTGATGACCCGGATGATCACCAGCGAGTAGCGCATGGTGATCCACAGCACGATGTGCATGGCGACGATCGCGGCCCAGACGGAGGCCTGGCCGACGGCCCCGTCCGCCTTCTGCACGGCCAGGATGACGGACACGATCGCACCGGGCCCGGCCAGCAGCGGCATGCCCAGCGGGACCAGGGCGACGTTCACGTCCTTGGTCTGCTTCGGCTCGTCGGTCTTGCCGGTGAGCAGGTCCAGCGCGATGAGCAGGAGCAGCAGCCCACCGGCGATCATCAGCGC
This sequence comes from Streptomyces sp. NPDC028910, assembly GCF_055564955.1. NCBI lineage: Bacteria > Bacillati > Actinomycetota > Actinomycetes > Kitasatosporales > Streptomycetaceae > Streptomyces > Streptomyces sp. NPDC028910. Next base: position 4,806 of record NZ_JBVHVF010000048.1, on the reverse strand, counting down.
CGGCACGGAGACGTGCAGGTAGTCCAGGATCTGCTGGCCGCAGACGCCGAAGACCGCGATGACACCGAAGGCCACGCAGACGGCCTGCCAGGCCATGCGGCGCTGCACCTTGACGGGGCGGCCGGAGGTCAGGGCGAGGAAGATCGGCGTGATCCCCGGGGGGTCCATAATCACAAAAAGCGTGAGAAAAAGGGATCCGAAGACGGCGAAATCAAACACAGTGATGCCTTGCAGGAGAGAGGGGTGTCGCGAAGAAGAAGTGCGGAACGGGTGGAGCGGGCCGTAAGCGGCCGATCAGCGCTCGCGTCCGCCGGCGCCGGGCACCGGGAAGGCCCCGGTCGCGCGGCGCGTGATCTCGCCGTAGATCTCGGGGTCGGTCGTGTACTCCCCGAGGCGGCAGGTCTTGCGGCTGCCGTGGTAGTCGCTGGACCCGGTGGTCAGCAGTCCGAGGTCCGCCGCGAGGCCGCGCAGGCGCGCCCGGGTGTCGGTGTCGTGGTCCATGTGGTCCACCTCGATGCCGTCCAGGCCCGCGGCCGCCAGGTCGGCTATCGCGGACTCCGGCACGCACTGCCCGCGCTTGGCGGCGCCGGGGTGCGCGAAGACGGTGACGCCTCCGGCCGCCTTGACCAGGCGGACGGCCTCGAAGGGGTCGAGCTCGTGCTTCTCGGCGTACGCGCGGCCGCCGTCGGCGAGCCAGTCGGGCGTGAAGGCGTCCGACACGGTGGGTACGACGCCCAGCTCGACGAGGGCGGTGGCGATGTGCGGCCGCCCGACCGATCCGGCACCGGCGATCCGGGCGACCTGCTCCCAGGTGACGTCCACGCCGAGCGCCTGGAGCTTGCCGACCATGGTCCGGGCCCGCGGGGTGCGGTCGTCCCGGACGAGCTCCCGCTCGCGGGCGAGCTCGGGCTCCTCGGGATCGAAGAGGTACGCGAGCATGTGCACGCCGACCCCGTCGAGCCGGCAGGACAGTTCGGCCCCGGTCACCAGCGTCAGTGCGGCGGGAAGGGCCGCGAGGGCCTCGCCGTATCCGCCCACGGTGTCGTGGTCGGTCAGCGCGATCACGTCCAGCCCGGCGAGGGCGGCGTTGCGCATTAGCTCGGCGGGGGTGTCCGTACCGTCGGAGGCCGTGGAGTGGGCGTGCAGGTCGATGCGCACAGCCGGGCTCCAGGGGTCGTTCGGACGGGGGACACTCCAGGATAACCGGGCCGAAGTCCCCCTTTCGTCCCGGGTGGTGCCCGAGCGGGGCCTGACCGAGGCCGGGGCGGACGCCTTCTAGTCGGGGCTCAGGATGCGCGGGGTCAGGGCCCCGCAGGGAACGAGCTCGACCTCCGCCCCCGCGTCGCGGAGATCGGTGAGGACGAGCTCGTCGTACAACAGGAGGCCGGACTGCTCCGGCCAGACGACCGCCCAGAGCCACAGGCCCCGCGCCTCGCCGGCGAAGACGGCCCGGTCCTCGGGGACGCCGTTGAGGTGCCACAGGGGTGTCGGGCGGCCCGCCGCGGACACCTTGGCGTGCGGCGGCGCCGATACGTCGATGTACGCGCCGGGGTCGGGGCCGTCGATGCCCGCGAACCGCGCGCCGAGGCCGACGCCCAGTTCCTCCGCGATCAGCACCAGCTCGCCGATGCCCCCCAACGGGCCGGGGCCCGAGCAGGCCACGGCCGTCGCCCGGCCCCCACTGCGGTCGTCACCGGCGGACGCGACCCCCGTGAAGAGCCATCCCAAGGGCAGTGGCCAGGGCATCCACACCGGCACCTGTGCTCGGTGGACCACCACGCCCAGGCCTTCGACACTGGGCGGGATGACGGGTTGCAGGGGGTGGACAGCGCCGTGGACCGTGCACTGCCAGGAGTCGGAGAAGAGTCCGGGCGCCCTGACCCGGGCACCGCACTTCGGGCAACTTGGTTCACCCCTCATAAGAAGCCACGCTCCTCCCCGCCCGGCCCCTCGTCAAGGCGCGATCACCCGTCCGGGCTGTCAGTCCAGTGCGACAGCGGTACGCAAAGGGTCCCTCAGGTCCGTCCCGCGCGCGAGCCAGCGTTCCTGGAGTGCGGCCGCGCCGTGCACGCGCTTCCAGGCCGCCTCGTTCGCCGTCATGGGCAGCAGCGGCAGGAACTGCACCGGGTCCATGGGCTCGTCGAGTTCCAGGTCCTCCACCAGCCCGCCGGGTTCCGCGACGAGGACGGAGCTGAACGGCGCCCCGTCCCAGAGCGGCTCCCCCACGTCCAGCGAGGCTCCGGGAGCCACGATCAGCCCCTCGACCTGGGGCGATGCGGCCAGCACCGCGAGTGGCCGGAGCACTTTGTCGGTGGCCGCCAGTCCTCCGCGTACGGTCAGCACCAACTCGGCACGCGGGCCTCGTACGGGGTCGGCGACCACGGCGGTCGGATCGGTCATCGGGTGTGCGGACATGCCGAGGGTGGCGTACCGCACGAGGTCGCCCTCGGCGAAACGGAGTACCTCGATGCGGTCGGTGCCCAGGAAGGTGACGGCGGCGCGCGCGTCGGGGTCACCGAACGCGCTGCGCAGCCTGGCCTCGACGAGGGCGAGAATTTCTGCCATGGAGCGAGCATAGAACTCGTATCAGCCGGGTAAAGGGCGGGCCTTGACCATCCGTCGGCTGATAGTGTTGACAGCTGTTCGGGGCCGCACGCCGAAGTCCGTTTCAGTGCCCCGGCTACAGGACGTCCTTTACGGGGGACCGGCCGGAGGAGGTGGGGCTGCGGTGGATCGAAGTCGATCGTGCAGTACCAATCGCTCTTCCACTTCTGCGACGGGCGCATCCCGCCCCCTTTGATCTCCTGATCAGTAGAAGAGCGACGGCAGAACGTTGTCCTCCCGTCCTGTTCCCTCCCCCTGCCCGGGCCCGCCCGCCCGCTCGCGGTGGTGGAGGGTCTCCCACCCGTACGGTCCACAGCCGTGCGCGCGAAGGAGCCTGCCATGTCGATGCTGCCCTACCTGCGTGCGGCCGTCCGCCCGTCGCTGCGCAAGTCCAGCCCCACTCAGCCCGGCTACGACACCACCCGCGACCCGTCGGCGAGCAGCGCGGTGGTCGACTGCGCCGTGTACCGCGACGGCCGGCGCGCGCTGGGGCCGGCGTGTCTGACGCCCCGTGAGGCGATCCGCCGGGTCCGCGAGGACGGCGGTTTCGCCTGGATCGGCCTGCACGAGCCGACCGAGGCGGAGTTCGCGGGGATCGCCGCCACCTTCGGCCTGCACCCGCTGGCCGTGGAGGACGCGGTGCACGCGCACCAGCGGCCGAAGCTGGAACGCTACGACGACACCCTCTTCACCGTCTTCAAGACGATCCACTACGTCGACCACGCCCAACTGACCGCCACCAGCGAGGTGGTGGAGACCGGCGAGGTGATGTGCTTCACAGGACCGGACTTCGTCATCACGGTGCGGCACGGCGGGCAGGGTTCCCTCAAGGGGCTGCGCCACCGCCTCCAGGACGACCCCGACCTCCTCGCCAAGGGTCCCTCCGCCGTCCTGCACTCCATCGCGGACCACGTCGTCGACGGGTACATCGCGGTCGCCTCCGCGGTGCAGGACGACATCGACGAGGTGGAGAGCGAGGTCTTCGCCGCCCCCGCCAAGGGCAGCACCCGCGGCGGCGACGCGGGCCGGATCTACCAGCTCAAGCGCGAGGTGCTGGAGTTCAAGCGGGCGGTCTCGCCGCTGCTGCGGCCGATGGAGCTGCTGAGCGAACGGCCGATGCGGCTGGTGGACCCGGACATCCAGAAGTACTTCCGGGACGTGGCGGACCACCTGGCGCGGGTGCACGAGCAGGTGGTGGGCTTCGACGAGCTGCTGAACTCGATCCTCCAGGCCAACCTCGCGCAGGCGACGGTCGCCCAGAACGAGGACATGCGCAAGATCACCTCGTGGGCGGCGATCATCGCCGTGCCGACGATGATCTGCGGGGTGTACGGGATGAACTTCGATCACATGCCCGAGCTCCAGTGGAAGTACGGCTATCCGATGGTGATGGCCTCGATCGTCGGCATCTGCTTCACCATCCACCGGGCGCTGCGCCGCCACGGCTGGCTCTAGACGAGTAAGTCCGAAGTCTTCGTCAGTGGTCGTAGGCGATCAGTGATCGTGTGATGGCTGTGCCGTTGGCCCGGTTGTGCCAGATCGCTGCGGTCAGGGTGAGGACGCGTTGCCCGATCCGGGCCAGGACTCCGGCTGGGGTCCTGGCTCCGTGGCGTTCGAGGTCGAGCTGGCCCTTGAGGGTGTCGTTGACCGACTCGATCAGCTGCCGGATCGGCTTGAGCAGGTGCTCGCCCGGCCGGGGCTTGCGGTTGCGATAGCTGGGCCGCAGCAGGGTCAGGCCGCGCTCGGCCATGAAGGTGTCCAGGTGCTTGGAAACGTAGCCCTTGTCGCCGACGATCGTCTGCCCCGGGTGGGTGGCCAGCAGGTCCTGGTCACCAGTGAGCATGTCGGCCAGGACCTCGCGTTCGTCGATTTTGGGGTTGGCCAGGGCCCAGGCGATGGGGAGGCCGCCGGGGGTGCAGAGCAGGTGCAGTCGCAGGCCCCAGAAGAACCGTGAGTGCGAGGGGCAGTAGCCGTAGCCGGCCCAGCCGGCCATGTCGGAGCGTTTGACAGTGGGCCGTGAGCGGGCGCATTCCACGGGTGTGGAGTCCACGATCCACACGTCGTCGTGCCACAGGTCAGTGTCTCGGGCCAGGGTGCGGATGAACCTGCTGATCAGCGTGGTCGCCGCCCGCAGGCGCTTGTTGTAGCCGGACTGCTCGGGCAGGTAGGGGAACTCGGCGGCCAGGTGGCGGCGGGCGAACC
>NZ_JBVHVF010000047.1:0-21331 GCF_055564955.1 Streptomyces sp. NPDC028910 | reverse complement strand
CCCCACCCCCCCCCCCCCCCCCCCTGCGCACCCCACCCCCCCCCCCCCCCCCCCCCCCCCCCCCCCCCCCCCCCCCCCCCCTCCTTCTCCCCCCCGGGGGTCCGGGGGCAGCGCCCCCGGCAACGGCGCCGCAGGTCAGGACGGGAGGACCGTTGCCCCGGGGGCTGGGGCGGAGGCCACGCGGGTGGTGCGGCACGTGCCCGAGGCTTCGAGCGCGGCCGCGACCTTGGCGGCGGACTCCTGGTCCGCGACCAGGAAGGCCGTCGTCGGGCCCGAGCCGGAGACCAGCGCGGCCAGGGCGCCCGCTCCGGTGCCCGCGGCCAGCGTGTCCGCCAGCCCCGGACGCAGCGACAGCGCCGCCGGCTGGAGGTCGTTGACCAGGGTGGCGGCCAGCGCGTCCGGGTCGCCGGAGGCGAGGGCCGCGAGGAGCGCCGGGGAGGCCTCGGGCTCCGGGACCGCCGTACCGGCGGTGAGGCGGTCGAACTCGCGGAACACCGCCGGGGTGGACAGGCCGCCGTCGGCCACGGCGAAGACCCAGTGGAACGTCCCCGCGTCCACCGGGGTGAGCAGCTCGCCGCGGCCGGTGCCGAGCGCGGCCCCGCCGACGAGGCTGAAGGGGACGTCGCTGCCCAGCTCCGCGCAGATGTCCAGCAGCTGCGCGCGCGGGGTGTTCAGGCCCCACAGGGCGTCACAGGCCAGCAGCGCCGCCGCGCCGTCCGCGCTGCCGCCCGCCATGCCGCCCGCCACCGGGATGTTCTTCGCGATGTGCAGGTGGACCAGCGGGGACAGGCCGCTCCGGGCCGCCAGGATCTCGGCGGCCCGCGCCGCGAGGTTGGTGCGGTCCAGGGGGACCTGATCGGCGTCGGGGCCCTCGCAGGTCACCGTCAGCGCGTCGGCCGGGGTGGCCGTCACCTCGTCGAACAGCGACACGGCGAGGAAGACGTTGGCCAGGTCGTGGAAGCCGTCGGGGCGGGCCGCGCCCACCGCCAGCCGCACGTTGACCTTCGCGGGGACCCGTACGGTCACGGGCGTCGTGCGCGCGCTCACAGTGCGGGCCTCTGCGCCGCGGGCTTGTGCTCGGCGATCGCGGCGAACTCCTCCACCGTCAGGGACTCCCCGCGGGCCTGCGGCGAGATGCCGGCGGCGACCAGCGCCGACTCCGCGCCCGCCGCCGAGCCGGCCCAGCCGGCCAGGGCGGCGCGCAGCGTCTTGCGGCGCTGCGCGAACGCCGCGTCCACGACCGCGAAGACCTCCGCCTTCGACGCGGTGGTCTTGATCGGCTCGGTGCGGCGCACCAGCGAGACGAGCCCGGAGTCGACGTTCGGGGCGGGCCAGAAGACCTTGCGGCCGATGGAACCGGCGCGCTTGACGTGCGCGTACCAGTTGGCCTTGACCGAGGGGACCCCGTAGACCTTGTTGCCGGGCTCGGCCGCCAGCCGGTCGGCGACCTCGGCCTGCACCATCACCAGGGTCCGCTCGATGCTCGGGAAGCGGTCGAGCATGGTCAGCAGGACGGGCACGGCCACGTTGTACGGCAGGTTCGCGACGAGCGCGGTCGGCGCCGGACCGGGCAGTTCGGTCACCAGCATCGCGTCGGAGTGGACCAGCGCGAAGCGGTCCCTCTTCGCGGGCATGCGGGCTTCGATCGTGGCGGGCAGCGCGGCCGCCAGGATGTCGTCGATCTCCACGGCGATCACCCGGTCGGCGGCCTCCAGCAGCGCGAGCGTCAGCGAGCCCAGGCCGGGGCCGACCTCGACGACCACGTCGTCCGGGCGGACCTCCGCGGTGCGCACGATCCGGCGCACCGTGTTGGCGTCGATGACGAAGTTCTGCCCCTTCTGCTTCGTGGGGCGCACGCCGAGGGCGGCGGCCAGCTCCCTGATGTCGGCGGGGCCGAGTAGGGCGTCAGAAGGGGTCTCGTTGGGCTGCTGCTCTGCGGTGCTCACCGGTAAAGCGTCTCAGATCAGCCGAGTGATCCCGCGCCGGACCGGGGGTCTGGCGCACGCGGGAACGCGGCACGCCGACGAGGACTAGGACTAGGACTAGGACGTGAGCCTGCGGCCGCAGTGCGGCCACGGACTCGCCCCCCGCTGCACGTAGAGCTTCTTCGCCCGGTACGTCTGTTCCGCGGCCGGTGCGTCCTGAGGGCGCCCGCTCCCGCCGAGGCCCTGCCAGGTGCGGACGTCGAACTGGTAGAGCCCGCCGTACGTCCCCGACGCGTCGGTGGCCGAAGGGCGGCCCCCGGACTCGCACTGGGCGAGGGCCCCCCAGTTGAGGCCGTCGGCCCCGGCGACGGAGCTCGGCAGCGGTTTGGTGCCGACCTTGACGAGCTGGGTGACGGGCTCGCGGACCACCTCGTCGGCGATGGGGCGGGGTTTCTGCCGGACCCCGTTGACGGTGCGCAGGCTGTACGTGACCCTGCGCGCGCCGGGCCGGCCGGCGCGCTCGACGACCTCGGTGCCGGCGAAGAGGCCGGGGTCCTTGACCTTCTCGGTCGCGTACGGGATGCGCTCCTCGCGGACCTCGCGGGTGCCGGTGATGCGGAGCACGGTGACGGTCTGGCCGTCCCGGGGGAAGGTGGTGGGGGGTACGGAGGTGGTGTCCTGGCCCTGCAGGGTGATGCCGGCCTGGTCGAGGGCCTCCTGGACGGTGGCCGCGTTGGTGCGGATGGTGCGTTCGCGGCCGTCGGCCATGAAGGTGACGCTGCGCTCGGTGCGGACGCTGAGGGCCAGGCCGGCGCGCGGGACGGGGGCGGTGCGGGGGAAGGAGAGGTAGGCGCCCTCGGGGCGGATGCCGAACTGGCGCAGCGCGCCGTCGACGGTGCGGGCGGTCGTCCACACCTGGCGCTGTTGCCCGTCGAGGGTCAGGCGCAGGGGGCGGCCGTAGCGGACGACGACCTCCTCGCCGTCGTCGAGGGGTTCGCCGTGGGCGGGGGCGACGAGGTCGTGGGGGCCGACGCCGAGGCCTTCGGCGGCGAGCAGCTCGTCGATGTCGTCGGCGAAGGTGTGCAGCGTCCTCGGGACTCCGTCCACGGTGAGCCGTACCGATTTGTCGGCGGCGACGAACGCGGTCGTGCCGCCGGCGAGGAAGGCGACGACCAGGGCCTGCGGCACGATCCTCCGCCAGCTTCCGCCGGGGGCGGTGGGGGCGGTGGGTCTGAGGATCACGGGCCCCGCTGCGGCCTCGCCGCCGGGTGCCGCCCGTCGCCGTCCCGAGCCGGTGGCGGCGGGCGCCGGGAGGATGTCGAGCCCGCCGCCCCGGGGCGGGCCGCCCCGGCGTCGCCCGGGCCTCGCGGGGGCGGGCGGCAGGTCCGCCTCCGCGGGGCCCCGCCGCCTGCCGGTGCCGGGCGCCGCGGGGGCGCCGGGGTCCGCCGGGCCGTACGGGTCGGGGCCGTACGGGTCGGGGCCGGCGGTCTCGGGCGCCGCGCCGGCCCGGCGGCGGCCGGTGCCGGTGGCGATGCCGTTGCCCGTGCGGGGCGGGGTGGCGGCTTCGTCGACGGCGGTGAGGCCGCCGGCCGCCATGGCGGCCCGGCGCCGGCGCCCCGCCCGCCGCTCCGCGCCGCGCGGGCCGGGGACGCCGGGTTCGGGGTCGGCCGCACCGGGCGGCCAGGCCGCGGGCTCGGCCCCGTACGCCTCCGGAACGCGCCCGCCGCGGCGGTGACTGCCCTGCGTATCGCTCACGACGCTCGCTCCACTGGTGATCCGGCACCCTCTGGTTCGGGCACGGCACCTTAGCGGAGGAGCCGTCACGCACCAAAGTCGTGCGGCTACTCAGCGTGTCGGAACGGGTTGTTCAGGTTGTTCGGTAAGAGGTGCTCAGCAGGGTGCTCAGTAGGGGGTGCTCAGTAGGCGAAGGCGCGGGCCGTATTGGCGGCGAGCGCGGTGGCCATCGCGTCCTCGTCGATGCCGCGGACCGCCGCCATCGCCCGTACCGTCAGCGGAATGAGGTACGGCGCGTTGGGCCAACCGCGGTACGGATGCGGGGTCAGGTACGGCGCGTCCGTCTCGACGAGCACCAGCTCCAGCGGCGCCACGGCCAGCGCCTCGCGCAGCGGTGCGGCGTTCTTGAAGGTGACGGTCCCGGCGAAGGACATGTAGTACCCGGCCGCGGCGCACTCCCGGGCCATGTCGGCGTCCCCGGAGTAGCAGTGGAAGACGGTGCGCTCCGGGGCGCCCGCCTCGCGCAGCACGCGCAGTACGTCGGCGTGGGCGTCGCGGTCGTGGATCACGAGCGCCTTGCCCTGCCGCTTGGCGATCTCGATGTGCGCGCGGAAGGAACGCTCCTGCGCGGCCATCCCCTCGGGCCCGGTGCGGAAGTAGTCCAGCCCGGTCTCGCCGACCGCCTTGACGTGGTCGAGCGCGGCCAGCGCCTCGATCTCGGCCAGCGCCTCCTCCAGCGCGGCCTCGCCGCCGCCGGCCCGGGCACCCTGCCGCGACCAGCCGTCCGGATCCCCGTGCACGATCCGGGGGGCTTCGTTCGGGTGCAGGGCCACGGCCGCGTGGACCGGTCCGTACGCGGCGGCGGTCTCGGCGGCCCATCGGGAGCCCTTCACGTCGCAGCCCACCTGGACGACGGTGGTCACGCCCACCGAGGCGGCCTTCGCGAGGGCCTCCTCGACGGTGCCCGACTGCATGTCCAGGTGGGTGTGCGAGTCCGCCACCGCCACCCGGAGGGGTTCGGGCAGCGGCGGCGGTGCGTCCTTCGGCTGCGTCTTCTCGACCTTCGGCTGCGTCTTCTCAACGCGTGTGCTCATACGGCCGATCTTATGACCGGTTATGAGCGGCGGAAGAGGCCCATCAGCCGGGAGAGCGGGCCCCGGCCGCCCCGCTCGGCCTCGTCGATGAAGACGGGTCCGGGCACGTCACGCGGCGGGGGCGTCCTGCGCGGCTTCGGGCTGCGCGGGCGGCGCGGGGTGTTCGCGCTCGCCGGCACGGGGCCGGCGATCCCGGGCGCGATGCGGTGGTGGTAGATGTGGTCGATCATGCCGAGGACGGAGGAGACCTGCCCCTCCCGCATGATCCGCACCACGTGACCGTCGCAGTTCAGGCAGGTCGGATTCGACAGCGGGGACGGGACTCGTTCGCCCTTTATCGTGTAGATGATGAAGGGCTCACCGCCGGCGCCCACGTGGTGTTCGATGTCGTACCCCTGCTCCCACGCGTACCCGCACTTCATGCAGGCGAAGGAGTACGCCTCGTGCACGACCTGCACTCCGGTCGCGAGGGCAGGGGCGGGTACCGCGGCGGGCGCGGGTGCCGGGGTTTCTGCGATCTCACTCATGCCAGCTCCTCTTGTTCCACTGGTGCCTCTGCCAGTGGACGCCTCTCCGGGCGGGAGCGCATCAGGCTTGTCTGGTGTTGGACGGTCTTTGGGCCACTCATGCCCGAAGCGCCCGGTGCGCGGGTCCGAGCTTTGCTCTTCAGGTTAGCTCTTTACCGACTTATGGCACCTTATGTGCCGCGCTCTTTGCCGCTTGTGCCGCGTTCTTTGCCGCGACGACCGCATCGAACACCTCTCGCTTGGGTACCCCGGCCTCCGCCGCGACCGCCGCGATGGCCTCCTTGCGGCGTTCCCCGGCCTCCTCGCGCACCCGCACCCGGCGTACCAGCTCCTCGTCGTCCACATCGCCGGGCCCGGCCGCCGGGGCGCCCTCGACGACGACGGTGATCTCCCCGCGCACGCCTTCGGCGGCCCAGGCCGCGAGCTCGCCGAGCCCGCCGCGCTTGACCTCCTCGTACGTCTTCGTCAGCTCGCGGCACACCGCGGCCCGCCGCTCGGCGCCGAAGACCTCGGCCATCGCGGCCAGGGTGTCGTCGAGCCGGTGCGGGGCCTCGAAGTAGACGAGCGTGCGCCGCTCGCCCTCGACCTCGCGCAGCCGGCCGAGGCGTTCACCCGCCTTGCGCGGCAGGAACCCCTCGAAGCAGAACCGGTCCACCGGCAGCCCGGACAGGGCGAGCGCGGTGAGCACGGCGGACGGCCCCGGGACGGCGGTGACCTTGATGTCCTTCTCCACGGCCGCGGCGACGAGCCGGTAGCCGGGGTCGGAGACGGAGGGCATGCCGGCGTCGGTCACGAGCAGCACGCGCTTGCCGTCCTGGAGCGCCTCGACCAGTTCCGGGGTGCGCGCCGTCTCGTTGCCCTCGAAGTACGACAGGACGCGCCCGGTGGTGTGCACGCCGAGGCCCTGCGTCAGCCGGCGCAGCCGCCGGGTGTCCTCGGCGGCGACCACGTCGGCCCGCTCCAGCTCGGCCGCGAGGCGCGGCGGGGCGTCCGCGAGATCGCCGATGGGGGTGCCGGCGAGGACGAGGACGCCGCCGGCAGGCGAGGTGGGCTGCGAGGTCGGCTTCGAGGTGGGCTGCGAGGTGGGCTGCGAGGTGCGCTCGGTACCGCGGGGCTGCTCAGTTGTCACCCGCCCATCCTCTCAGTCCAGCGCCCCGCCGCCCCCCGTCAGGCCCTGTCCAGCCGGTCACGCGGGTCACGCCGGGCGCACGGCACCGGACGCCGCTCCCCGATCCGGCGTGACCGGCTGGACAGGGCCTACTGGGGCGCACACAGATCTCTTCCCTACGATGTGCCGGTGACCAGTACCGCGACGCCGCCGCCCAGCCCCGCGGGGGCCCCGCCCGCCTCACCGGCGGGACGCGAAGATGAGCCGCCCACCTGGCTGCGCCGCCTGCGCGGCTTCGGCTACGCGCGGGTCGCCGCGGCCGCGCCGCGCGCGGACGTCCGCGCCCGCCTGGTGCCCCCGTACGCCCGGCCGTCCCGGCAGCTGTGGATGACCTTCGGCCTGCCGCCGCATGTGTGGGGTACCTGGCAGCGCGTCCTCTCGTGGGCGGGGCCGCTGCTGGTGGCGCTGGTGGCCGGGGTGCTGCGGTTCGCGCACCTGGGCAGGCCGAAGGCGGTGATATTCGACGAGACCTACTACGCCAAGGACGCCTGGGCCACGATCAAGCAGGGCTACGAGGCCAGCTGGCCGAAGGACATCGACAAGTCGATCCTCGCCAATCCCGACGGGGTCTCGCTGCCGCTGGACCCGGGCTACGTCGTGCATCCGCCCGTCGGCAAGTGGGTCATCGGGCTCGGCGAGTGGATGTTCGGCTTCACGCCGTTCGGCTGGCGGTTCATGACCGCCGTGCTCGGCACCCTGTCGGTGCTGATGCTGTGCCGGATCGGGCGCCGCCTCTTCCGCTCGACCTTCCTCGGGTGCCTGGCGGGCGCGTTGCTCGCGGTGGACGGGCTGCACCTGGTGATGAGCCGGACCGCACTGCTCGACCTGGTGCTGATGTTCTTCGTGCTGGCCGCCTTCGGGGCGCTGCTCATCGACCGGGACAGGACCCGGGCCAGACTCGCGGACGCGCTCCCGGTGGACGAGGAGGGCCGGACCCGGCCCGACATGAAGATCGCCGAGACGCTGCGGCTGGGCTGGCGCCCGTACCGGATCCTGGCCGGGGTCTGCCTGGGCCTGGCGGCGGGCACGAAGTGGAACGGCTTCGTCATCCTGGCCTTCTTCGGCATCCTCACCGTGCTGTGGGACGCCGCCGCCCGCCGTACCGCCGGCGCGGGCGCCCCGTACGCGGCGATGCTGCGGCGCGACGCGCTGCCCGCCTTCGTGTCGACCGTCCCGGTCGCGATCGTGACGTACGTGGCCTCGTGGTCGGGGTGGATCTTCAGTCCGGACAACGGCAAGGGCGGTTACCTGCGCGACTGGGCCGCCAAGCACGACCAGAACAGCTCGCTGTCGTTCCTGCCGGAGTGGCTGCGCAGCCTGTGGCACTACGAGACGGAGGTCTACAAGTTCCACGTCGGGCTGACCTCGGGGCACACGTACGAGTCGAACCCGTGGAGCTGGCTGGTGCTGGGCCGGCCCGTCTCCTACTTCTACGAGTCCCCCGAGCCCGGCACCGACGGCTGCCCGGCGACGGAGGCGGGCAAGTGCGCCCGCGAGGTGCTGGCCCTGGGCACTCCGCTGCTGTGGTGGGCGGGCTGCTTCGCGCTGCTGTACGTGCTGTGGCGGTGGTTCTTCCGCCGCGACTGGCGGGCGGGCGCGATCGCGTGCGCGCTGGCTGCGGGCCTGCTGCCCTGGTTCAACTACCAGGAGCGGACGATCTTCTACTTCTACGCGGTGGTCTTCGTCCCGTACCTGTGCCTGGCGGTGGCGATGATGATCGGCGCCCTGCTGGGCCCGGCCGGCTCGACCGAGCGCCGACGGGCCCTGGGCGCGATCGGGGCGGGGGTGCTGGTCCTGCTGATCGTGTGGAACTTCATCTACTTCTGGCCGATCTACACGGGCGGGACCCTGCCGATGGACTCCTGGCGCGGCCGCATGTGGCTGGACACCTGGGTCTAGCAGGCAAAACGACGGCCCCGGCGCTCGCGAGCGCCGGGGCCGCCGTCGTTACGTTGTCGTTGTCGTTGTCGTGGGTATTGCGGGCCGTCGGCTTCGTCGTGCATGACCTGCACGTTCCCCCACCTCTGGGTCACTCACCGCCGCTGGCGGTCGGCGGGTCTCCTCGCCACGCGCGTTGCGCAGCACGCCAAGAGCCGAAGACTCCAGGTAGTCGATCAAGCAAGCCCCGAGCTGGCGCCCCACCTTCTCGACCGAGCCGAGGAACTGACCGGTGTCCGCCCTCCGGTCTCGGTCCCGCCGAGGTCACCGCCTGACTCCGGCCTCTCCCCGGGCCCCGGCGCATCCTTACCCGCGCCGGGGCCCACTCGCGTGAACCACCCTCCATTCTTCAGGAGTTGGCACCTGATCCGGTCAGGTGACCACGCGGTCGGCCGGAGCGGCTTTGGCCGGTGTCCTGTTCGGGTTCGGGTCGGGCATGTTCAGGGAGCCGCCGTACGCCGGCCGGCAACTCGGGCAGGCTTTGATGCTGTCCGGAGTTCAATCGAGTGGCCCCCCTCGTGGGCCGAGCCGAAGAACGGGCTGACGCCCGCCCTCCAGTCAGGGCCAAAGCGGAGATCACGACCCGACACCTGCGCATCCTTTAGAGGATGTCTCACGTGGCGATGTCTCGTCACAGACTGCTCGCTCGACGGGGACTCCATGCGCCTGCGCCGATGAAGCCCCGCGTTCTCGCTTCCCCTCGGCCGTCGAGTAGCTTCTTGACCCTCACACCGTGTCAGGCGGTCAGCTCGGAGACATCATGTTCACCATCGGAGACTTCGCCCGGCACGGCCGCGTCTCAGTCCGGATGCTGCGTCACTACGACGCGACCGGCCTGCTGCGCCCGGCCCACGTCGCCCCCGCCAGTGGCTATCGCTATTACACCGCTGCCCAGCTCGCCCGCCTCAACCGGATCATCGCGCTCAAGGACCTCGGATTCACCCTCCAGCAGGTCCAGGAGATCGTGGACGAGAAGGTCAGCGCCGAGGAACTGCGCGGGATGCTGCGGCTGCGGCGGGCCGAACTGGAGAGCGTCATGGCTGCCGCAGGAGCACGGCTGGTCCAAGTCGAGGCGAGGCTCCGAGCGATCGAGAGCGAGGGGCACATGCCCACGGACGACGTCGTCATCAAGAGCGTCCCCACCATCCGGGTGGCGGAGCTGACCGCAACCGCCGCGAGTTTCGAGCCCGAGGACATCGGCCCAGTCATCGGGCCGCTCTACGACCAGCTGTTCCGGTGCCTGGGCTCGGCGGCTATCACCCCCACGGGCCCCGGCGTCGCCTACTACGAGGACGCCCCGGAGGGTGGCGGCAGGATAAGCGTCCACGCTGCCGTCCAGGTCTCCGCCCCTCTCCAGCACGGCGCCTTCCAAATCCTCGACCTGCCGTCCCTCGACCAGACGGCGACCATCGTGCACCGCGGTTCGATGGACACCGTGCTTCCCACCGCCCAGACCCTGGCCCGCTGGATCGACGCCAACGGTTACCGGTCGAACGGTTACCCCCGCGAGATCAACCTGGAGTGCCCCGAGAACCGTGAGGACTGGGTGACGGAACTGCAGGCACCGGTGACCCGGACCTGATCAATCCGGCCCCAGCCTGACTGGTGATCACGTTCGGGCGGAGGGAGATCACAACGGTCTCCCTCCGCCCGACCTCAGCCTTGAGAGCTTCTTGTAGCGGGTCAGGGCGGCGGCGAGGCCGAGAAAGGCGAGGAAGTGACTGCCGGTTCGCTCGTATCGGACGTGAGGCGGCGGTAGCCGAACAGCCAAGCAATCGACCGCTCGATCTTCCAGCGGTGACGGCCGAGCCGCTTACCGGACTCGATACCGGGACGTGCGATGCGCGGGACCAGGCCCCGGCCGCGGAGCCAGTTGAGGTGATCGGCGGAGAAGTACGCCTTGTCCGCGCGGATCTTGACCGGTCGCCGCCTGCGTGGCCCGCGCCGCGAGCGGATGGCGGGTATCGCCAGGATCAGCGGCTTGAACGCCTGGCTGTCGTGCAGGTTCGCGCCGGACACGGCGACCGCCAGCGGGATGCCCTGGGCGTCTGACAGGACATGCAGTTTGCTGCCCTTCTTGCCGCGATCGACCGGGTTCGGCCCGGTCAGCGATCCCCCCTTTTCGCGCGCACAGAGGCCGCGTCGGCGATTGCCGAGGTCCAGTCCACGTCGCCCCTGGCCCCGAGTTCGTCCAGCACGGCCCGGTGCAGCCGACGCCACACGCCGGCCTTGGTCCATACCGTGAAGCGGCGATGCGCCGTCGCGGGTGATGTACCGAACGTCGGCGGCAGGTGCCGCCAGGCGCATCCGCTGGTCAACACGTACACCACTGCCGTGAACACGGCCCGCTCGTCACACGGCGCGGTCCCGCCTCCCTGCGGGCGAGCAGCGAACGACGGCAGCAACGGGGCGACCAGTTCCCAGAGTTCACCAGGAACCAGACGCTTCGACAGATCGGCACCCACGACCAGCATCATGCCGCACGAGCATCACGCCACGTGAGACAACCTCTTAATATCCTCCGGAGATTCGAATGGCAGGAAGGCGACCCGCGTCGATCTCCTCCGGAACAGCGCAACCCAGCTCTCGCTGAATTGTTCGGAAGGCGTTTTCGTAGGACTCTGCACGTTCCCCACTTGTGATGGATTGCCGAAATCCGGTGAGCGCATCAAGAGCCCCGGGGCGATTTCCGTAATCCTGATCCGGAAATAGGGGATCAAAGGAGGATACGACCTCCCCGTCCTCCGCATAGGAAATCCAGGCAGCCATCGTTTCGCTCAGTTGGGCAGATAGCGCGACCGTGTTGCGGGAGGCTTCCGCAAGCACCCCTTCACCTGCAAGATACGGGCCCTCGGATTCTACAACGAAAGACCAATTGCCGTAGGTTCCGGCACGCAATAGCGGGCCACTATTCTCCAGGATTCCACTTCCACGTAGCTCGTCCATGCTCAGATCGGAAACGAAATCCTCCTCGATATCTTCACCGAGCATCTTAATTGCTTCCGCCTCCATGCGGGTTAATTCGATTTGGCGAATTTCACCTTTCGCCACCCTGGCCAAAAGTTCAGATGCGGAGATACCCCTCGCAAAGATGACACAGTATCCAGTCTCATACAATCGAGAATTCGGAAAAAAGATCACACTCACTTGCGCACCTCAAATGATTGTCTGGCTCGAAGGATGTGGGCCGACCCGTCAGATGACGGGCCGGCCCACGAAGTTTGAATGCTAATCCATTAGGGCATTCCGCCTCCGGCGTTTACCCAGTACGGATCTCCGTCAATTAGACGCCGTTCTACCGTCCTCCGCCCGGGCCGGCACCAGCAGCGGATCCTCCTCGTAGGCGTGGGGTCCGACGATTTCGACAGGAAGAATAGCGACAGCAGCTTTCCGTCCCGGCTCTCCAAGTCCGCACGCCGCTCCTGGCGGACGCGGTCCGCGAGCCCCGGGACGGCATGCGCGTTGCCCCACAGCCTTGCAGCGTCCAGGGGGGACGTGGTCACCGCGCGGAAGCTCATGGTGCAGGGGCGGCGCGTGTTCGACAAGGCCGGGTCGTACGAACAGACCAGTGACTACGCGGTGCCGTGGTGGCGGCTCAATGTCTTCATCTCGCTTCTCGCTGCCCGACTCGGGGACGAGACCACAGCAGTAGCCGCACAGGAGGCAGCGCGGCGCGAGCTGCCCGCATCGCTACCCAGGTTCGCGACGCACCTTGAGATGCACCGGGGCCTCATGCTCGCCCGGTCCGGCGACGTATCCGGCGGGGTGGCCTACGCGCGGGCAGCCCTGAACGCGCTACCCCCCGAAAAGCACTCACTGACGCTCCGACTCCTCATGGCGGAGGTAGAGCAGTCCTGACCGTCCGTAGCCAGGATTTTCGCCGGCCGAGCCTCCCGAAACATGGATGATTCTCCGGCGCGTCGCACTCAGCCAACTCGCGGCAGATTTCCCGGAATTCGTCACTGGCCGCGACGGTACGCCTCCAGTGCGGCGACGGCAGCCGCGTGGGCGGTGTCGATGGGGTCGGCCGAAGCGGTGGGGTCGGCTGTCTTCTCGTGTGCCGACATTGGTGGTCAACAGGACGGGCCGTGTCTCGATACCGGCGCAGTCGTTCAGCAGGGCATGAACAAGATCATCACGACCGCTGCACTCGTACTCGCGAGTGTTGCCCTCGCCGGCCCCGCCCACGCCGACAACGACAGCAACTTTGGCGGCGGAATCAACGCGGCCAACAACTGGAACTTTACTGCCGCCGCCGTCTGCTACCAGGAGGTCGCCGCAGTTCCAGTCCTCGGCGACTGGATTGGCGATCACACCAACAACTGCTCCAACGGCAACGTCATCGACCCTTCGGGACGGTAAGCCCCCGGTTCCGGGTTCGAGTGCCCACCCCGGGACTCGAACCCGGAACTCTTCGGCCGATATCCCCGAGCCGGGGCCGGTACCGCGCACCTCTGGCCGTTGGGTCAGCGGGCTTGGGTCGTCCTGGCGCTCATGTTTCCGCCAGTACGGCAGCGGCCTCGGTCCCGTTCCAGCCCTGCGGGCCGATCCGCTCGAAGCCCCGCCTCTCGATACGCACCCACGTGCCCCGCTCCGTAGGGCCTCCCAGGGAGCGGCGCTTGCGTACGAGTGCCTGCCGATCCAGTCGCACGTGCAGGGCCTCTTCTACGCGCTCCAGCACGTCTGCGTTGTCAGGTCGAGGGCCGCGTCGTCAGGAGGTCCAGGATCTGGGACGGGCTCCAGTGGCCGGCCGCTCCTGGGCAGTTCGCGAGGTAGGCGGCCGTCGAGCGCTCGTCCCAGGGGCCGGATTCCAGGATGCCCGCCGCCAGGTACCTCACGTACGCGGCGGACGGCTTGACCCAGGCCACGTCGCCCATGGACCACGGGGCCGTGAAGGTCAGCACGGGGATGCCCTCCAGGACGCCGGCGCAGATCAGCGTCTCGTAGCGGCCGGGTCCCAGTTCGTCGCGCCCCGAGCGCAGCACCGTGCTGAGGTCGACGTCGCTCCCGGGCTCGCGGTACATCTCCTGAGCGGCGATGTCGGAGAACTGCTGCGCCGTCACCAGGTGGGCGCGCGCCCTCGTGCGGCCCGGCGCCGCCGGGTCGTAGAAGCCCCGGCCGCCGGTCCACACCGGGGAGCGCGTGGCGAAGTACAGCCGGCCTCGCAGCTCGACCGGCACCGAACGCTGCGGCGCGCGGCGATCGCGGCAGCCGGGATGGCTGCGCAGGGAGCCGGGAGGGGTGCCTCCCGCGAGGTAGAAGCTCAGGCGGTCCATGTGCATGTTCGAGCCGTAGGAGGTGTACCAGATCAACTCGGGCGCGGCCGCGTCGATACGGGCCGGTTCCACGGGGTGCGCGACGTTCATCGCGCTCATGTCATCACTGGGCCGGTGCGCGGCGGCGGAGGACATGTCTCCGGGGATGTTCCGGTCCGGTAACGACGGTGTGCCGACGCGTTTCGCGGCGTAAGGTCCACACCAAGGGTTCTTTGAACATGTTCAGAGAACGGGGGCTCTTGGGGAGGGGACGCAAGTGAACGGGGCAGCGAAGGCCGCCATCGTCGGCGGGGTGTTTCTCGCGATGCTCGGCGGCGCCGGGTACGGGGTGTACGCCCTGGTCGGGGACGACGGCGGTGACGAGAAGAGCGGCGACATCTCCGCCCGGGCCGGCAGCGGGCCGGTCAGCGCGAAGGAGACCGCCGCGACCGCCAAGGCCTTCCTGGCCGCCTGGGCGGCGGGGGACGAGCGGGTGGCCGCCGACCTGACGAACAACGCGACGGCCGCGCAGGCCGCCGTGGGGGACTTCAAGAACAGGGCCCACGTGTCCAAGGCGGTGATCACCCCCGGCACGCCGACCGGCACCACCGTGCCCTTCAAGGTCGAGGCGGAGATCACGTACGAGGGCACCACCAAGCCCCTCGCCTACGACTCCCAGCTCACCGTGGTGCGTGGGCTGACCAGCGGGAAGCCGCTGGTTGACTGGCAGCCCTCGGTGATCCACCCGCAGCTCCAGAAGGACGAGAAACTGCGCGCCGGCGCCCCCGCGAGCCCGCCCGTCAGGGCCGTGGACCGCAACGGCGAGGAGCTGACCGCGCAGAAGTACCCCTCACTGCGGCCGATCCTCGACCAGCTGCGCCAGACCTACGGCGGCAAGGCGGGCGGCAAACCCGGCGCCGAGGTGTGGATCGAGCCGGCCGTCCAGGGCGCGCCCAAGCGGACCCTGCTGACCCTGGTCGAGGGTGAGCCGAGCACCCTCAAGACGTACCTGGACGCGAAGGTGCAGGCGGCTGCCGAGCGGGCGGTGGCCAAGTACCCCGAGGCCTCGGTGGTCGCCGTCAAGCCGAGCAACGGACACATCCTGGCCGTCGCCAACCACCGCAAGGACGGCTACAACGCGGCGATGGCGGGTAACCGCGCGCCCGGATCCACGATGAAGATCGTGACGGCGGCGATGCTGCTGGACCGCGGCCTGGTCGCCGCCGACAAGCCGGCGGAGTGCACGAAGGAGGTGGTCTGGGGCGGGCGCACCTTCCACAACCTGAAGAACTTCCATCTGCCGGACGCGAACTTCGCGACCAGTTTCGCCAAGTCCTGCAACACCGCCTTCATCAAGCCCATCGACGGCGTGAAGGACGACGCCGCCCTGTCGAAGGAGGCCAAGGAGGTCTTCGGCATCGACCTGGACTGGAAGACGGGCGTGGAGTCCACCGACGGCAAGGTCCCGACGGCGACGGGCGCGGAGGAGGCCGCCGCGTACATCGGGCAGGGCAGGATCACCATGAACCCGCTGAACGTCGCGTCCATCACCGCGACGGCGCGCAGCGGCGTGTTCCGCCAGCCGCTGCTGGTCTCGCCGGAGCTCGACGGCCGGACGATCGCGACGGCGCAGCGGCGGATGAAGCCCTCGGTCCACCAGCAGCTCGTCGGCATGATGCGGCTGACGGCGACCAGCGGCACCGGCCGCGACGTGATGGCCTCGGTCGGCGGTGACAAGGGCGCGAAGACCGGCTCCGCGGAGGTCGACGGCGCGGGCAGCCCGGACAGCTGGTTCACCGGCTTCAGCGGCGACGTGGCCGCGGCCGCGATGGTCGAGGGCGGCGGCCGCGGCGGCGAGACGGCGGGCCCGATCGTCGCCGAGGTCCTCTCCTCCTGACGCGCCCCTTCCTCCTGACGCGCCCCTCGCACGGGCCTGGTGCGGCGGGAGGACGCCCCGGCCGGGGGCCGGGGGCCGGGGCGTCCTGTCGTACGGCCGGCTACTTGGAGCCGAGGACCTCTTCGATCGCGTCCGCGACCACTGCGGCCTGGATGTCACGACCCGTGCGGTTGGGGTGGACGTACCAGGGGAGTTTCTGTGCTCCGAACTGCGCCTCGGACTTTTCCAGCATGGCGCCGATGCCGCGTCGGGCGCCGTCGCAGGCGGTGTTGGTCCCGGTCCGGCTGTAGAGGTCGACGAACGTCGCGCCCGTGTCCCGGGCCACGTCCTTCATGAGGTCGTTGAGGGGCTGCTGGACGCCGGTGTCCAGGAACTTCAGTGCGTCCTGCTCGATGTCCGCGAGCGGCTTCTCCACGCCGTTCGGGATGCTCTGGAGGCACTTGGTGGTGTCCTCGGGCACGATCCGGGGGTAGCCCACCAGTACGACCTCGGCGTGGGGCGACTTCTCCTTGATCTGGTCGACCATGCGGTCGAGGTCCTGGAGGACCTCGGTGAAGCGCCGGTCGAGCCAGGCGGCCCCGGCCTCGCCCTTGAAGAACGTGGCGCACTCCGAGGCGGGGTGGGACGCGTCGACGGGGTCGGCGGGCAGGACCAGCCCCTCGCTGCCCCGGAGCCGTTGCGAACACTGCTTGATGATGTGGGCGAAGCCGATCGTGTTGCCGCCCAGACTGCCCACGACCAGCTTCGTGTCCCGCGTGAGAGCGGTTTTCTGCGCACTGACGGTCTGGAACCCGAACGGCGGCAGGCGCTGCGCGTCCCACACGTGGCGGACTTCGGCGCCGCCGCAGGACACGTCGGCCTGGACGTCGAGGGGGACGCCGGCGGACGCGAGCTGCGCGGCCGCCTTGGCGGGGTAGTTCTCGGTGGCCCGGAAACACATCTGCGGACGGCCGATCGGGGCGATGCCGAAGTTGGCGGTGTAGGAGTCGCCGATGAAGACGGTCGGTACCGGAGCGGCAGCGGGAGGTGCGGCGGCGGGAGGTGCGGCGGCGGGAGGTGCGGCAGCGGCGGCGGCAACGGCGCCGGGCGCGGCTGTCGCCGAGGCGCACAGCCCCAGCGTCAGGAGGAGGGCGGCGGCGGTGGTCTTGCGCACAGAGGATCCTTCCGAGATGCCCGACGGACGGACACTGGATCATTACTCTGTGCATCTAAGTGGGTACGAAGGGTTTCCGGGCGGCTCGGGCGGTATGTCCACCCCAAGGAGTCAAACCCGGCCCCGGCTGGTCCGGATGGAGGCTAGGCCAGCGCGGCGCGGACCGCTCGGACCAGCGCCTGCGCCCGCGGATCGGCGGTGACCGACGTGGCCAGGGCGTTGGTGATGTAGCCGAAGCCGATGCCCGCCTCCGGGTCCGCGAAGGCGAGGGATCCGCCTCGGCCCGGGTGGCCGAAGGAGGCGGGCGAGAGCAGCGGCGAGGCCGGGCCGTGCAGCATGTAGCCGGGGCCGAAGCGGGTGTTCACGACCAGCACCCGGTCGGGGCCGGCCGAGAACTCCCGCGCGGCCAGCGCCGTGGTGGCCGGGGTGAAGATCCGCGCGCCGTCCTCCACCACGCCGATGGTGGCCCCGTAGAAGCGGGCCAGGGCGCGGGCCGTGCCGATGCCGTTCGAGGCCGGGAGCTCGGCCGCCCGGTAGCCGGGGTCGTTCTCGTCGGGCAGCGGGTCGATGGCGGCGAAGGCGCGGCGGGTGAGGGAGTCCGGGTCGGCGTAGGCCTCGGAAACGTTTCGCCGCGGCCGGGTCCGGAGCATGCCCGCGCTCGAAGGCGGCTCGACCGGGGCCACCCGGCCCACCCGGTGGGCCTCGGCCTGCGGCAGGCCGATCCAGAAGTCCACACCGAGCGGCTCGGCTATCTCCTCCGCCAGGACGGAGCCCAGCGTGCGGCCGGTCGCCCGCAGCACCAGCTCGGACAGCAGCCAGCTGTAGGTCTGCGCGTGGTAGCCGTGCGCGGTGCCCGGCTCCCAGAAGGGCTGCTGCGCGGCGACCGCACGCGCTCCGGACACCCCGTCCGCGGCTTCGGCGGCGCTCAGCCCCCGGTCCAGCGCCGGGATGCCGGCGCGGTGCGCGAGCAGGTCGCGGACCAGGGTCCGTTCCTTGCCGCCCGCCTTGAACTCCGGCCAGTACGAGCCCACCGGCGCGTCCAGGTCGAGCAGCCCCCGCTGGTGCAGCAGCAGCGGTACGGCGGCGGCCACGCCCTTGGTCGCGGAGCGGACGATCTGCGCGGTGTCCTCGGTCCACGGCTCCGTGCCGTCGGCGTCCTCGGTGCCGCCCCACAGGTCGACGACCTTGCGACCGTCGCGGTACACGGCCACGGCCGCGCCCCGGTCCCCGAGCACCTCGAAGTTGCGTACGAACGCGTCCTTGACGGGCTCGAAGCCCTCCGCCACCACACCCTGGATGTTCACGAGCAACCCAACAATCGACGACCGGTCCTTATGCCACCACGACGGAACGGGGATCGAAGCCGAAGGGCAGCTCCAGCCGGTGGGCCCGCATCAGCTGCTCGTCGCACAGGAGCTCCTGCGTACGGCCGTCCGCCGCGATGACCCCCTCGCTGAGGATCACCGAACGCGGGCACAGTTCCAGCGCGTACGGCAGGTCGTGCGTCACCATCAGCACCGTCACGTCGAGCGAGCGCAGGATGTCCGCGAGCTCGCGGCGCGAGGCCGGGTCCAGGTTGGACGAGGGCTCGTCGAGGACCAGGATCTCGGGCCGCATGGCCAGGACGGTCGCCACCGCGACCCGGCGGCGCTGCCCGAAGGACAGGTGGTGCGGCGGCCGGTCGGCGAAGTCCGCCATCCCGACCTGGTCCAGGGCGGCCCGCACCCGCTCCTCCAGCTCGGCGCCCCGCAGGCCGGCCGCCGCCGGTCCGAAGGCCACGTCCTCCCGCACGGTCGGCATGAACAGCTGGTCGTCGGGGTCCTGGAAGACGATCCCGACCCGGCGCCGGACCTCGGCGAAGTTCCGCTTCTCGACCGGCAGCCCGGCCACGGTCACCGAGCCGACGCCGCCGCCGAGGATGCCGTTGAGGTGCAGCACCAGCGTGGTCTTGCCGGCGCCGTTGGGGCCGAGGAGGGCGACCCGCTCACCGCGCCCGACGGTCAGGTCCACCCCGAAGAGGGCCTGGTGGCCGTCGGGGTAGGCGTAGGCGAGGCCGGTCACCTCCAGTGAGGGTTCCAAGGAGGGTGCGGTCATGGCGTCGTCCATCCCAGTCATAGCGTCCATCCCATCAGACAGACGGCGAGCGCCGTCACCGGGAGTACGGCCGCGTACGCCCACTGGGCGCGCGTGGCCGCGACTTCGTCGATCACCGGCATCGAGCCGGCGTAGCCGCGGCTGACCATGGCGAGGTAGACCCGCTCGCCGCGCTCGTAGGAGCGGATGAACAGCGCGCCGGCCGTCTTGGCCAGCACCCCCCAGTGCCGGATCCCGCCGGCCTCGAATCCGCGCGAGCGGCGGGCGATGGACATCCGGCGCAGCTCGTCGCTGATCACGTCGCCGTAGCGGATCATGAAGGAGGCGATCTGTACGAGCAGCGGCGGCAGCTTGAGGCGCTGCAGGCCCAGCAGCAGGGCGCGCAGTTCGGTCGTCGAGGCGAGCAGGACGGACGCGGCCACGCCGAGCGTTCCCTTGGCGAGGACGTTCCAGGCGCCCCACAGGCCGGAGACGCTGAGTGACATGCCGAGGACCTCCACCCGCTCGCCCTCGGCCACGAAGGGCATGAGCACGGCGAAGGCGACGAAGGGGACCTCGATCAGCAGCCGCCGCAGCAGGAAGCCGGCCGGGATCCGGGCCACGGCCGCGACCGCCGCGATGAGGACGGCGTACAGGCCGAAGGCCCACACCGCCTCGCGCGGCGTGGACACGACGACCACGACGAAGGCGAAGGTCGCGGCGAGCTTGCAGTGCGGCGGCAGGTCGTGGACGGGTGAGTGGCCGTGCCGGTAGAGCTTGTGGGCGTGGCCGGCGCCCATGTCAGCCCGCCGACGCGGAGGTGGCGGTCAGCTCTCCGGTCCGGCGGCGGCGCACGGCCCAGAAGATCCCGGTGCCGGCGACGACGGTCACCCCGACGCCGATGACCCCGGCGAGGCCGCCGGACAGCCGGGCGTCGTCGACGTCCTTGACGCCGTAGTCGGCGAGCGGGGAGCCGGCGGCCGCGTGGTCCTCGACCTTCTGGTCGATCCCCTGGTCCGCGGCGACCTTCTCCAGGCCGTCGGGGCTGGCGGAGGCGTAGAAGGAGACGAACCCGGCGAGGACGAGCGCCGTGACCAGGCCGGTCGCCCACACCTTCTTGGCCGAGCCGGCGCCCGCGCCCACGGCCGCGGGCGCGGCGGCGGCCGGTACGTCGACGAGCGCGCCGTCGACGCGCAGCTTCAGCGGCGTGGTCAGCCCGCGGGCCCCGTGGACCAGGTCGGGCCGTACGGCGATCACGGCGCCCACGGTCGCCGCCGTGATGGCGGCTTCGCCGATGCCGATGAGCACGTGGACGCCGACCATGGCGGTGAGCACCTTGCCGAGGGCCACGTCGGTGGTGCCTCCGACGGCGTAGACGGCGGTGAAGGCGGCGGCCGCGGCGGGCACCGAGAGCAGGGCACCGGCGAAGGCGGCCACGGTGACCGAGCGGCGCGTGGCCGGCAGGATCCGGACCAGCCCGCGGAAGATCACGTGTGCGACCACGACGGTGACGACGCCCATGACGGTGATGTTCACGCCGAGGGCGGTCAGCCCGCCGTCGGCGAAGAGGATGCCCTGCATGAGCAGGACGACGGACACGCACAGCACGCCGGTGTAGGGGCCCACGAGTATCGCGGCGAGCGCCCCGCCCAGCAGGTGGCCGCTGGTGCCGGCGGCGACCGGGAAGTTCAGCATCTGGACGGCGAAGATGAAGGCGGCGACGAGGCCGGCGAGCGGCGCGGTCCGCTCGTCGAGTTCCCGTCGGGCCCCGCGGAGGCTGACGGCCACCGCGGCGGCGGCCGCCACTCCGGCGGCCACCGACACGGGTGCGTTGATGAATCCGTCGGGCACGTGCATGGAGGGGCTCCGCTTCTCACACCGTCTTTAACCGTTCAAGAATAGTGCCCAATTGCAAATGGTTGGCAAGAGCGGCGACGTCACAAAGAGAACCGTGCGGTTTCGTCGGAATGTGCGAGGCTGGACGGACAAACGGACGCATATGTTCCGATTTCGAGGAGTCGGGTCGATGTCAGCCACCGCCGAGAACCCACCAGCGACCACGACCGCCATCGAGGAGCGGGTCCGCGCCCGTGTGATCACCGACGATCCGCTCTACCGCACGATCCCGGTCGCGCTGCGCTTCGCCCACGCCGAGCCGCTGGCCGTACGGATCGTCTTCCCCGCCGACCTGTCGCCCGAGGGCACCGACAACGAGTGGGTCTTCCCCCGCGCCCTGCTGGAGGCGGGCCTCCAGGCCCCGACGGGGACCGGAGACGTACGCATCTGGCCCTGCGGCCGCGTCCAGGCGATCGTCGAGTTCCACTCCCCCGAGGGCGTCGCCGTGGTCCAGTTCGACATCGCCGCGCTGCGCCGCTTCCTGCGCCGTACGTACGCCCCCGCCGCCTCCGCCACCCGTTAGGCGTAACCGGGAGGCACGAGAAACCGGATGCGGGAGGCGAGCGTGGGAACGGGCCCGGGGGGGGGGGGGGGGGGGGGGGGGGGGGGGGGGGGGGGGGGGGGGGGGGGGGGGGGGGGGGGGGGGGGGGGGGGGGGGGGGGGGGGGGGGG
>NZ_JBVHVF010000046.1:0-21732 GCF_055564955.1 Streptomyces sp. NPDC028910 | reverse complement strand
CTCCCGCCCGAACCCCTCTTTCCCGTGGGAAATTGTTTTTCCTGGGCCCCCCCCCCCCCCCCCCCCCCCAAACCCCCGGCGAGGCTGGGTTTGGCCGCCGGCGAGGCCGGGTTTGGCGCCGCCGAGCCTGGGTGCGGCCGCCGCCGAGGCTGAGGGTGCGCCGGCGGAGCCGGGTTTCCTGGGGCTCCGCCCCAGACCCCGCGCCTCAAACGCCGGCGAGGCTGGGTTTGGCCGCCGGCGGGGCTGGTTCGGCTTCGCCGGGGGTGGGGGTGGCCGTCGGCCGAGGAGGGTGCGGCCGTGGCCGCGGGCGGGGTCGGGTCAGTTCAGCAAGGCGCGGGCGGCGGCGGCCTCGGCGCGGAGGCGGGCCGCCGCGTCCGCGTCCACCGCGGCCACCACGGCGGCGTACGCCTCCAGCTCCGCCGCCCCCTCCTGGAAGGAGCCCCGCTCCACCAGCAGCCGCGCCCGCTCGTACCGCAGCGCCGCCGGATGCGAAGGCAGCAGCAGCGACAGCTCCAGCGCCCACAGGGCCACCCCCGACTGCTCCGGGCGGGCCGACGCCCACGCCCGGATGTTCGTCAGGATCCGCAGCACGATGTCCAGCGTCCTGGCCGGCGTACGCGGCTGCGCCGCCAGCTCCGCGGGCCCGGCGCCCAGGGAGGCGCCGCCCGCGAACGGGTCCACCACCACGCCCTCCTCCGGATCCCCGAAGCCCACCACGAAGTGCCCCGGCAGCCCCAGCCCGTACACCGGCGCCCCCGCCCGCCGGGCGACCTCCAGCCACACCACCGACAGCAGGATCGGCAGCCCGCGCCGCCGCCGCAGCACCTCGTGCAGCAGCGAGGACGACAGCCGGTCGTAGTCCGCCGGGGTGCCGTGGAAGCCCAGGCGCCCACCCAGCAGTTCCGTCACAGCCGACGCCCACGCCCGGCCGCCCCGCAGTCCGTACGGCAGCATCCCGGCCAGCCGGTCCAGCTCGATCTGCGCCCAGTCCATGCCGCGTTCGTCCAGCTCCGGGTCCGCCTCCGTCGCCAGCAGCAGACACAGCAGCGCCAGATCGGGCCGCTCGGACCGTGCCTCCGCCGCGAACCGCTCCCGCCAGGCCGACGAACTCACTCGGACGCCCGGTAGTGGTGGTACATGTGGTGCGTCGCGAAGCCCATTGCGTCGTACAGCGCCAGCGCCCCCGCATTGTCCGTCTCCACCTGCAGCCACGCCGCCGACGCGCCCTCCTCCAGGGCCCGCCGCGCCAGCGCGGCCATCACCGCCGTCGCCAGGCCCTCGCGCCGGTGCGCGGGATCGACGGCCACCGCCGAGAAGCCGGCCCACCGCCCGTCCACCACACAGCGCCCGATGGCCCGGCCCCCGGGCAGCGCCGCGAACCACACCGACGGCCCCTCGACCAGCATCCGCCGGGCCAGGTCCGGGTCGCTGACCTTCCCGTAGCGCCCGAGCCACGCCTCGTCCGGGACACGGGTCAGACGTACGGACCCGGCGGCGGGCGCGTCCACGTCGCCCAGCGGCGCCAGCGCGCAGATCCGTACCTCCGCCGACACCTCGGCCACCCAGCCCCGCCGCTCCAGCTCCGCGCAGAGCAGCTCCTGGGTGCCGGCGGCCCCGGTCGCGGCCTGGACATAGGCCGGAAGTCCTCGTTCCGCGTACCAGGAGGTCACTCGCTCGAGTGCATCGTCCAGCGGTATGCCCGGGTCGCCGAGCGGCAGCACCGAATTGGCCCGCCGGGTGAATCCGGCGGCCGCCCGCAGCGTCCACTCGCCCAGCTGCTCGCTCTCCAGCGGCTGCCAGGACCGCGCCGCGACCCTCGTCAGCTCCTCGAAGGAGGCCGCCGGGCCACGCCGCCGGGCCGGCGCCGGAGGCACGATCTTGCCCGCCACCAGCGACGATTCCGCGATGCGGACGGACTGCCCGTCCTTCTTTGTGATCAGCAGCACACCCTCGTTCCAGGATGTGAGAACACCGACCGTGTCCGTGAACTCGGGTGATCCGCTCAGTCCGGCCTCCACCCGTCGTACAGAGACTCGTTTACCCACGTCAGCCGGGGTAATTCGGACCTCCAGCAGTCCACCCGCAGTGATTTCCACAGCTCTGTCCGCCCCTCCTGTTCGGATCGTGCCCGGGAACGGAGATACTAGGGGCGGGCATCGACGACGCCGCGCTCCCGCGCGATATGGAAAGCCCTACCGAGGAGGAACGAGAGCGTGACCTACGTCATCGCGGAGCCTTGTGTCGACGTCAAGGACAAGGCATGCATCGAAGAGTGCCCCGTCGACTGCATCTACGAGGGCCAGCGGTCCTTGTACATCCACCCGGACGAGTGCGTCGACTGTGGTGCTTGTGAGCCGGTCTGCCCGGTCGAGGCCATCTTCTACGAGGACGACACTCCGGAAGAGTGGAAGGACTACTACAAGGCGAACGTCGAGTTCTTCGACGAGCTCGGTTCGCCCGGTGGTGCTTCCAAGCTGGGCCTGATCGAGCGCGATCACCCCTTCATCGCTGCGCTGCCCGCCGGCATCAACGGCGAGCACTGACCTTTCACGGCAGAAGCGCCCCTCGGTCCCGTACGGCCTTTCCGCCGCACGGGACCGAAGTGTTTTCCGACCCCGCAACCAGCACTCAGAGAGAGCAGAGACCACCGTGGCCGCAGTATCCGACCGTCTTCCCGCCTTCCCCTGGGACAAGCTGGAGCCGTACAAGGCCACGGCGGCGGCCCACGCGGACGGCATCGTCGACCTGTCGGTCGGCACGCCCGTGGACCCGGTCCCCCAGCTGATCCAGCGCGCCCTGGTCGAGGCCGCCGACTCCCCGGGCTACCCGACGGTGTGGGGCACGGTCGCCCTGCGCGACGCGATCACGGGCTGGTTGCGCGGCCGCCTCGGCGCGAGCGCCGCCGGACACCGCAACGTCCTGCCGGTCGTCGGCTCCAAGGAACTGGTGGCCTGGCTGCCGACCCAGCTGGGCCTCGGTGCGGGCGACAAGGTCGCGTACCCCCGGCTCGCCTACCCCACGTACGAGGTCGGCGCGCGGCTGTGCGGCGCGGAGGCGGTCGTCTACGACGACCCGATGGAGCTCGACCCGGCCGGTGTGAAGCTGCTGTGGCTCAACTCCCCCTCCAACCCCACCGGGAAGGTCCTCGCCAAGGAGGAGCTGATCCGGATCGTGGCCTGGGCGCGCGAGCACGGGATCCTGCTCTTCAGCGACGAGTGCTACCTGGAGCTGGGCTGGGAGGCCGAGCCCGTCTCCGTCCTCCACGACGACGTGTGCGGCGGCTCGTACGAGGGGATCGTCGCCGTCCACTCCCTCTCCAAGCGCTCCAACCTGGCCGGTTACCGGGCCGCCTTCATCGCCGGTGACGCGGACGTGCTCGGCGAGCTTCTGGAGATCCGCAAGCACGGCGGCATGATGACCCCGGCCCCGGTGCAGGCGGCCACGGTGGCGGCGCTCGGCGACGACCGCCACGTCGAGGAGCAGCGCGAGCGCTACGCGGCCCGCCGCGCGGCGCTGCGTACGGCGCTGGAGGCGCACGGCTTCCGGGTCGAGCACAGCGAGGCGAGCCTCTACCTGTGGGTGACCCGGGACGAGCCCTGCTGGGACACCGTCGCCCACCTCGCGGGCCTGGGCATCCTGGTCGCGCCGGGCGACTTCTACGGAGAGGCGGGCGCGCGGTTCGTGCGGGTCGCCTTCACCGCCACCGACGAGCGCGTGGAGGCGGCGGTCAAGCGCCTCGGCTGAACCGCCGGCGGGGTACGGGGCCCCGGACCGGGCCCGAACGGCCCGAGGGGGCCGGGAGTGCGCACTCCCGGCCCCCTCGGTGGTCCTGCGGTGTATCAGCTGCCGAGCGGCGCGCCGCCGGGCAGTCCCGCCGGCAGGACACTGCCCACGGGCAGCTCGGACACCGGCAGCTCCTGCGCCGTGGGCAGCCCGCCGAGCAGGCCTCCCGCGGTACCGGCCACGTCGCCGGCGGGCGCCGGCAGGGTCTTGGTGGCGGCACCGGCGGTGTCCACGGCGCCCGTGGCCGCGTCCGCGGTCGCGTCCGTGGTCGCCTCGGGGGCGTCCGTGGCGGTGAGTGCGCCCAGCTGCGGCACGGACTCCAGACCGGCGGCGTTGGCCGCGCCGGCCGCACCGACCACGGGCGCTGCCCCGGCTGCGAGGAGCAGCGCGGCACGGGCGATCCGACGGGTCAGGGGGAGGGACATGTTGCTCCTAAGCGGTAGCGGCTGAGGTACGCCGTGATAACCGCTCGGGGGGCGGGTGGAGTTGCGGCACCGGCGGGTAAAGGATCGGTAACGCATCGTTTAATCGGCTTCCGCGACAAGAGCACCGGATGCGCGCCGACCAGGGCTTCCGCCTCTCTCCGGAATCCGTGGACCGCCCGACCGGTCCCCCCGCAGGGGTGATCGCTCGTACGTGTGCCCCCGTGCCCGTGTGCCCGTGCCCGGCGCAATCCGGAGCGCCCCGGAGCGTCCGGAGTTCAGCGGGCCAGGAAGATCCGCACCTCGCCCGGCGCCGCGTCGTGGGGACCCCCGTCGCCGTTCTTCGCCTCCGCGCCGCCCCGGTTCTGCCACCGGCCCTTGTCCTGCCCCGCGACCCAGCCGCGCGGGCCGTAGGAGACCCGGGAGATGCCCAGCTCGCGCGAGTTGGCCACCGCCCAGTGGGCCATCGCCCGGCTGCGTCGCGTCGCGGCCTCGCCGCCGTCGCGCTTCTCCACCAGGGTGACCTCGGCCTCCGCGACGCCGCGGCCCCCGCCGCTGTCCCGACCGGCCCGGGCGGCCTGCGGGGGAAGGGTGTGCAGCGCGTCCTTGCCGAAGATCCGGGTCAGGTCGGCCCGCACCCTCTCCGGGTCGCCCGGTCCCTCGGGCGCGGGCCCGCCGCAGTGCAGGGTGCCGCCGCCGGCGAAGGCCGCCGTCAGCACGGTCGCGTCCGGCTCGTGCTTCGCGTACGCCTGCGGGTAACCGCTGCGCTGCACCTTCTGCGCGGCCACCGTCAGCGGCAGCCGCGAGTACCCCGGCACCTCGACGAGGCGGTCGTAGAAGATCCCGGCCGAGTAGACCGGGTCCGTGATCTGCTCCGGAGTGCCCCAGCCCTGCGAGGGCCGCTGCTGGAAGAGGCCCAGCGAGTCCCGGTCGCCGTGGTCGAGGTTGCGCAGCGAGGACTCCTGCATGGCGGTCGCGAGCGCGATGGTCACGGCCCGGTCCGGCAGGCCCTTGGCGACGCCGACGGCGGCTATCGTCGCCGCGTTCGCCGCCTGCTCCAGGGACATTTCGTACGATTCGGATGTTCCACCCTGGTCGGCCGCGTTCGCGCCGGCCAGGCAGAACGGGGCGCCGCCACCGCCGTTCGAAGCGCGCTGCACGGCGAGATAGCCGATCACCGCGAGGAGAACGAGCAGGCCCACGGCCGTACGGAACGGCCTGCGGCGACGAGGACGGGGATCACGGATCTCGGACACGCGGCCCACCGTACTTGAGGCATATGACGCGTCCACCGGCCGGACGTACGAGGCCCCGCCGCAGCCCGGGGCGTTAGGGTCGGGACCATGTCCGAATCCGAGCTGGACCTCACCCTGGACGCTGCCGAGCTGACCGCCCGGCTCGTCGACATTCCGTCCGTGAGCGGCGACGAGAAGGTACTCGCCGACCTCGTGGAACACGCGTTGCGCGGCCTGCCGCACCTCACCGTGGACCGCTTCGGCAACAACGTCGTCGCCCGTACGAACCTCGGGCGCGCCGAGCGCGTCGTACTCGCCGGCCACCTCGACACCGTGCCGATCGCCGGCAACGTCCCGTCCCGCCTCGACGAGAACGACGTGCTGTGGGGCTGCGGCACCACGGACATGAAGTCCGGTGTCGCCGTGCAGCTGCGCATCGCCGCGACCGTCCCCGCGCCGAACCGGGACCTCACCTTCGTCTTCTACGACCAGGAGGAGGTCGCCGCCGACCTCAACGGCCTCGGCAAGGTCGCGGCAGCCCACCCCGACTGGCTCACGGGCGACTTCGCGGTCCTGCTGGAGCCCTCGAACGCCGAGGTCGAGGGCGGCTGCCAGGGCACCCTGCGCGTGCTGCTGCGCACCTCCGGCGAGCGCGCCCACTCCGCCCGCAGCTGGATGGGCTCCAACGCCATCCACTCGGCGAGCCCGATCCTGGCCACGCTCGCGGCGTACGAGCCCCGCAGGCCGGTCATCGACGGCCTGGAGTACCACGAGGGCCTCAACGCGGTCCGCATCGAGGGCGGCGTCGCCAACAACGTCATTCCCGACGCGTGCACGGTGACGGTCAACTTCCGCTACGCCCCGGACCGCAGCGAGGCCGACGCGCTGGCCCACGTACGGGAGGTGTTCGCGGACTGCGACATCGCCGAGTTCGTGGTGGACGACTCCTCCGGCGGCGCCCTCCCCGGCCTCTCCCACCCGGCGGCCGCGGCTTTCATGGAGGCGGTCGGCGGGCGGGCCATGCCGAAGTTCGGGTGGACGGACGTCTCCCGCTTCAGCGCGCTCGGCGTCCCGGCGGTCAACTACGGCCCGGGCGACGCCCTGCTGGCGCACAAGGTCGACGAACGCGTCGAGACGAAGGCGATCCTGCACTGCGAGGAACGACTCCGCGCCTGGTTGACCTCGTGAATTCCGCTTCCGGTCACCTTCGTGCGCCTAACCTGATCCAACGATCAGCAGGAGGGAGCACATCATGGGCAACCCCGAAGGTAACGCTCGCCGTCAGCCCGAGGAGCAGCTGCTCGGGCCGGTGCTGAGGAGGCGGAGCCAGATCAAGGCCGGCAGTACGACGGACCAGCGGCTGCTGGACTCCGCCGGGCCTTCCGAGTGGGTGCACACCGATCCCTGGAGGGTCCTGCGCATCCAGTCGGAGTTCATCGAGGGCTTCGGCACGCTCGCCGAGCTGCCGCCCGCGATCAGCGTGTTCGGTTCGGCCCGCACCCCGGCGGGGACGCCGGAGTACGACGCGGGCGTACGGATCGGGAGCGCGCTGGTGGACGCCGGCTTCGCGGTGATCACCGGCGGCGGTCCCGGAGCGATGGAGGCGGCCAACAAGGGCGCCCGCGCGGCCAACGGCATCTCGGTCGGCCTCGGCATCGAGCTGCCCTTCGAGCAAGGGCTCAACCAGCACGTCGACCTGGGGCTGAACTTCCGGTACTTCTTCGTCCGCAAGACGATGTTCGTGAAGTACAGCCAGGGCTTCGTCGTCCTGCCGGGGGGCCTGGGCACGCTGGACGAGCTGTTCGAGGCGCTGACCCTGGTCCAGACCCAGAAGATCACCCGGTTCCCGATCGTGCTGTTCGGCACCGAGTACTGGAGCGGCCTGGTCGACTGGCTGCGGAACACCGTGATCGCCCAGGGCAAGGCCTCGGAGAAGGACCTGTACCTCTTCCACGTCACGGACGACGTGGAAGAGGCGATCGCGCTGGTGACGAAGGAAGTCGGGAAGTAGCCCCCCGGCCCGGCTCCCCGCGGCCCCCGGCCGCCGGGAGCCGGGCGGGCTAGGGGGTGTCCGGTGGATCAGGGTCGGATAGCCCGGGTCGTCTGGTGCCGTGCATTGCAAGGCGGAGGAGGGAGTCCATGCGGAGCATCGACGACCGACGACAACGCGGCAAGGCGCGGTGCCAGGCGGCCCGGGCCCGGCCCTGATCCACCGGACACCCCCTAGTGGTGTCTCAGGCCAGGCCGCGGCGGGCCACCGCCGGGGGGCGCAGGCCCTGGATGGAGCGGACCATGTCGAGGATCTGCCGGGTTTCGGCGACCTCGTGGACGCGGTAGACCTGCGCGCCCAGCCATGCCGAGACGGCCGTCGTGGCCAGGGTGCCCAGCAGGCGCTCCTTGACCGGCTTGTCGAGGGTCTCGCCGACGAAGTCCTTGTTGGACAGGGAGACCAGGACCGGCCAGCCGGTGTCGGTCATCTCCGACAGGCGGCGGGTGGCCTCCAGCGAGTGGCGGGTGTTCTTCCCGAAGTCGTGGCCCGGGTCGATCATGATCGCGTCCCGCCGGACGCCCAGCGCGGCGGCGCGTTCGGCGAGCCCGACCGTGACCCGCAGGATGTCGGCCATGACGTCCTCGTACTCGGTCCGGTGCGGCCGGGTGCGCGGCTCCACCCCGCCCGCGTGGGTGCAGACCAGGCCGACGTCGTAGCGCGCCGCGACCTCCGCCAGTTTCGGGTCCACCCCGCCCCACGCGTCGTTCAGCAGGTCCGCCCCGGCCTCGCACACGGCCTCGCCGACCTCGTGCCGCCAGGTGTCCACGCTGATCACCGCGTCCGGGTGGCGGCGCCGGACCTCGGCCACGAAACCGACCGTGCGCCGCGCCTCCTCGGCCGCGTCCACGTGCTCGCCCGGGCCCGCCTTGACCCCGCCGATGTCGATGATCGCCGCGCCCTCGGCCAGCGCCTGCTCGACCCGGTCCAGTGCGGGCTCGTCGCGGAACGTCGCGCCCTGGTCGTAGAAGGAGTCCGGAGTCCGGTTCACGATGGCCATGATCACCGGCTCGTGGGTGTCGAACTCGCGCCTGCCCAGTCGCAGCATCCTGCTCTTTCCTCCTTCGGCGGCCCTTGCGCCTCGCCTGCGACCTTAACCTGGTGGCCGGAGTCTCTCAGGGGAGTTGATCGTGTTCTGGTTCTTGATGATCGCGCTGGTCGTGGTCGTGGCCGCGGTCACCCTGGCGGTGATCGGCGGAGGCTCGGAGGCCGTCCTGCCGGAAGCGGAACCGGACCGGGTGGCGGACGGGCTGCCGGAGACCCGGCCCGTCGTACGGGCGGACATCGACGCCCTGCGGCTGCCGGTCGCCCCGCGCGGATACCGGATGGCCGAGGTGGACGACGTACTGGAGCGGCTCGCGGCCGAGCTCGCCGAGCGGGACGCGCGGATCGCGCAGCTGACGGCCGCGGTGGCCGCAACGGCGGCGGCCGGGTCCACCGCCCCGGCGGACGAGGCCGGCCCGGTCGACCTCGGCAAGGACGGTGAGCGGTGAGCGGCCCGGTGGCGGGGGCGGACGGCCGGCTGCGCTGCCCGTGGGCGCTGTCCACGCAGGAGTACGTCGCCTACCACGACACCGAGTGGGGCCGGCCCGTCCACGGCGACGACGCGCTGTACGAACGGCTGTGCCTGGAGGCCTTCCAGTCGGGGCTGTCCTGGCTGACGATCCTGCGGCGCCGCGAGGGGTTCCGTAAGGCCTTCTCCGACTTCGCCATAGCGGCGGTCGCGCAGTTCGACGACCGGGACGCCGAACGGCTGCTGGCCGACGAGGGGATCATCCGCAACCGGGCCAAGATCGAGGCGACCCTGGCCAACGCGAAGGTCCTCGCCGGATGGGAGCCGGGCGAGCTGGACACCCTGATCTGGTCCCACGCGCCGCAGGAGCCCGGCCCCGCCCCGCTGACGATCACCGAGGTCCCGGCGGTCACCCCCGAGTCCATCGCCCTCGCCAAGGCCCTGAAGAAGGCCGGCATCCGCTTCGTCGGCCCGACCACGGCCTACGCCCTGATGCAGGCCTGCGGGCTGGTCAACGACCACCTGGCCGCCTGCGCCTCCCGCGACCCGGCCTGAGCCGGGACGGATCGCGGGAGTCCCGAGAGGGGGTCAGCGGCCCAGGTACTTCGGCGGCTGCTTCGCGAGGAAGGCCTGGACGGCGATGCCGTGGTCCTCGGAGGCCCCCGCACGGGTCTGGAGGACGTCCTCGTGGGCCAGGGCCTCCGAGAGGGAGTGGGAGGCCCCGTAGGCGAGGGACTCCTTCAGCGCGGCGTACGCGACCGTCGGGCCGGCGGCCAGCGCGCGGGCCACGGACACGGCCTCGGCGTGCAGCTGGTCCGAGGGCACCAGGCGGTTGGCGATGCCGAGCTCGTACGCCTCCTGGGCCTTGACCGAACGCGGGAAGAGCAGCAGGTCCGAGGCGCGGGAGCCGCCGATCAGGCGGGGGAGCGTCCACGAGACC
The DNA here is from genome assembly GCF_055564955.1 of Streptomyces sp. NPDC028910. Classification (NCBI taxonomy): domain Bacteria; kingdom Bacillati; phylum Actinomycetota; class Actinomycetes; order Kitasatosporales; family Streptomycetaceae; genus Streptomyces; species Streptomyces sp. NPDC028910. The sequence goes on along the minus strand of NZ_JBVHVF010000046.1, from coordinate 11,792 downwards.
CCGGAGTCGGCGGTCAGCGCCACCCCGGCGAACGAGGTGTTGAAGGAGGCGGTGTCGGCGACGACCCGGAAGTCCGCCGCCAGCGCGAAGCCGAAGCCCGCCCCGGCCGCGACGCCGTTCACCCCGGCCACCACCGGCTTCGGCATCTCGGTGAGCGTCCGCACGATCGGGTTGTAGTGCTCGGTGACCGTGCTCATGGTCAGCGAGGAGCCGCTCTCGCGGTCCGCCGCGAGGTTCCCGATGTGCTCCTTGAGGTCCTGGCCCACGCAGAAGGCCCGGTTGCCGGCCGCGGTCAGCAGGACGGCCCGTACCGCGGTGTCCTCGGCCGCCGCCCGGACCGCGTCGCGCAGGGCGACCTTGGCCTCGGTGTTCATGGCGTTCATCGCGTCCGGACGGTTGATCGTGATGGTCGCGAGTCCGTCGGTCACTTCGTAGAGCACGCTGTCGGCCATGGCAGGGGGTCCCCCTTCGTCGCGGGCTTGGCTACCGGTCGGTATCGTCCGGTGCAAAAGCCCAGCATGGCGGACCGGACGTGGTGCGCACATGTGATGTGTGTCAAAGAAAGCCGATGCCGTTCGCCGGGCGGGGCGGCGAAGTATCGCAGGCGAGTCCCCGAAATGAGTGGTTTTGGCCGAGCGCGTTGCCCAAGCGTTCCCGGGCGATGTTGGTCATCGGGTCCTGACATGCGGGATAATGGCCGGGAAGCAATGTGTTCGATGCCGGGTATTAGGCGCCTGAATGGGGCCGTCGGCTGACGATGAGCTGGTTTCAGGAAGGGGAACGAGCATGGCGGCCATGAAGCCGCGGACGGGCGACGGCCCGCTCGAGGTCACCAAGGAGGGGCGGGGCATCGTCATGCGCGTACCGCTCGAGGGCGGCGGTCGGCTTGTCGTCGAACTGACCCCTGATGAGGCGGACGCCCTGGGTGACGCCCTGAAGAAGGTCGTCGGCTGACCCCCCAAGGACGCTGACAGCACTTCCACCTTCTGCGTTTTCTGCATTCTCTGCGCTGCCCCGACCGCGATCAGCGGCCGGGGCAGCGTTGTGTCGTGTTCGAGGACCTGATCCGCGCCGGAGCCACGCCGTGACCTTCTCCCCGCCCGCGCCGCCCGCCTTCGCCGACTGCACTCCCCGGCAGAAGGCGGCCCGGGTCATCACCGACGTCCTGGCTCCGGCGAACCTGGTGGTCGTCCTGCTCCTGCTCGTCGGCTGGCGGACCACCGGGTCGTGGTCCGGCCTCGGCTGGGGGCTGCTCGGCGCGCTGTTCTGCGGTGTGGTCCCGCTCGGCATCATCCTGCTCGGCGTCCGGCGGGGCGCACTGACGGACCAGCACATACGGGTGCGGCGTCAGCGGGTCGTCCCGATGGGGCTGAGCCTGCTGTCCGTCGTCGCCGGGATCGCCCTCCTGTACCTCCTCGGCGCCCCCCGGGCCGTCTCCGCGCTGGTCGTCGCCATGCTCGTCGGGCTGGCCTCGTCCCTGCTGGTGACCGTGGGCTGGCAGATATCCCTGCATAACTCGGTGGCCGGGGGCAGCGTGATGATCCTGCTGCTCGTGTTCGGCCCGTGGATGCTGCCGGCGGCTCTGGCCGCCGTCGCCATCGGCTGGTCCCGCCTGGCCCTCGAGGCCCACACGAAGGCCCAGGTCCTCGCCGGCACCGCACTGGGCGGCACGGCGGCCCTCACCTTCGCCCTCCTGCGCTAGTCGCGCTCAGTCCCTCAGCGACGCACGGCGCACAGCAGCCCGTCGCCCACCGGAAGCAGCGCGGCCTCCAGGGCGGGGCTCTCCCGGACGCTGCGCAGCAGCTCGCGGACCCGGAGCACTTCCACCGGCTGGGCCGCGGAGTCGACCGTACGGCCGTCGGAGAAGACCCCCTCGAAGCACACCAGCCCGCCGGGGCGCAGCAGGCGCAACGATTCAGCGAGGTAGTCGAGGGACTCGGTCGGGTCCCCGTCGCAGAACACGAGGTCGTATCCGCCGTCGGCGAGGCGCGGCAGGACGTCGAGGGCGCGGCCGGGGATGAAGCGGGCGCGGTTGCCCGCGAAGCCGGCGGCGCGGAAGGCCTGGCGGGCGAAGGCCTGCCGGTCCGGTTCGGGATCGACCGTGGTCAGCACCCCGTCGGGGCGCATTCCGTGCAGCAGGTGGATGCCGGAGACGCCGGTTCCGGTGCCGATCTCGGCGACCGCCTTGGCATCCGCGGTGGCGGCCAGCAGGCGCAGCGCGGCCCCGGTACCGGGGGAGACGGAGCGCAGGCCCGCTTCCCTGGACCGGTCGCGGGCCCATCGCAGAGCGTCGTCCTCGGCGACAAACGCGTCGGCGAACGCCCAGCTCGTCTGCCGGTTGCCGGTAATGACCCTCTCCTGTCCCCATAGTTGGCGCAACGGTGACTGTATCCGTTGACGTCGGGAACCCGCAGATGGGACCGGGCGTTGTGAGGGGTGGAGGCGGGATAAGAGGGGACGGTGCCGGGCAGATCGACGGCCGGGACCGCTCCGGGGCCTAAATCTCGCGTAAAGATACTGCAAAAATCCTTATCCGGAGCTGACAGAGGGGGTGGCTATGGTAGTGACTCCACTGGACACCACCAGAGCCGATAGGGGAGGTGCGGCTGCGCCTGTGGATCGTGGGGGCGTGTTCAGACGCCTCTTCTGGTCGGCGGGTGAGCCGAAATCCGTGACCTACATTGCTGACCGCTTCCACACCGCAGACACCGCAACCACCGCGACCTTTGCCGCCGATGCGGGCTCCCAGGCGTGGACACCTCCTTCATGGGAGGAGATCGTCAGCACGCACAGCGCGCGGGTCTACCGCCTTGCCTACCGTCTGACGGGCAACCAGCACGACGCCGAGGACCTGACCCAAGAGGTCTTCGTCCGCGTTTTCCGCTCGCTGTCCACGTACACCCCCGGCACCTTCGAGGGCTGGCTCCACCGCATCACCACGAACCTCTTCCTGGACATGGTCCGCCGCAAGCAGCGGATCCGCTTCGACGCGCTCGCCGACGACGCCGCCGAGCGGCTCCCGAGCCGCGAGCCGTCCCCACAGCAGGTGCTGCACGACACCCACTTCGACGCGGACGTGCAGCAGGCGCTGGACACCCTCGCTCCCGAGTTCCGCGCCGCCGTGGTGCTGTGTGACATCGAGGGCCTGTCGTACGAGGAGATCGCCGCCACGCTCGGCGTGAAGCTCGGCACCGTACGCAGCCGCATCCACCGAGGCCGTTCGCACCTGCGCAAGGCGCTCAAGCACCGGTCCCCCGAGGCCCGCGCGGAGCAGCGCGCGCTGGCCGGGGTGGCCGTGGGCGCGCCGGGTGCCGGGGGAGAGGGCGGATCCGAGTGAGCGGAGTCAGTCCGTCCCCCGCCGAACAGCACCTGGGCGACCGGCTCGCCGCCCTGGTGGACGGTGAGCTGGAGCACGACGCGCGCGAGCGGGTCCTGGCCCACCTGGCGACGTGCGCCAAGTGTAAGGCCGAGGCCGATGCCCAGCGCCGCCTGAAGACCATGTTCGTGGAGAGCGCGCCGCCGCCGCTGTCCGCCGGCCTGCTGGCGCGGCTGCAGGGGCTACCGGGCGGCGGCCCTGACGGTCCGTCCGGCCCCGCCGGACCACCGGGCCCGCCGGGAGCCGACGCGTTCGGGGCGTTCGCGTACGGGCTGCCCGTGGCCGCCCGGCCGCAGCAGCAGGGCTTCCGCATCCACGAGGTGGGCCGGCCGCGGCGCCGCTTCGCCTTCGTCGCCGCCGGAGCCGTCTCGCTGGCCGCGCTCGCGCTGGGCGGCGCACTGCCGCTGGAGACCACGGAGCCGAACCTCCGGGGGGATTCACCTGCCCCCGCATCCCGGCCCGGCCCTGCCCTGCCCGTGTCCGACGCCGCGGCCCGCGACCGCCTGCCCACCACCCCCGCGGCCGTCCCGACCCTCCTGTCGACCGTCGCGACGCCTCTCCCGCCCGTCCATCCCTCCTCGCCGAGCTCGGCGAGGCCGGTCTCCCTGCTGCGCTGACCCCGGACCTGGTTGAATCTGCGGCACATGCGCATAGGTACGCGGGGAGCGCCCATGGCCGACAGGCAGCAGACCGATCCGGCTCCGCAGTGGTGGAGCCGGCCCGAGGGCACGGCCGACGGCCGCCGCGAAGGAGTTCCCGTCCCGCGGCCCGAAGCTGGACCCGGAGCCGGGGTCGGGGTCGGGGCGGGGGCCGAGGGGCGGCTCCCGATCGAGGACGCCGCCCCGGACCAGGAGCCGGCGGCCCCCGTGGTGCGGTACGACCCCTGGGGCGAGCAGCCGTTGCACGTCGTGGACCGGGGCAGGGAGCGGCGCGGGTTCCGGCTGTGGCAGGTGGCGGCCCTCAGCGCGGGAACCGCCCTGCTCGCCGGCGGGGTCGGCGGTTACCTCGGCGTGCTCGCGGAGCGGCAGAGCAGCACCCGGCTGGAGCTGCCCCAGGCCGGTGTCGCGGACAAGGGCCGGGCGCCCGAGAGCGTGGCCGGGATCGCGGCCACCGCGCTGCCCGGCGTGGTGACCCTGCACGTGCGCGGGGAGAAGGGCGGCGGCACGGGAACCGGCTTCGTACTCGACCAGCAGGGCCACATCCTGACCAACAACCACGTGGTCGCCGACGCCAAGGAGATAGCGGTCACCTTCAGCACCGGCGAGAGCGTCACCGCCCAGCTGGTCGGCCGCGACTCCGGTTACGACCTGGCCGTGGTCAAGGTCAGCGGGGTGCGGGGGCTCCAGCCGCTGAGCCTGGGGAACTCCGAAAACGTGAAGGTCGGCGATCCGGTGGTGGCCATCGGCGCGCCCTTCGACCTCTCGAACACCGTGACCGCCGGGATCATCAGCGCCACCGGCCGGCCCGTCACCGCGGGCGGCGACAAGGGCGACGGCAGCGACATCAGCTACGTCGACGCGCTGCAGACCGACGCCCCCATCAACCCCGGGAACTCCGGCGGCCCCCTGCTCGACGCCAAGGCCCGCGTGGTCGGCATCAACAGCGCGATCCGCGGGGCCGACAAGGACGATCCCACCCGGCAGGGCGGCTCCATCGGTCTCGGCTTCGCCATCCCCATCAACCAGGGCAAGCGCGTCGCCGAGGAGCTCATCCGCACCGGCCGCGCCACGCACCCCGTCATCGGGGTCACCCTCGACATGGAGTACACGGGCGACGGAGCCCGGGTGGGGGACAAGGCCGAGGACGGCAAGCCGTCCGTGATCGCCGGCGGACCGGGCGCGCGCGCCGGGATCAAGGCCGGCGATGTGATCACCAAGGTGGACGGCCAGCGCGTGCGCGGCGGTGACGAGCTGATCATCAAGATCCGGGCCCACCGCCCGGGCGACCCGCTGACCCTCACCGTGCTCCGCGAGGGGCGCGAACGCACGCTGGACGTCGTCCTCGGATCGGCGAACGGCTCATGAGCGCGGGATGAAGGCCGGGATCACCCCCGGACGAAGTCTGGGGGAGAAACCACCACGGAGGCGGCACGCAGGTATGGGCCCGCGCACAACGCCGGGTACCGTGTGTCGGGGCCCGAAGTGAGACAGAGCCGAGGAGCGGCAAGGTGTTCAACGACATAGGCGCACTCGAACTCGTCACGATCGTGGTGCTCGCCATTCTCATCTTCGGCCCGGAAAAGCTGCCCAAGGTCATTCAGGACGTCACGGGCGTCATCCGTAAGATCCGTGCGTTCTCGGACAGTGCGAAGCAGGACATCCGCTCCGAACTCGGCCCGGAATTCAAGGATTTCGAGTTCGAGGACCTGAATCCGAAGACCTTCATCCGCAAGCAGCTGAGCGAGAACGAGGACCTCAAGGAGCTCCGCAGCAGCTTCGATCTCCGCAAGGAGCTGAACGACGTCGCCGACGCCGTCAACAGCACGGAGACCGATCACGCCCCGGCTTCCTCCGCGTCCGCCGCCACGCCCGCCGCCACCGCCCCGGACCTGCTGAAGAAGCCCGCCGCCCCCGCCCAGGACCAGCGCGCGCGCTTCGACGCCGACGCGACGTAGGCCGTCCAGCGGTGCCTGACCGGCGATCCGGTGGTCGGATGGCTATCCTCCATCTGTCCGGACGCAGGACGCCCGAGGAGGGGGTCCCCCCAGCGCAGCGAGGGGGAGGGCCGTTCCGGACCCCACGGATCGAGAGGCCGCTCAGATGGAGACGACGAGCAGTAGCCGGGTAGGGGCGCAGACCGCCGAGGCCCCCGCCACCGCCGCCGCACCCGCGCAGGAACCGCAGACCAGTCCACAGACCGACACGCCGCCGCAGGAGCCACCCGCGCCCGTACCGGCGGCCCGCCGGACGGCCGAGGGGTTCCTGGCGGCCGACTTCCCCTGGTACGGGCTGGACGGGGCCTTCACGGGCCCCCGCTGGCTCATGCAGGTCGGCACCGCCGCCGACGGCACGGTGGAGCACGGATCCACCGGCCACGGCGACGAGCCCTCCGCCAGGGGCGAGATCGCCACCGGCGAGAAGGAGCGCTTCGCGGTGGTCATCACCGTGGCGAGCAACCCGCTGCGCCGCAGCACCGACGGCACCGGCGTCCTGGAGGCCACCTCGGTCTCCTCGGCGGCCTGGCTGGCCGGCTCCGGGCTGCTGGCCTACAGCTGGCCCGGGCAGATGGACCACTCCCTGCGCGACGACTGGCTCGACCAGCAGACCGAGGCCGCGTGGGAGCTCGCGGACGACCTCGCCGGCGCGGACTGGTCCACGCTGTCGCTGCCGGTGGACGGGCAGCCGACGCCGTTCCACTACCGCGAGTCGGAGTTCGGCTGGGTGCTGGCGGGGTCCACCGGGAGCGGGGTCCACCTGGGCGCGTACGGGCGGGGGATGAGCGCGTACGGGCTCGGGTTCTCGGTCATCGCGGACCTGGCGACGTACGAGTAGGGATACGGGCAGGGGTACGGGAAAGGGCACCGCCGGCCGGCGGTGCCCTTCTCGCTGCGCGGCCCGGTGCGGGCCGGCCGGTTCAGAACTTGTTGCGCGGAGTGATGCCCAGGGACATGCCCGACAGGCCGCGCGCGCGGCCGCCCAGCTTGCCCGCGATCGCGCGCAGCGCCGCACCGGCCGGGGAGTCGGGGTCGGAGAGGACGACGGGCTTGCCCTCGTCGCCGCCCTCGCGCAGCCGCACGTCGATCGGGATCGAGCCCAGCACCGGCACCGTCGCGCCGACCGTCTTGGTCAGCCCGTCGGCGACCTTCTGCCCGCCGCCCGAGCCGAAGACGTCCACCATCTCGTCGCAGTGCGGGCACGGCAGGCCCGACATGTTCTCGACGACGCCGACGATCTTCTGGTGGGTCTGCACGGCGATCGAACCGGCCCGCTCCGCCACCTCGGCCGCGGCCTGCTGCGGGGTCGTGACGACCAGGATCTCCGCGTTCGGCACCAGCTGGGCCACCGAGATCGCGATGTCACCCGTACCCGGCGGCAGGTCCAGCAGCAGCACGTCCAGGTCGCCCCAGAACACGTCGGCCAGGAACTGCTGGAGGGCTCGGTGCAGCATCGGCCCGCGCCACACCACCGGCGCGTTGCCCGGGGTGAACATGCCGATGGAGATGACCTTCACGCCGTGCGCCGAAGGCGGCATGATCATGTTCTCGACCTGGGTGGGCCTGCCGTCCACGCCCAGCATGCGCGGCACGCTGTGGCCGTAGATGTCCGCGTCGACCACGCCGACCTTCAGGCCGTCCGCCGCCATCGCCGCGGCCAGGTTGACCGTGACCGAGGACTTGCCGACGCCGCCCTTGCCGGACGCGACCGCGTACACACGGGTCAGCGAGCCGGGCTTGGCGAAGGGCACCTCGCGCTCGGCGGTGCCGCCGCGCAGCGAGGCCGCCAGCTCCTTGCGCTGCTCGTCGCTCATCACGTCCAGCGTGACGGCGACCGAGGTGACGCCCGGGACCTTCTCGACGGCCTGGGTGACGAGCTGGGTGATGGTGTCGCGCATGGGACAGCCCGACACGGTCAGGTAGACCGTGACGGCGACCGCGCCGCCGTCACCGATCTCCACCGATTTGACCATGCCGAGCTCGGTGATCGGCCGGTGGATCTCGGGGTCGTTCACCGTCGCCAGAGCGTCCAGGATCGCGTCCTGCTCAGGCACGGCGGCGGAGCTTGTGTCGGTAGCCATGCCCCGATGGTACGGCTCGGTAGCAGGGCTCGGGAAAGCCCGTCAGCGGTCGCCTTCGTCACGTTCCGCGGGGAATAGCCGCCGCTCGTCCATCTCCTTGATCAGGTCCTGGAACTCGGACCTGATCCAGTCGCGCGTGGCGACCTCGCCCAGACCCATCCGCAGGGCCGCGATTTCCCGGGTCAGGTACTCCGTGTCGGAGATGGACCGCTCGTTCTGCTTGCGGTCCTGTTCCAGATTGACCCGGTCGCGGTCGTCCTGCCGGTTCTGCGCGAGCAGGATCAGCGGAGCGGCGTAGGAGGCCTGGAGCGACAGCATCAGCGTCAGGAAGATGAACGGGTACTCGTCCCAGCGCAGCTCCTTCGGCGCGAAGACGTTCCACAGCACCCAGACGATGATGACCAGGGTCATCCACACGATGAACCGGCCCGTGCCCAGGAACCGCGCCACCCGCTCCGAGAGCCGCCCGAAGGCCTCCGGGTCGTACTCGGGCAGCAGCGACCGGCGCGGCGCGCGCGGCAGGTCGAGGCGCACCCGCGACCGCGTCAGCGCGCTCGCCCCGGTGCTCACGCCGGACCTCGCGCCGCGCTCGGCGGCACGTTCGGCCGCTTCCGCCGCCAGTCCGTGCTCGCGCGCCTGCATCCGGCCCTGCTCGCGCCGCTCCCGGATCTGCTCCCGGCGCCGCTCGCGCGCCTGCTCGCCGCGCCCCCGGTCGAAACGCCCTCGCTCAGTGGCCACCTACGGCCTCCTCGGAATGGAAATCCGTCTCCCGCCAGTCGTCCGGCAGCAGGTGGTCCAGTACGTCGTCCACCGTCACGGCGCCCAGCAGCGAGCCGCTCTCGTCGACCACCGGCACCGCGACCATGTTGTAGGCGGCGAGATGGGTGGTCACCGCCGGCAGCGAGGCGTCCGGCCGCAGCGGCGGAAGGTCCGTGTCCACGATCGAGCTGACCAGGGTGAACGGCGGATCCCGCAGCAGCCGCTGGAAGTGCACGGTGCCCAGGTACTTGCCCGTCGGCGTCTCGTCGGGCGGCCGGCACACGTACACCTGCGCCGCCAGCGCCGGCGACAGGTCCGCCTGCCGGACCCGGGCCAGCGCGTCCGCGACCGTCGCGTCCGGCCGCAGCACGATCGGCTCCGTGGTCATCAGACCGCCGGCGGTGTTCTCCTCGTAGGACAGCAGGCGGCGCACATCGGCCGCGTCGTCCGGCTGCATCAGCGTCAGCAGCCGCTCCTTGTCGTCCTCCGGCAGCTCGGAGAGCAGGTCGGCCGCGTCGTCCGGGTCCATCGCCTCCAGGACGTCGGCGGCGCGCTCCTCCTTCAGCTTGCCGAGGATCTCCACCTGCTCGTCCTCGGGCAGCTCCTCCAGTACGTCCGCGAGCCGGTCGTCGTCGAGGGCGTTGGCCACCTCGGCGCGGCGCTTCGGCGTCAGGTGGTGCAGCACGTTCGCCACGTCGGCCGGGCGCATCTGCTCGAAGGTGGCGACCAGGTTCTCGGCGCCCTGCCCGTGCTCCTCCAGCGAGAAGCCCGTAACCGCCGACCACTCCACCGTCAGGGTCTCGCCGCGTCGGCGCAGCGCGCCCGACTTGCCCTTGCGCACGAAGATCCGGTCGATCTCCCAGTCCCGGCGGGCCGGCAGCTGCTGGATGGCCACGTCCAGGACGGTGACCTCCTCACCGCTGGCGACCAGCGTCACCCGCCGGTCCAGCAGTTCGCCCAGGACCAGCCGCTCGGTGGGGCGCTGCTCGAAGCGCCGCATGTTGATGACACCGGTGGTGATGACCTGTCCGGACTCCACGCCCGTGACCCGGGTCATCGGGAGGAAGATCCGGCGCCGGCTGACCACCTCGACCACCAGGCCCAGCAGCCTTGGCGGGCGGCCGCCGACCCGCAGCATCGCGACGAGGTCGCGGACACGGCCGACCTGGTCGCCGTTGGGGTCGAAAACGGGCACACCCGACAGATGCGAGACGAAGATCCGCGGGGCGCCTGCAACCATCCGAGCGCCTCCTAGAGCGTGAATCAACAGTCCTGCCGTGCCTCAGGCTAGCCCGTGCCCCGGGAAACCGTCCTGGTGGGGCGGTCCGCCCGGGGGCCGTCGCCGCCCCCTCGTCACCCGGGGCGCGGTCGCGGGATGCCGCGAACGGACCGGTACGCTGCCTGCTGCTCGCAGACGACCGACGAGAGGCACCTGCCCGTGACCGCCTACTTCCCTGCCGCGCGGCTGCGCCGGGCCGCCTTCATCGGTGCGCTGTGCGCGGGCCTCGCCGTCACCGGTACGGGCTGCGGGGACGACCCCGACGAGGGCACGAACGGCATCGGCAAGCTCTCCGCCGACAAGATCGAGGAGAAGGCGAAGGCGGCCGCCACCGAGGCGGACTCGGTGCACCTGTCCGGCACGCTGGTGAGCGGCGGCAAGTCCTTCACCCTCGACATGCGGTTGAAATCGGACGGCGGCTCCGGCGAGGTGAAGTCGCAGGACGACACCTTCCAGCTGCTACGGGTGGGGGAGCAGCTGTACCTGAAGGCGAGCGCGGCGTTCTGGGGCCAGTCCGACTCGGCCGGCAAGCTCGGCGACAAGTACGTGAAGGTGCCCGAGGGTGATCCCTCGTACAAGCAGTTCCGCGGTTTTACCGACATGGACGTCCTGCTGGACGGGCTGCTCGGCCTCGAGGGCAAGCTCGCCAAGGGCTCCTACACCAAGGTCGGGCGCACCCGCGCCGTCCAGGTCACGGCGGACGACGGCAAGGGCGGCAAGCTCTCGGTCTCCCTGGAGGGGACCCCGTACCCGCTGCTCATGGAGCGCGCGGGCGGCGCGGGCCGGGTGGAACTCGCGGAGTGGGGCAAGGCGTTCCCGCTGGATCCGCCCGCGCAGGACCAGACGGTCGACTACGGTTCCCAGCTGCCGAGGACCAAGGAGCAGGGCGGCGACCCGGCCCCCTCCAAGAGCTCCGGCCAGGGCTCGAACCCGACGAAGCCCTAGGGGGTGTCCCGCGCCCGGAAATGGCCTAGCCGCGGGCGGCCTTCTTGCGCCTCAGGAGCAGCTTCGGCAGATGCGCCGGGATGGGCCTGCGCGTGATCGCCGGGGACGCCAGCGGGGCCGCCGCCAGCGAACCGCCCGGCAGCTGCGCCCGCACCGACTCCGGCTCCAGCCGCAGCAGCCGGCACTCCCGCGCCCACCGCTCCGTCATCTCCTCCGAGTCGGGCGCGTTCAACCGCTTGCCCTTGAGCTCGGCGACGGCCGCCGCCCACTCCTCGCCGCGGGGCGCGAGCTCCCGTACCGTCGCCGTCCAGGCCACCAGCCGGCCGCCCTTGTCCTTGCTCCGTACGGTCACCTCGGCGCTCGCACCGTCCGCCAGCCCCGGGAACGGCTGCTCGCCGGGCCCGTCGCCCAGCACATGGGCCGCGCCGTCCACCCAGGCGTGCCACAGGGCGCGGTCGGCCCCGGCGCCGCGGACCCAGATCAGGCCGGACTTCTTGGTGGCCTCCTCGACGAGGGCCAGGTCGAGCGTGCTGAGAGTCATGCGGACAGGGTAGGGGGTCCGCCCCCGGGCGCGCGGGCGTGTCCACCCGCAAGACGCCCGGACAGGCCTAGACGAGTAAGTCCGAAGTCTTCGGGCGCATGAAGCGAGGGTCTCGTTGATCCGTTTGTGACGACAGATCTCGAAACCCTCGCGACAGC
>NZ_JBVHVF010000045.1:0-25103 GCF_055564955.1 Streptomyces sp. NPDC028910 | reverse complement strand
GGGGGGACCCTGTGGGAGAGTAGGACGCCGCCGAACAATCATTGCGGAAGCCCCGCACCAGCCCTTCACGGGCCGGTGCGGGGCTTTTCTGCGTTCAGGACACCTGTGCGGTCTCCTGTAGGGTCAAGGGGCATCGAACGACCATTTCTACAGTCACAGTGGAGGCCCCCGGGTGGAGGTCCAGGAGACTCGGGTTCAGACTGACCGAATTTTCACCATTCCGAACATCCTGAGCATGGCTCGCCTGGTCGGCGTGCCCCTGTTCCTGTGGCTGATCCTCGCGAAGCACGACGGGTGGGCCCTGGCCGTCCTCATGCTCAGCGGGATCAGCGACTACCTCGACGGGAAGCTCGCTCGGCGCTGGAATCAGATCAGCAACCTGGGCCGGCTGCTGGATCCGGCCGCGGACCGGCTCTACATCCTGTCGACGCTCTTCGGTCTGACCTATCGCGAACTCCTGCCGCTGTGGCTCACCGGAGCGTTGCTGGCGCGCGAGCTGATGTTGCTGGTCATGGTGTGGATCCTGCGCCGTCACGGCTATCCGCCGCCGCAGGTCAACTTCCTCGGCAAGGCCGCGACCTTCAACCTGATGTACGCGTTTCCGTTGCTGCTTCTCAGTGACGGCACGGGCTGGTTGGCCTGGGCGGGGTCAGTTTTCGGATGGGCGTTCGCGGGATGGGGTACAACGCTCTACTGGTGGGCAGGAATCCTTTACGTGGTTCAAGTCCGCCGTCTGGTGAAGGCTGACGCCACAGCCGATTGAGCTCGCCCGGCGCCGGATGACGCGGAGGAGTTGCGGAGCCACCGACCGGGACGAGTGAGAGTCGGTACGACTGTCATCTCTCAAGGAGGACTCTTCCGACATGAAGGCCGTCGTGATGGCCGGTGGCGAAGGCACACGTCTTCGCCCCATGACCTCGAGCATGCCCAAGCCACTCCTGCCGGTCGCCAACCGGCCGATCATGGAACATGTGCTCAGGCTGCTCAAGCGGCATGGGCTCAGCGAGACCGTGGTCACCGTGCAGTTCCTGGCGTCGCTCGTCAAGAACTACTTCGGGGATGGCGAAGAGCTCGGGATGGAGCTCACCTATGCCAACGAGGAGAAGCCACTCGGCACCGCCGGCAGCGTGAAGAATGCCGAGGAAGCCTTGAAGGATGACGCGTTCGTCGTTATTTCCGGCGACGCGCTCACCGACTTCGACCTCACCGATCTGATCCGCTTCCACAAGGAGAAGGGCGCACTGGTCACGGTGTGCCTGACCCGGGTGCCGAACCCGCTGGAATTCGGCATCACGATCGTGGACGAGGAAGGCAAGGTCGAGCGCTTCCTGGAGAAGCCGACCTGGGGCCAGGTGTTCTCGGACACCGTCAACACCGGCATCTACGTCATGGAGCCCGAGGTCTTCGACTACGTGGATCCGGACGTCTCGGTCGACTGGTCCGGCGACGTGTTCCCGCAGCTGATGAAGGAAGGCCGGCCGATCTACGGCTATGTGGCCGAGGGCTACTGGGAGGACGTGGGCACCCACGAGAGCTACGTCAAGGCGCAGGCCGACGTGCTCGAGGGCAAGGTCCAGGTCGAGATGGACGGCTTCGAGATCTCGCCGGGGGTGTGGATCGCCGAAGGGGCGGAGGTCAGTCCGGACGCGGTGCTGCGCGGGCCCCTCTACATCGGGGACTACGCCAAGATCGAGGCCGGCGTGGAGATCCGTGAGCACACCGTCATCGGGTCGAACGTCGTGGTGAAGAGCGGGGCCTTCCTGCACAAGGCGGTCGTCCACGACAACGTGTACATCGGACCCCACAGCAATCTCCGCGGCTGTGTCATCGGCAAGAACACCGACATCATGCGTGCCGCGCGGATCGAGGACGGGGCCGTCATCGGTGACGAGTGCCTCGTCGGTGAGGAATCGATCGTTCAGGGGAACGTGCGGGTCTACCCCTTCAAGACGATCGAGGCCGGCGCCTTCGTCAACACCTCGGTCATCTGGGAGTCCCGCGGCCAGGCGCACCTCTTCGGTGCGCGAGGAGTCTCCGGGATCCTGAACGTCGAGATCACCCCCGAGGTGGTGGTCCGGCTCGCAGGTGCCTATGCGACGACCCTGAAGAAGGGGGCGATCGTCACCACGGCCCGTGACCACTCCCGGGGCGCGAGGGCGCTCAAGCGGGCCGTGATCTCCGCCCTCCAGGCCAGCGCCATCAACGTACGGGACCTGGAGAACGTACCGCTGCCGGTGGCGCGGCAGCAGACCGCGCGGGGCAGCGCCGGCGGAATCGTCCTGCGGACCTCGCCGGGCGTTCCGGACTCCGTGGACATCATGTTCCTGGACGAGCGGGGAGCGGACCTCTCCCTCCAGCAGCAGCGCAAGCTGGACCGGGTGTACGCGCGCCAGGAGTACCGGCGGGCGTTCCCCGGAGAGATCGGCGACCTGCAGTTCCCCGGCAGTGTCTTCGACGCCTACACCGGCTCGCTGCTGCGGCGGGTGGACACCACCGGAATCGGTGACGCCGGGCTCAAGGTGGTCGTGGACGCCTCCAACGGAAGCGCCGGGCTCGTGCTGCCGAGCCTGCTGGGGCGGCTGGGGGTGGACGCCCTGACGATCAATCCCGGGCTCGACGAGTCCAGGCCGACGGAGACGACGGAGTCCCGGCGGGCCGGGCTGGTGCGGCTGGGGGAGATCGTCGCCTCGGCGCGGGCGGCCTTCGGGGTGCGCTTCGACCCGGTGGGCGAGCGGATCTCCCTGGTGGACGAGCGCGGGCGGATCATCGAGGACGACCGGGCACTGCTGGTGATGCTCGACCTGGTGGCCGCGGAGAAGCGCAGCGGTAAGGTCGCGCTGCCGGTGACCACCACGCGGGTCGCCGAGCAGGTGGCGGCGTACCACGGCACGCAGGTGGAGTGGACGACGACCTCGCCCGACGACCTGACCCGGGTGGGGCGTGCGGAGAACACCATCTTCGGCGGGGACGGCCGGGGCGGGTACATCGTTCCGGAGTTCAGCAGCGTCTTCGACGGTTCGGCGGCCTTCGTGCAGCTGCTCGGGCTGGTGGCGCGCACGCAGCTCACTCTGAGCCAGATCGACGCCCGGATTCCGCGCGCCCATGTGCTCAAGCGGGACGTTCCTACACCGTGGGCGGTGAAGGGGCTCGTCATGCGGAGGGTCGTGGAGGCGGCCGGCGACCGGCAGGTGGACACCACCGACGGGGTGCGGGTGGTCGAGGCCGACGGGCGGTGGGCGCTGGTCCTGCCCGACCCGGCGGAAGCCGTCACGCACCTGTGGGCCGAAGGTCCCGACGACGCCTCCGCGCAGGCCCTGCTCGACGAGTGGGCGGGCGTGGTGGACGGCGCCGGGCGCTGAGCGCCGGGCCTGCGATGACGCGGGCCGGCAGTCCGGTGGGACGGGCGGGGAGCACCCCGCCCGTCCCACCGGGCGGGCGCATTGGGTGCGGGCGGCGCCGACATGCGACGATGTGCGGCATGTCGCAGCCGCCCCACAACCGGACTTCGGCGTCTCCTGTGCCCGCGCGCCCGGACGCTTCCATGTCGCTGCTGACGCACGTGATGGACCACGCTCTCGACGAGGGCTATGCGGAGTCCGCGGCCCGGCGAGAGTCGGAGGGTACGGCGGGTCTGCCCCGCTCCCTGAAGGCCAAGCTGGGGCTTGCCGCGGGGCTCGTCATCGCCGCCATGGTGGTGACGCTCGGTGCCGCCGAGGCTCGGCTGGCAGCGCCGGTGCTGGCCAAGGAGCGTCAGGAACTGATCGACCGGGTGGAGCTGGCCGACGAGCGCGCGGACGGTCTGGAGCGGGACATCGACCGGCTGAGGACCGATGTCGCCACCCGCCAGCGCGCGGCGCTCAAGCAGCCCGGTGGCGGCCAGGGCGAGCTCGTGGCGCTGCTGTCCGGCGCCACCGAAGTCCGCGGGCCCGGGATCAAGCTGGTGGTGGACGACGCGAAGAGCGCTGCCTCCGGGGGCGGTGGCGGACCGCGCGAGAGCACGGGCTTCTCGGACACTGGCCGGCTCCGCGACCGTGACATGCAGAAGATCGTCAACGGGCTGTGGCAGTCCGGGGCGGAGGCCGTCTCCATCAACGGGCAGCGGCTGACGGCGCTGTCGGCGATCAGAGCCGCGGGTGACGCGATACTGGTCGACAACAGGCCGCTGGTGCCGCCGTACGAAGTGCTGGCGGTGGGGGACAAGAAGCGGCTCGGGACCGCCTTCCAGGACTCGGCGGACGGCCAGTACCTGCACGTGCTGCAGGAGAGCTACGGGATCCGCTACACGCTGTCCGCCGCCGACGAGGTGCGGCTGCCGGCCGCGTCGAGCCTGACCGTACGTACAGCTACAGCAGCAGAGCAGCAGAAGGGTGCATCGTGATCGCGGTACTGGGCCTCTTGGCCGGAGTGGTGGTCGGACTTCTGGTCCGGCCCGAAGTACCGGCCGTGGTGGAGCCTTATCTGCCGATCGCCGTGGTGGCGGCGCTGGACGCGGTGTTCGGCGGTCTGCGCGCGATGCTGGACGGCATCTTCGTGGACAAGGTCTTCGTGGTGTCGTTCCTGTCGAACGTGGTCGTGGCCGCGCTGATCGTCTTCCTCGGTGACAAGCTCGGCGTCGGCTCGCAGCTGTCCACGGGTGTGGTCGTGGTCCTCGGCATCCGCATCTTCTCCAATGCCGCGGCCATCCGCCGGCACGTGTTCCGGGCGTGAGGCCGATGACTACGAACGACAGTCCCGAGGAGCCGGCGGGCGCGGGCGGGCCACCCCAGGGTGCGGCGGGGCAGCCCGAGGAGAGCGGTCGCCAGCGGCTCGCGGCCGGGCTGTGGCCGCCGAGGGTGAGCCGGGCCCAACTGATCGTCGCGCTGCTGCTGTTCGTCCTGGGTCTGGGTCTGGCCATCCAGGTCCGGTCGAACGAGTCCAGCGCGCTGCGCGGGGCCCGTCAGGAGGACCTCGTACGGATCCTCGACGAGCTCGACGGGCGGACCAAGCGCCTGGAGGACGAGAAGCAGCGGCTGGAGGACCAGCGCAGGGAGCTGGAGAGCAGCTCCAACCAGGCCGAGGAGGCCCGCAAGCAGACCGTGGAGAAGGAGCGGCAACTCGGCATCCTGGCCGGTACGGTGGCAGCGCAGGGGCCGGGCATCACGCTGAAGATCACCGATCCCACGGGCCAGGTGCGGTCCGACCAGCTGCTGGACACGCTGCAGGAGCTGCGCGCGGCCGGGGCCGAGGCGATCCAGATCAACGGTGTGCGCATCGTGGCGGGCTCGTACTTCTCGGACGAGAACGGCGGGGTCGGGATCGACGGTAAGAAGATCACACAACCCTATGAGTTCAGGGTGATCGGCAAGCCCCAGGACCTGGAGCCCGCGCTCAACATTCCGGGCGGTGTGGTCCAGACGCTGGAGAAGGAGCAGGCCACGGTCGCCGTCACACGGTCGGCGAAGATCGTTGTGGATGCCTTGCGGGCTGCGAAGCAGCCTGACTACGCTCGGTCGTCATCGTGATGATGCGGAGTGGAGGGGGGAGCGGCTCACGCGGGCGGATGCCTGCGGGGGGTCGGCGCACCGAAGTCGCGGTGCGTGGTGGAAACTGTCTGGTGGTTACGGACGTTGTGAGAATGTCCGGGTCGGCAGGTGTCTGCATTCGGAGTTCGTCCTGCCCCACGGGCGGGTCTGTTTCGGTCAAGGGGAATCGCCCGTGAAGTTGTTTGAGAAGTTGTTCGGCAAGAAGAACCGCGAGGAAAGCGGCGCGGCACGGCACCGTGCGGGGCAGGGGGACGGGGAAGGCCAGGGCGACCGGCCGCTCTTCCGTGACGAGGTCGCCGGCGCGGGCGAGGTTTCGGGCGCCCCTGGTGTGTCGGCTGTTGACCCTGCTGGTACCGGACGCATAGGTTTCGGTGAACCATCAAGCTCAACTACGGGTGGAGGGTTTGCCCCCGACCCGTATGCCACCAACGCCTCCGCGGGGCAGCCGCGGCGCGAGGAGCCGTCCATGTCGGCCGAGCAGGTTTGCAGCAGGTGCGGACACCGCAGCGATGCGGCCAGTCGGTTCTGCTCCAACTGCGGAGCGCCGCTGCGGGCGGGCCTGACGCCGGAGCGTGCCTCGGAGACCACGTCCACCATCTCGATCTCGGGCCTGGAGGCCTACGAGGCCGAGGTGTCGGGACAGCCGCACGTGTCGTCCTCGCTGTCCCCCGAGGCCCAGGCCGCGGTGGAAGCGCTGCCCCCCGGTTCCGCTCTGCTCATCGTGCGGCGCGGTCCTAACTCCGGGAGCCGCTTCCTGCTGGACGGCGAGCTGACCACGGCCGGCCGGCACCCGCAGAGCGACATCTTCCTGGACGACGTCACCGTCTCCCGGCGCCATGTCGAATTCCGCAGGAACCCGGACGGCGGCTTCACCGTCGCCGATGTCGGCAGCCTCAACGGCACGTACGTGAACCGTGAACCGATCGACTCCGTCGCCCTGCACAACGGCGACGAGGTGCAGATCGGCAAGTACCGGCTGGTCTTCTACGCGAGCCTGCGGGGCGTCTGACCCTCCCCCGGACTCCGTCGGGGAGGACCCCCAGAGGGAAGGTCCCATGCTGCGTATCCCGACCGGCGGTGCCCCGAAGAACGGCGCCGCCGGCACCGCCGGCCCTGCCGGGCGGCTGGTGAGCATCGGCACGGTGCTCACCACGCTGCGTGACGAGTTCCCCGAAGTCACCATCTCGAAGATCCGTTTTCTGGAGGCGGAGGGGCTCGTCGAGCCCCGGCGCACGCCTTCGGGATATCGCAAGTTCAGCACCGAGGACGTGGAGCGGCTCGCCCGCATCCTGCGGCTGCAGCGCGATCACTACCTGCCGCTGAAGGTCATCCGCGAGCAGCTCGACGCGCTCGCCCGCGGTGAACAGATCCGCATCCCGGCGCCCACGCCGTACAGGGACCCGGGCGATGCGGTCGATCCAGGCGGTCCTGCGGCCGTCTACGGCGAGGTGGGGCGGGAGCGGCCCACCGTGGCCCGGGTGGGCCGGGCCGAGCTGCTCGCGGCCGCCGACGTGGACGAGGTCCAGCTGGTCGAGTGGGAGTCGTACGGGCTGCTCGCCGAGGGGCCGGACGGCGGGTTCGACGCCGAGGCGGTCACGGTGGCCCGGCTCGTGGCCGATCTTGGGCGCTTCGGACTGGAGCCGCGGCACCTGCGCGCCATGAAGGCGGCCGCGGACCGGGAGGCGGGCCTGGTGGAGCAGGTGGTGGCCCCCTTGCGCCGCCACCGCAATCCGCAGACCAGGGCCCACGCGGAGGCCACTTTGAAGGAGCTCGCGGGGCTGTCCGTACGGCTGCACGAGGCGCTCGTACAGACTGCTCTCGGGGTCCGGCTGAGGTGAGCCGGAGGGGCCCCGACTACCCAAACCTGCCGGGCAGGTCCTAGGGTTGCTGTGTGAACGAGCTCGACGTAGTGGGTGTCCGGGTGGAAATGCCCTCCAACCAACCGATCGTGCTCCTGCGTGAAGTGGGAGGCGACCGGTACCTCCCCATCTGGATCGGTCCAGGGGAGGCCACCGCCATTGCCTTCGCGCAGCAGGGCATGGCCCCTGCCCGACCGCTGACGCACGACCTGTTCAAGGACGTGCTGGAGGCGATCGGTGAGGAGCTCACCGAGGTCCGGATCACGGACCTGCGGGAGGGCGTCTTCTACGCGGAGCTCGTCTTCGCCAGCGGGGTCGAGGTGAGCGCGCGGCCTTCCGACGCCATAGCGCTCGCCCTGCGGACGGGGACGCCGATCTACGGCAGTGACGGCGTGCTGGACGACGCCGGAATCGCCATTCCGGACGAGCAGGAGGACGAGGTGGAGAAGTTCCGCGAGTTCCTCGACCAGATCTCGCCCGAGGACTTCGGCACCGGCCCGCAGTAGGCGTCGGCCGCGTCGTCCACGGAGAACTTTCAGCCCATTCGAGTAGCCTTTCCCCGCAAAGGGATACGGGAAACCACTCTCAGGGTGATTATCACTCGGCGTGCCGAGTGTGGCGATCGTTGACGCACCCCTGGTGACTGCCTACCTTCAAGGTGGGCAGGTCAAGGACGGAGGGTCGGCGTGAGGATCACGGGCGACGGTACGACCGGGGGCACCCCCGCACGGAGTGACGCTGGACCGTACCCGCTGCACGGCGGTGCGGTCGGTTCCGCGCGCCGTCAGCCGGAGTCGACGCCGGTCGGACCGGTGGGCGGTGACCCGGCGCCCGAGCAGATCGGCTACCGCGGGCCGACGGCGTGCGCCGCGGCCGGCATCACCTACCGGCAGCTCGACTACTGGGCGCGGACCGGGCTGGTGGAGCCCAGTGTGCGTCCCGCGTACGGTTCGGGCACGCAGCGGCTCTACAGCTTCCGCGACGTCGTGGTCCTCAAGATCGTCAAGCGCTTCCTGGACACCGGCGTGGCCCTGCAGAACATCCGCACCGCCGTGCAGCACCTGCGTGACCGCGGTTTCTCGGACCTCGACCGGATGACGCTGATGAGCGACGGCGCCACCGTGTACGAGTGCACCTCGCCGGACCAGGTCGTGACGCTGCTCCAGGGCGGACAGGGCGTCTTCGGCATCGCCGTGGGCGTGGTGTGGCGCGACGTCGAGAGCGCGCTGTCGCAGTTGCACGGGGAGCGCGTGGACACCGGCGAGACCCTGGTCGGGCACAACCCGACGGACGAGCTGGCGGCCCGCCGCAACCGCGCGGTGTGACCTGCGCGCCCGGCCTCGTGAGCCGGCAGCGGGCGCAGCGGGACTCGCGGGCGCCGGGACGGACCACGTGCCCGGTGCCCCTTGTCAGTGCCGTAGGGCAGCATCGGTGCTGTGAGAGCCGCGCCGACCATTCTGCATCTGGACATGGACGCCTTCTACGCCTCCGTCGAGCAGGCGTCGAAGCCGAGCCTGCGGGGCAAAGCCGTCATCGTCGGCGGGCTCGGGCCGCGCGGGGTCGTCGCCACGGCTTCGTACGAGGCCAGGCGGTTCGGGGTGCACTCGGCGATGCCCATGGCGCAGGCGAGGCGGCTCTGCCCGAACGGCGCGTACCTGTTCCCGCGCTTCGGCCTCTACCGGCAGGTCAGCGACGTGGTGATGGCCATGCTGCGGGAGCTGTCGCCGCTGGTGGAGCCGCTCAGCCTGGACGAGGCCTTCGTGGACCTGGAGGCGGGCGGCGTGGCCTACGACTCCCCGACCGCCCGGGCGGTCGGGGAGCGGCTGCGGGCCGACATCAGGGCCGCCACCGGACTCAGCGGTTCGGTGGGGCTGGCCGGGTCGAAGATGCTGGCCAAGGTGGCCTCCGAAGAGGCGAAGCCGGCCGGGCTGCTGCTCATTGAACCGGGGACGGAGCGGGAGCTGCTCGCGCCGATGTCGGTCCGGACCCTGCCCGGGGTGGGGCCGGCGACGGGCGAGCACCTGCGCCGCGCCGGGATCACCACGGTGGGGGAGCTGGTGGAGGCGGGCGAGGACGAGCTGGTCCGCATGGTCGGGCGCGCGCACGGTACGGGGCTGTACCGGATGGCGCTGGGGCTGGACGACCGGCCGGTGGTCGCGGAGCGGGACGCGAAGTCGGTGTCGGTCGAGGACACCTTCGACGTGGACCTGCACGACCGGGTGCGGATCCGGAACGAGGTGCAGCGGCTCGCCGACCGGTGTGTGCAGCGGTTGCGGGGCTCGGGGCACTCGGGGCGCACGATCGTGCTCAAGGTGCGGCGCTACGACTTCTCCACGCTGACGCGGTCCGAGACGCTGCGCGGGCCCACGGACGACCCCGCGGTGGTGCGGGAGGCGGCGGCGCGGCTGCTGGAGGGGGTGGACACCACGGGCGGGGTGCGGCTGCTGGGGGTGGGGGTGACCGGCCTGGCGGACTACACGCAGGAGGACCTGTTCGCGCAGTCGCTCGCCGCGGGAGCGGCCCCTGCTGCGGGGCATGAGGAGAACGGAGCGGAAGAGGCGCAGGAGGGGGAGGAGGGAGAGGCTGCTGGGCCGGAGGGGGCCGGCGGGGCCCCCGGTGCCCCGCGGGGGCCCGAGCCGCCCGCGGAGCCGGAGCCGGCGCGGGAGCGGCGCTGGGCGGCCGGGAGCGACGTACGGCACGCGGTGTACGGGCCCGGGTGGGTGCAGGGCAGCGGGGTCGGGCGGGTGACCGTACGGTTCGAGCAGCCGGGGTCGGAGCCCGGGCGGGTGCGGACCTTCCGGGTGGACGACCCCGAGCTGGCGCCCTCGGAGCCGTTGCCGCTGGTGGGGGACGGGGAGCGGGGCACCGACGGCCCGGCCTGATGCGGAAGGCGGGCTAGGTCGTCTCTTTCGGATCTTGCCGGGCAGCGCGGGCCCGGCAAGATCCGAAAGAGACGACCTGCGCCCCGGCTCCCGGTGCCGGGCCGCGCCCCTGTTCCCGGTGCGCGGGCCGCGCCCCCGCTTCCGGTGCCGGCCGCCGGTCGCTCAGCCCTCCTCGCCCGCCAGGTGGCCGAAGTCGCCCTGGAAGTCGGTCGGCAGGGTCGTGTCGAGGCCGTAGTGGTGGTAGAGCTGCAGCTCCTGTTCGGGGGAGAGGTGGCGGCCGACGCCGAAGTCCGGGGCGTCCCTGATGAGGGAGCGGTCGAAGGGGACCCGCAGGGTGTCGCCCACCAGCTCGCTCGGCTCCAGGGGGATGAAGGCGTCCCGGCCGAAGAGGCCCGTCCGGACGGCGGCCCATTCCGGGACGCCCGTGGCATCGTCGAGGTAGACCTCGTCGACAGTGCCGATCTTGGTGCCATTGCGGTCGAACGCCTTGCGGCCGATCAGGCTGCGCGGATCGATGTCGGTCTGCACGGTCCCTCCAAATGGTCGCAACTCCTCCGTAATGACTACAGAAGTGCATATCAGCACAGGAGGCCACTCGGGGAGTGCCCGGATCCTCGCTGGTAGGCTGGGTGACGGCTGTCGACCCTGTGCGGGAGAGTCCTCCGAGTGAACACGTCGGAGGCGCCGAAGGAGCAAATCCTCCCCGGAATCTCTCAGGCATACGTACCGCACGGACGAGGCCACTCTGGAAAGCAGGGGTGGGTACCGGGCGTGCAGTGCCGGTCCCTCTCCTCACCGACGGTGAAAGCCGGAGCTCACGGGCGACCCCCGCGACTCCGGTGAAACTCTCAGGTTGAGATGACAGAGGGGGAGGCCGTCCGGGTGCCCGCGCCGTGGTGCCCCTCGCAGGTCATACGACCAGGAGGCCTCCGTACATGACCGCCAACCGCATTCCGCTCTCCCAGCTGGAGCGAGGCATCCCCTTCGAACAGCGCCACATCGGCCCGGATGCCGAGGCGCAGGCGAAGATGCTCGCCCAAGTGGGCTACGGCTCCCTGGACGAACTGACCGCCGCCGCGGTACCGGATGTGATCAAGACCGCCGAGGCGCTCGACCTGCCCGAGGCGCGGACCGAGGCCGAGGTGCTGGCCGAGCTGCGCTCGCTGGCCGACCGCAACCAGGTCCTCTCCCCGATGATCGGTCTCGGCTACTACGGGACCTTCACCCCGCCGGTGATCCTGCGCAACGTCATGGAGAACCCGGCCTGGTACACGGCGTACACGCCCTACCAGCCGGAGATCTCGCAGGGCCGGCTCGAAGCGCTCCTGAACTTCCAGACGGTCGTCGCCGACCTCACCGGCCTGCCGACCTCGGGCGCCTCGCTGCTCGACGAGGGCACCGCGGCCGCCGAGGCCATGACGCTGGCCCGCCGCGTGGGCAAGGCCAAGGGCAACGTCTTCCTCGTGGACGCCGACGCGCTGCCGCAGACCATCGCCGTCATCGAGACCCGCGCCGAGCCGATCGGCATCGAGGTCGTCGTCGCGGACCTGTCCGCCGGGATTCCCGCCGAGGTCGCCGAGCGCGGTGTGTTCGGCGTGCTGATCCAGTACCCGGGCGCCTCCGGTGCCGTCCGGGAGATCAAGCCGGTCATCGACCAGGCGCACGAGCTCGGCGCCATCGTCGCCGTCGCCGCGGACCTGCTGGCGCTGACCCTGCTGACCTCCCCGGGCGCGCTGGGCGCGGACATCGCCGTCGGCACCACCCAGCGCTTCGGTGTCCCGATGGGCTTCGGCGGACCGCACGCCGGCTACATGGCCGTCCAGGACAAGCACGCCCGCTCGCTGCCCGGCCGCCTCGTCGGCGTCTCCGTGGACGCGGACGGCAACAAGGCGTACCGCCTGGCGCTGCAGACCCGTGAGCAGCACATCCGCCGCGAGAAGGCCACCAGCAACATCTGCACCGCGCAGGTGCTGCTCGCCGTCATGGCCGCCATGTACGCCGTCTACCACGGCCCGGACGGCCTGCGGACGATCGCCCGCCGGACGCACCGCTACGCCACCCTGCTCGCCGCCGGTCTGACGGCCGGCGGGGTCGAGATCGTGCACGGCTCCTACTTCGACACGATCACCGCCCGGGTTCCGGGCCGTGCGGCCGAGGTCGTCGCCGCCGCCCGCGAGGGCGGGGTCAACCTCCACCAGGTGGACGCCGACCTGGTCTCCGTCGCCTGTGACGAGACCACCCTGCGCGCCGACGTCGAGGCCGTCTGGGCCGCATTCGGGGTCGACGGCTCCGCCGCGAACATCGAGGCGCTCGACGAGACCACGGCCGACACCCTGCCCGAGGGCCTGCTGCGCTCGGACGACTACCTGACCCACCCGGTCTTCCACCAGCACCGCTCCGAGACCGCGATGCTGCGCTACCTGCGCAAGCTCTCGGACAAGGACTACGCGCTGGACCGCGGCATGATCCCGCTGGGCTCCTGCACCATGAAGCTCAACGCGACCACCGAGATGGAGCCGGTGACCTGGCCCGAATTCGGCCAGCTGCACCCCTTCGCCCCGGTGGAGCAGGCCGAGGGCTACCTCACGCTCATCAACGAGCTGGAGGAACGTCTCTGCGAGGTCACCGGCTACGACAAGGTCTCCATCCAGCCGAACGCCGGCTCCCAGGGTGAGCTCGCCGGCCTGCTGGCCGTGCGCGCCTACCACCGGGCGAACGGCGACGAGCAGCGCACCATCTGTCTCATCCCGTCCTCCGCGCACGGCACCAACGCCGCCAGCGCCGTGATGGCCGGCATGAAGGTCGTCGTCGTCAAGACCGCCGACGACGGCGAGGTGGATGCGGCCGACCTGCGCGCCAAGATCGAGCAGTACCGCGACGAGCTCGCCGTGCTGATGATCACGTACCCGTCCACGCACGGTGTGTTCGAGGAGCACGTCGCCGACATCTGCGCCCAGGTGCACGAGGCCGGCGGCCAGGTCTACGTCGACGGCGCCAACCTGAACGCCCTGGTCGGCCTGGCCAAGCCGGGTCACTTCGGCGGCGACGTCTCGCACCTGAACCTGCACAAGACCTTCTGCATCCCGCACGGCGGCGGCGGTCCGGGCGTCGGCCCGGTCGGTGTCCGGGCGCACTTGGCCCCGTACCTGCCGAACCACCCGCTCCAGCCGACCGCGGGCCCGGAGACGGGCGTCGGCCCGATCTCGGCCGCCCCGTGGGGTTCGGCCGGCATCCTGCCGATCTCCTGGTCGTACGTGCGCCTCATGGGCGGCGAAGGCCTCAAGCGCGCCACCCAGGTGGCCGTGCTCGGCGCCAACTACATCGCCAAGCGCCTGGAGCCGCACTACCCGGTGCTCTACACCGGCCCGGGCAACCTGGTCGCGCACGAGTGCATCATCGACCTGCGCCCGCTGTCGAAGGCCACGGGCGTGAGCGTGGACGACATCGCCAAGCGTCTGATCGACTACGGCTTCCACGCGCCGACCATGTCCTTCCCGGTCGCCGGCACGCTGATGATCGAGCCGACGGAGTCCGAGGACCTCGCCGAGATCGACCGCTTCTGCGACGCGATGATCGCCATCCGCGGCGAGATCGAGCGGGTCGCGGGCGGCGAGTGGCCGGTGGACGACAACCCGCTGGCCAACTCCCCGCACACCGCGGCGGCGCTGGGCGGCGAGTGGAACCACCCGTACACCCGCGACGAGGCCGTCTTCCCGGGCGGGGTCACGGCTGCCGAGAAGTACTGGCCGCCGGTGCGCCGCATCGACGGTGCGTTCGGCGACCGGAACCTGGTGTGCTCCTGCCCGCCGCTGGACGAGTACGACAACTGACTCGTCCCGACTCGTCCTGACTCGTCCCGCGCCGGATGACCGGCGTACGACATGAGGTACGACATGAAGAAGGG
Organism: Streptomyces sp. NPDC028910; assembly: GCF_055564955.1. Taxonomy (NCBI): domain Bacteria; kingdom Bacillati; phylum Actinomycetota; class Actinomycetes; order Kitasatosporales; family Streptomycetaceae; genus Streptomyces; species Streptomyces sp. NPDC028910. The sequence continues at coordinate 10,936 of NZ_JBVHVF010000045.1, read as the reverse complement.
GCCGGTCCGGGGATGTCTCCCGGGCCGGCCCCTTCTTCGTGGCGTGCGTCGGCTGGGCCGTTCTGGTCGCCTACGCCGCCGCGAGCGGGCGGTGCGGAGCGATGATCTGGCCGTCCGGCAGCAGCTCACCGGTGTCCTCGAAGAGCAGGACGCCATTGCACAGCAGGCTCCAGCCCTGCTCCGGGTGGTTGGCCACGGGGCGCGCGGCCTCCCGGTCGGCGGATTCGGCTGACGGGCAGGCTGGCTGGTGCTGGCACATGGATGCGTTCTTTCGCTGCGTTGTGGTCTGTGTGCTACGGCTCGATGCGTGGTTCATGGCCGTCCCCCTGGGTCATCCCCGCACCCGCGGGGAGCTTGTCCTCAGTCTTCCCCCACGACAGCCGCTTCGCAGGTATTTCCCGGCAGCTGTCCTCATAGATTGAGGACGCATCACTCGTGCGGGCGGTTCAGGCCAACTCCCCTGTCATTTCGGATGGTTCACCTTGACCCGAGCGGGCTAGGCCGAATGGGTCAATCGGGTCAGGCGGCGGGCGCGGCCAGCGAGGGCGGGACCGGCGCCGTCGCGGGAGTCAGCCGGTGGGTCAGCACGGGCAGCAGCTCGGAGACCGGATGCGGCCGGTACGCGGCGATGCCGGGCGGGGCCGGGGCCAGCGGCACCAGCAGGTCCTCGCCGGCGGGCAGCCCGGCGGAGGCGTCGGCGCCCACCGCCCCGTGCAGCCACAGGGTCAGCATGTAGAGCTCCGGTACGGACAGCAGCCGCGGCTGGTAGTTCGTCGAGAGGGACTCCGCCTGGCGCAGGGCGCGTTCGGTGGCGGCGACGTAGGGCCCCTCGAAGAAGTGCGAGAAGGCCCAGCCGTCGGGTGTCAGCCGGGTGTCGGCCGCCGCTACGTAGCGGTCCCCGCTGCGGATCAGGAACCGCCAGCCGGTGAGCCGCGTGCGGGGCGGCCTGCCGCCGGCCGCGAGGCCGGACGTGTGCAGCCGGTCGAGGATGTGGACCGGAAGGGGGAGTTCGGCGGTCAGCGGGCCCTCGATCGCGCGCAGGGCCGGAGTGTGCGCCTCGTGGACGGCGGTGGGAGAACCGAGTGCCGCGAGGACGCTGCGCAGGGCGGGCGCGGGAGCCGGAGGGACATGCAGCGGCATGGTGGGTCGCCTCTCACTTGGGAGACCTGTGGAACGGGGGCAGGTGCGGACGGGCGCTGTCGCATTCTGGGGCCAGAGGGGGGCCGAGGGGCAATGGCCGCGCGCCAACTCTCTGCCTCGTTTGCGGAGTTTATACGACATGTGTTCACGCAGTGTTTCGGCTAGCTGTCCCGGCTATTGCCGGCAAGGCGCTTACCGGTCCCGCTGACATGGCATTCATGCCGGATACGTGCGAACGTTCCGCGCTGACCTCGGAGGTTACCGGACAGGGGCTCGGCTGGAAAGCGCCGACTATCCGGGAGCGGGCAATGTCGAAGCGGAATTTGCGCGAGGCGACTTGCCAGGTGAATGTGCCAAAGCGCCCTTCGGCCAAACCGGCGCGCGCTCCTCGCCACGCACGCCCCCTCCGCGTTATGGATCACGATGCCGGGGCATCATCGACCGTAACGCGCGCCTGGGCGTCCCGGGCCAGGTGCACTCGAGGAGGGGACGCTCGATGGGGGAGAAGGTCGTGGCGGGCGGATTCGACCTGTCCGATCGGCAGCGGTATCGAAGGAAGCTTCACGAGTGTCTGGAGGGACTGGAGCGGCTCCTGGTCGAGAAGAGGTTCGATCGCCCGAAGAACATGATGGGGCTGGAGATCGAGCTGAATCTGGCGGGTGCCGACGGGTTGCCGAGAATGGTGAATGCCCAGGTACTGGAGCGGATTGCGAGCCCCGATTTCCAGACCGAACTGGGAATGTTCAATCTGGAGGTGAACGTCCTTCCGCACCGGCTGGGTGGCCGGGTATTCGACCAGCTCGCCGAGGAACTCAGCGCGGGGCTGGGCTATGCCCACAGGCAGGCCGCGGAGATCGACGCCGGAGTGGTGATGATCGGTATTCTGCCGACGATCTCCCGCGCGGACCTGGTCAGCGCGAACCTTTCCGCGGTGGACCGCTACTCGCTGCTGAACGAGCAGATCCTCATGATGCGCGGGGAGGACTTCACGCTCGACATCGACGGTGTGGAGCGGCTGATCTGGACCTCCGGATCGATCGTGCCGGAGGCCGCCTGCACCTCCGTACAACTGCACCTCCAGGTGACGCCGGCCCGGTTCGCGGCGGTGTGGAACGCGGCGCAGGCGGTGGCCGCCGTGCAGATAGCCGTCGGCGCCAACTCGCCCTTCCTGTTCGGGCGCGAGCTGTGGCGGGAGTCGCGGCCGCCGCTGTTCACCCAGGCCACCGACACCCGCCCGCCCGAGCTCCAGGCGCAGGGAGTGCGGCCGCGCACCTGGTTCGGGGAGCGGTGGGTGGACTCGGCCTACGAGCTCTTCGCCGAGAACGTCCGCTACTTCCCCGCCCTGCTGCCGATCTGCGACGAGGAGGAGCCGCTGCGGGTGCTCGCCGAGGGCGGGGTACCCGGGCTGCAGGAGCTGGTCCTGCACAACGGCACCGTCTACCGGTGGAACCGGCCGGTGTACGGCGTCGCGGACGGGGTGCCGCACCTGCGGGTGGAGAACCGCGTACTGCCGGCCGGGCCCACGGTCGCCGATGTCGTCGCCAACGCCGCCTTCTACTACGGGCTCGTACGCACCCTCGCGGAGGAGCCGCGTCCGGTGTGGACCCGACTGCCCTTCGCCGAGGCGGAGGCGAACTTCGACGCGGCCTGCCGGTACGGGATCGACGCGCGGCTGCGGTGGCCGCGCCGGGGCCGGGCCGGGGGACTGGCGAGCGTACCCGCCGTGCGGCTCGTCCTGGACGAGCTGCTGCCGATGGCGGCGGGGGGGCTGGACGCCTGGGGCATCGAGCCCGCGGACCGGGACCACTACCTCGGCATCATCGAGGAGCGCTGCCGGCGGCGGGTGAACGGGGCGACCTGGCAGGTGGACACCTACCACCGGGCGCTGGCGGCCGGGCTGGAGCGGGACGAGGCGCTGGCCGCGACCACCCGGAGGTACAGCGAGCTGATGCACCAGGGCGAACCCGTGCACACCTGGCCCGTCGGGCTGGCGGAGGAGGTGGACACCTCCGTGCCGGTGGTGCGCTAGGACGTGGACCCCGCGCATCCGGCGCCGTCCTGGCGTCCCGGTGATGGCCCGCAGTGATCCTCCCGGTCGCCGAGGAGGCAGTATGGGGTGGTCACAACGGGATGGCAGGACGGGAGTCGGGCGTGCGGGCGGATCCGGAGCCGGTGGTCGTGGAGCTGGGCGAGGACGCGCGGCGGGGCGTCCTGCGCACCGAGACGCTGCTCGTCCTGGCCCTGTCGCTGGGCGCGAGCGGGGTCTCGGCGCTGATCAGCTTCATCGGCTCGCTCACCAAGCCGGGCGGTCTCAAGGACCAGGCCGCCACGCTCAACGGCTCGTACGCCCCCGGCCGGCCCTGGCTGGACCTGGCCTGGCAGCTGTTCGGCATCGCGACCGCGCTGGTCCCCGTCCTGCTGGTGGCGCACCTCCTGACCCGCGAGGGCGCACCCGGGCTGCGGGTGCTGGGCTTCGACCGCACCACGCCCCTGCGGGACCTGGGCCGGGGGGCTCTGGTCGCGGCCGGGATCGGGAGCGCGGGGCTGGCCTTCTACCTCGCCGCGCGGGCCACCGGGTTCAACCTCACGGTGGTGCCGGAGGCGCTGCCCGACGTGTGGTGGAAGTTCCCCGTACTGATCCTCTCCGCGGTGCAGAACTCCGTGGTGGAGGAGGTCATCGTGCTGGCCTACCTGCTGCGCCGGCTCGACCAGCTGGGCTGGTCGCCGATGGCCGCGCTGCTGGCCAGTTCGGTGCTGCGCGGTTCCTACCACCTCTACCAGGGGATCGGCGGCTTCATCGGCAACGTGGTGATGGGCGTCGTCTTCGTCCTGGCCTACCGCCGCTGGGGCCGGGTGGGGCCGCTCGTCGTCGCGCACGCGCTGCTCGACATCGTGGCCTTCGGCGGGTACGCCCTGCTCGCGGGCAAGGTGGGCTGGCTGCCGACGCCGTGACGGGCGGGACCCGGCACGGCGCCCACGGCCGTCCGGTCACGGGGCGGTGAGGAGCTCCCCGTCGAGAACGGTGACCGCGTGACCGGTCAGCAGGGTGCGTTCCCCCGCCAGGACCACCCGTACCAGCCCCTGGCGGGCGCCCCCCTGCAGGCCGGTCAGCTCCGTGCGGCCCAGGCGCTGGGCCCAGAACGGGGCGAGCGCGGTGTGGGCGCTGCCGGTGACCGGGTCCTCGTCGATCCCGAAGGCCGGGAAGAAGCCGCGGGAGACGAAGTCGTACCCGCGGGAGGGATCCTCGGCGGCCGCGGTGACGATCACCCCGCGCTTGGCGAAGGCGCGCAGGGCGCCGTGGTCCGGTGTCAGTTCGCGGACGGTCTTCTCGTCCGGGAGCTCGATCAGGAGGTCGCCGACGTGCGCGGCGGTGTCGTGCACGGAGAGGATCGGCGCCCCGCCGAGCGCGTGGTCCATGGCGGCCGGCGCCGGGACCGGGGTCAGTGAGGACGTCGGGAAGTCCATGGTGATCGTGCCGTCCCCGGCGGTCTCCGCCGTGAGGACGCCGCAGCGCGCGGCGAACCGGATCCGTCCTTCGGCCAGCCCGCTGGTGGCCAGTACGTGGGCCGTGGCGAGCGTGGCGTGGCCGCACATGTCGACCTCGGCGGCCGGGGTGAACCAGCGCAGCGCCCAGTCGGCGTCCCCGCCGGGCGGCAGGGGGTGGGCGAAGGCGGTCTCGGAGAGGTTCACCTCGGAGGCCACCTGCTGGAGCCAGGTGTCCGGGGGGAATCCGGTGTCGAGGAGCAGGACTCCGGCGGGGTTCCCGTGGAAGGGACGGTCGGTGAAGGCGTCGACGATTCGGATGCGCATGCCCCGACGTTAGGGCGGTTCCTTGATCACCGGCAAAGGCCAATCCGGGGTGACTGGCCTCGCTCCGGGCTGTTCGCTGGAGTAGTTTCCGATATATCGTTGACGCATCGCGACCGCTCACCGATAGTGGATACATCGGAGAACCGATGAGCACATCACAACGTGACGAAAGGAGCGCGGTCATGCGTTCACGCGGACAGCACGGACACGGCCACGGACACGGCCCCGGGCATGAGCACGGACGGGGTCACGGCCACTGCGGGCCCGATCGTCGGGAGGAGTTCCAGGAGCGGCGCGCCGCCTTCGGCCCGTTCGGACCGCCCTTCGGTGCCGGCCCCTTCGGTGGGCGCGGCGGCCGGGGAGGACCGCGAGGCCGGGCCCGGCGCGGTGACGTGCGCGCCTCGATCCTGGCGCTGCTCACCGACCGGCCGATGCACGGCTACGAGATGATCCAGGAGATCGGTGAGCGCAGCGGCGGAGGGTGGAAGCCCAGCCCCGGCTCGGTCTACCCGACGCTGCAGCTGCTCGAGGACGAGGGGCTCATCACCAGCGAGAGCGAGGGCGGCAAGAAGCTGTTCACGCTCACCGACGCCGGCCGCGCCGAGGCCGAGTCGGGTCCGGACGCCCCGTGGGCCGATGCCGGGCGCGGTGTGGACTTCGAGGCGATGCATCAGATCCGCACGGCCTGTGGCGGTCTGATGGACGCCTTCGGGCAGGTCTTCAGGACCGGCTCGGCCGAGCAGCGGGAGAAGGCGCTCGGCGTCATCAACGACGCCCGCAAGAAGCTCTACCTGATCCTGGCCGACGAGCACTGAGCGGGGCGGGGCCAGGACCCCGGCCCCGCCCGAGGCACCGGCCCCGGCCCCGCCCGAGGCCCCGGCCCCGGAAGCGGTCAGCGCGCCCCGCGAGTCCTCTCGCGGGGCGCGCTGCCGTACGTACGCACGTCCGGGGTCAGGCGACCAGGCCGGCCAGCTTGCGCAGCGACTCGTTCAGCGCGGCGGTGGCCGAGTCCTTGAGCTTGCCCGCCATCAGGGAGACGGCGGCCCCGGTGAACTCGCCGTCGATGCGGACGGTGGTGGCCCCGCCGTCCGGGGTCAGGGTGTACCTGGTGAGGACGGCCACGCCCATCGGGCCCTTGCCGGTGATGGCGAAGAGGCGCTCGTCCTCCAGCTCCGACACGGTCCAGACGACCTCGGCCGGGAAGCCCATCATCTTCATGTTCTCGGCGAAGGTGGACCCGATCGCGAGGGTCTGGGGGCCGCCCTGCGGGAAGTTGGTGTGGGTCATGCTCCACTGGCCGTACGCGTCCCAGTCCGTCAGTTGGGACCAGAGCTTCGCGGCGGACGCCTCGATGCGTGATTCCGCGGTGACTTCAGCCATGCGACCACCCCTTCGCGTCGGATACGTGCGCGGAAGGTAGCCCCGGCGGGCGGAACATTCAATACTGACGGCCTGTCAGATGGCGTCGGCATCGGCGGGCGGGGTGTCGGCTGCGTCTCAACAGGTGTCACGTCCGTGACGGTACTGACCGGACCCTGCCATGATGGCCGGATGCAAGCGTCAGGGAGAAATGCCGGACTGGGCCTCGCCCTCGTCTCGGCGTTCGCGTTCGGTGGTTCCGGAGTGGCGGCGAAGCCGCTGATCGAGGCGGGTCTGGACCCCCTCCACATGGTCTGGCTCAGGGTGGCCGGGGCAGCGCTCGTGCTGTCCCCGCTGGCCTGGCGCCACCGTGACCTCGTCCGGCGCAGGCCGGCGCTGCTCGCCGGCTTCGGGCTGGTCGCCGTCGCGGGTGTGCAGGCCTTCTACTTCGCCTCCCTGTCCCGGATCCCGGTCGGCGTGGCCCTGCTGCTGGAGTACCTGGGCCCGGCGCTGCTGCTCGGCTACATCCGCTTCGTACAGCGCAAGCCCGTGACCCGGGGCGCCGCGGCGGGTGCGGCCGTGGCCGTCGTGGGCCTGGCCTGCGTGGTCGAGATCTGGGCCGGTCTGAGCCTGGACCCGCTCGGCGTGCTCTTCGGCCTCGCCGCGGCCTGCTGCCAGGCCTTCTACTTCGTCTTCGCCGACCAGGGCGCCGACGGGGACGACGCCCCCGACCCGCTCGGGGTGATCGCGTACGGCATGCTCGTCGGCGCCCTGGTGATGACGGTGATCGCCCGGCCCTGGGAGATCGACTGGCAAGTGCTGGGCGGGCAGGCCGCCCTGGGCGGCACGCTGATGCCCGCGCCGGTGCTGCTCGCCTGGGTGGTGCTGGTCGCGACGGTCTTCGCCTACCTCACCGGCGTGGTCTCGGTCCGCAGGCTCTCGCCCCAGGTCGCGGGCGTGGTGGCCTTCCTGGAGGCGGTCGTCGCCACCGTGCTGGCCTGGATCCTGCTCGGTGAGCACCTCTCGACCTGGCAGATCGTCGGCGGCGGGCTGGTGCTGGGCGGTGCCTTCATCGCCCAGTCCTCCCGGCCGGCCGTGGCGACCCCCCTGGCCGCGGCTGACCCGGCCGACCGGGCCGACCGGGCCGAGCTGGACCGTGAGACGACGAAGGCCTAGGGTGGCGACCATGCCTTCGACCGTGCTTCCGCCTCCCGCCGCCTAGCGCGGGCGGCACTTCCACGATCATGACCCGGCCCGGGGAGCTCCCGGGCGGGTTCGCGCTGCCCGCGAAGCGATGACCTGCTTCTTTCATCCTTCACGCATGCGCGGAGACTTTCGTGTCGAATCATTCGCCCGCTTCCGGGCGCAGTCTGCTGTACCTCATCGTCGCCGGCGCCGCCTGGGGCACCGCCGGGGCGGCCGCCTCACTCGTCTTCCTGGCCAGTGACCTCGGCCCGCTCTCCCTGTCCTTCTGGCGGTGCGCGGGCGGGCTCGTGGTGCTGCTGGGGGTGCTCGCCGTACGGGGGTCGCGTCCCGGCCCGCGGCGGGAGCGGCCTTCGGTGGGCTCGTTGATCGGGACCGGGCTGCTGTTCACGCTCTTCCAGGCCGCGTACTTCGCCGCCGTCCGCGAGACCGGCCTCGCGGTGGGCACCGTCGTCACCCTCGGCGCCGGGCCCGTGATCATCGCGCTCGGGGCGCGGTACTGGACGGGCGAGCGGCTCGGCCGCGGCGGCGTGGCCGCCGTCGTCGGGGCGCTGGCGGGGCTGGCCGTACTGGTGCTGGGCAGTGGGGGCGGTGAGGTGCGGCCGCTCGGCGTCGGCTGGGCGCTGCTGTCGGCCGCCGGGTACGCGGCGATGACCCTGCGGGCGCGGTGGCTCGGACAGCGCGGTGCCGGCGGGGACCCGTTGGTGACCACCGCCTGGTCGGTCGCGGTGGGCACGCTGTGCCTGCTGCCGCTGGCCGCGGTGGAGGGTCTGCTCCCGCACACCGCCGAACTGGGGCGGGTGCTCTGGCTGCTGGTGTACGTGGCCACCGTGCCGACGGCGCTGGCGTACGCGCTCTACTTCACGGGAGCCGCGGCCGTCCGGGCCGCGACGGTGTCGGTGATCATGCTGATCGAGCCGGTGAGCGCGGCGCTGATCGCCGTCCTGCTCCTCGGGGAGCGGCTGACCGGCGCCGTGGTGCTGGGCACCGTACTGCTGCTGACGGCGGTGGGTGCGCTGATCGCGGCGGAATCCCGCCGTCCGGCCGGCGGTCCCACCACCGCCGTGCGGCAGAGTCCTCAGAGCGCGGTGATGTAGTCCGGGACGGCGATGCCGGGGGCCAGGTCCGCGGCGGGTACGGGGGCCGCGTACGCCGGCGTGACCGGGACCACGCCCGCCCAGTAGGGCAGGTCCAGGTCCTCGGCGTCGTCGTTGGCGGGGCCGGTGCGGAGCTTCGCGGACACCTCGGTCAGGTCCACGCGGATCACCGCGGTGGCGGCGAGTTCCTTGGCGTTGGCGGGCCGGATGTCGCCGGAGCGGCCCGGGACGACGGAGTCGACCAGGGCGTCCAGGGCCATCCGGCGCTCCGCCTCGTCGGTGACCTGGTGCGCGGTGCCGTGCACGACCACCGAGCGGTAGTTGAGCGAGTGGTGGAAGGCCGAGCGGGCCAGCACCAGGCCGTCGACGTGGGTCACGGTCACACAGACGGCCAGGCCCGGGTCGGCCTGCCCGGCCGCGAGCAGCGGGCGGGAGCCGGTGGAGCCGTGCATGTAGATCGATTCGCCGACCCGCGCGAACAGCGTGGGCAGGACCACGGGAGCGCCGTCGCGAATGAAGCCGAGGTGGCAGATGTAGGCCTGGTCGAGTATCGAGTGGACCGTCTCCCGGTCGTAGCGCGCCCGGTCACGGGCACGGCTCGGGACCGTGAGGTCGGTGGGCTCGTACGTACCGGTCGACTCGGTCGAGGCGGTGGACGCGGTCGAGGCGGTGGACTCGGTCGTCTCGGTCGTCTCCGTGGCGGACGTGGCGGTCATGGTGCCGGACTCCATTGCGCTAGTGCATAATTAGCTTTGTGCTAGGAGATTATCGGATTTCAGGGCGTCGCACAGCGGATATCGCGGCCAGCGTCGAGGCGGGCGTGGCATCGGGGGCGCTCCCGCCGGGATCGCTGCTGCCCCCGATGCGGGAGCTGGCCGCCGAGCTGGGGGTGAACCCCAACACCGTGGCCGCCGCGTACCGGACGCTGCGCGAGCGCGGGGTCATCGAGACCGACGGACGGCGCGGCAGCCGGGTGCGGGCCCGGCCGTCGAGCACACCCCGGGACGCGCTGAGGATGGCGGTGCCGGCGGGCGTACGGGACATCGCGCACGGCAACCCGGACGCCTCGCTGCTACCCCTGCTGGACGGGCCGCTTGCGGCGGCCGCCCGGCGGTACGCGCAGGCGCCGACCCTTTACGGGGAGGACCCGGTGGCCCCGGAGCTGGCACGCCTCGCCCGGGCCGGCTTCGACGCGGACGGGGTGGCGCCCGGGCCGGTGGCGGTGACCTCCGGCGCGCTGGACGCGATCGAACGGGTGCTCGCCGCCCATCTGCGGCCGGGGGACGCGGTGGCGGTCGAGGACCCGGGGTGGGGCGGTGTGCTGGACCTCGTCCCGGCGCTGGGGCTGCGGGTGCTGCCGGTGGCGGTGGACGACGACGGGCCGCGGGCCGAAGCGGTGGCCCGGGCGCTGGAGGCCGGGGCGCGGGCGCTGGTGGTGACCTCGCGGGCGCAGAACCCGACGGGTGCCGCGGTGAGCGCGGAGCGTGCGGGGGAGCTGCGGGCACTGCTGGTGCGCCACCCCGGGGTGCTGGTGATCGAGGACGACCACGGTCACGGGATCGTCGACCTGCCCTTGCATCCGGTGGGCGGGGTGACCCGGCACTGGGCGCTGGTCCGCTCCACGGCGAAGGCGTACGGGCCGGACCTGCGGCTCGCCGTGCTGACGGGGGACGCGGTGACGCTGGACCGGGTACGGGGACGGCAGCGGCTGGGCCCGGGGTGGGTGAGCCGGTTGTTGCAGTACGCGGTGGTGGAGCTGTGGACCTCGGACGCGGTGGACCGGGCGGCGGTGGCCCGCTCGTACGGGGAGCGGCGCGACGCGCTGGTCGAAGCGCTGCGCGAGCGGGGGGTGCGGGCGCACGGGCGCAGCGGCATGAACGTGTGGGTGCCGGTGGCCGACGAGACGGCGGTGGTCACGCGGTTGCTCGCCGCCGGGTGGGCGGTGAGCGCGGGGGCGCTCTTCCGGGTCGAGGCGGGCCCGGGGGTGCGCCTGACGGTGTCGCAGCTGCGGGTCGCGGAGGTGCCGGGCCTGGCCGACGCCGTGGCCGCGGCGGTCCGGCCGGGGGTGGCGGGCGTGCGGTACGACTGACCCGGGGTCTTGCGCCGCGCCCCTTCCGGGGGCCCGGTCCGGGACCGTCCGACGCGGCACGTGATCGCCGCGGTCCGGCGTGGCGCCGAGGCCGCGCCCGCGGTGGCGGGCGCGGCGCCGCTGGGGGGGGGGGGGGGGAGAGGCCCCCCCCCCCCCCCCCCCCCCCCCCCACCCCCCAACCCCCCCCCCCCCCACAGGGCCGTTTCTTTTTAAGAGTGTCGGTTTCGTTTTCCTCTGT
>NZ_JBVHVF010000044.1:0-26427 GCF_055564955.1 Streptomyces sp. NPDC028910 | reverse complement strand
AAGCAGGAGGAGGTGCCCTCCTTCACCCTGGACACCGCCGAGGGCCCGCTGCTGGGGGGGGGGGGGGTGGGCCCCCCCCCCCCCCCCCCCCCCCCCCCCCCCCCCCCTCCCCACACCCCCCCCCCCCCCCCCCCCCCCCCCCCCCCCCCCCCGGCCCGTCTGCCACACCCAGCGGTCAGCTATGCGCGCGCAGCAGCGACCGCATCGTCCGCATCGCCACCGACAGGTTCGCCAGGTCGAAGTCGTCCGACCCCCGGATCTCGTCCAGAGTCGTCCGCGCCCGCCCGATGATCGCCGCGTTCTTCTCCTCCCACGCCTTGAAGCGCTCCTCGGGAGTCGACGTTCCGTTGCCCACCGACAGCACGTCCGCGGTCAGCGACGCGTGCGCCGCGAACAGGTCCTCGCGGATGGAGGCGCGGGCCATGGACTGCCAGCGGTCGGCCCGCGGCAGCTCGATGATCCGGTCCATCAGCTGGGTGATGTCCAGGCGGTCGGCGAGGTCGTAGTACACCTCGGCGACCTCCAGCGGAGCCACACCGGTGCGGTCCGCGATCGCGACGACGTCCAGCGTCGGGAAGGCGGAGGAGAAGCCGGCCACCTTGGCGGCCAGTTCCTCCCGCACGCCCTCACCGATCAGCTCGTCCATGATCGACCGGTACCAGTCCAGGTCCGCGCCGCGCACCAGCTTCGGCAGCTCGTCCCAGACCTGACCCACCCGCTCCTGGAAGAAGTCGATGGTCTCGGTGATCTGGAGCGGCTGCGGCCGGTTGTTCAGCAGCCAGCGCGTACCGCGCTCGACCAGGCGCCGCGAGTGCAGCCGTACCCGGGTCTGGACGTCGGCGGCGACCGTGTTGTCGAGCGCCTCCACCGCGTCCCACACCTCGGCCAGACCGAAGATCTCGCGGGCCGCGAGCTGCGCCCGGACGATCTCCTCCGTGGAGGCGCCGGTCTCCTCGCGCAGGCGGTGCAGGAAGGTCGAACCACCGGTGTTGACCGTGTCGTTGACCAGGACGGTGGTGATGATCTCGCGGCGCAGCGCGTGCGCGTCGATCTGCTCGGGGAACTTCTCGCCCAAGGCGGCCGGGAAGTAGGCGAAGAGCAGGCGGCGCAGGTAGGGGTCGTCCGGCAGCCCGGTGGCGATGAGCTCGTCCGCCACCGTGATCTTGGTGTAGGCGAAGAGCACGGCCAGCTCGGGCTGGGTCAGGCCCCTGCCGCTGCTCAGCAGCTCGCGGATCTGCCGGTCGGTGGGCAGGAACTCCAGCCCGCGGTCCAGCAGTCCGGCGCGTTCCAGGCGGCGCATGAAGCGCTGCTGGGCGTGGAGCAGGCTGGGGGCCTGGGCCGCGCCGTTGGCCAGCGCGACGTTCTGCGCGTAGTTGTTGCGCAGCACCAGACGGCCGACCTCGTCGGTCATCTGGGCGAGCAGCCTGTTGCGCTGCTTGATGGTCATGTCGCCGTCGGTGACGACCGCGTTGAGCAGGATCTTGATGTTCACCTCGTGGTCGGAGGTGTCCACGCCCGCGCTGTTGTCGATGGCGTCGGTGTTGACCTTGCCGCCACCGCCGCCCGCGCCGGTGCGGGCGAACTCGATCCGGCCGAGCTGGGTCAGGCCCAGGTTGCCGCCCTCGCCGATGACCTTGGCCCGCACCTCGGAGCCGTTGACGCGGATGGCGTCGTTGGCCTTGTCGCCGACGTCCGCGTGCGTCTCGGCCGTGGCCTTGACGTACGTGCCGATGCCGCCGTTCCACACCAGGTCCACCGGGGCCCGCAGGATGGCCTGCATCAGTTCGGCCGGGGTCATCTTGGTGACGCCCGCCTCGATGCCGAGGACCGCGCGGACCTGCGCGGTGATCGGAACGGCCTTCGCGGAACGCGGGTGGATGCCGCCGCCCGCCGAGATCAGCGAGGGGTCGTAGTCGGCCCACGAGGAGCGCGGCAGCTCGAACAGGCGCCGGCGCTCGGCGTACGAGGTGGCCGCGTCCGGGTTCGGGTCGATGAAGATGTGCCGGTGGTCGAAGGCGGCGACCAGGCGGATGTGCTCGGAGAGCAGCATGCCGTTGCCGAAGACGTCACCGGACATGTCGCCGACGCCGACGACGGTGAAGTCCTGGGTCTGGGTGTCGTGGCCCAGCTCGCGGAAGTGCCGCTTGACGGACTCCCACGCACCGCGGGCGGTGATGCCCATGCCCTTGTGGTCGTAGCCGGCCGAGCCGCCCGACGCGAAGGCGTCGCCGAGCCAGAAGCCGTAGGACTCCGCCACGCCGTTGGCGATGTCGGAGAAGGTCGCGGTGCCCTTGTCCGCGGCGACGACGAGGTAGGTGTCGTCCCCGTCGTGGCGGACCACGCCCTTGGGCGGCACGACCTCGCCGGCGACCATGTTGTCGGTGATGTCGAGCAGCGCCGAGATGAAGATCTTGTACGAGGCGATGCCCTCGGCGAGCCAGGCGTCGCGGTCCACCGACGGGTCGGGGAGGTTCTTGGCGACGAAGCCGCCCTTGGCCCCGACCGGCACGATGACGGTGTTCTTGACCATCTGCGCCTTGACCAGGCCGAGGATCTCCGTACGGAAGTCCTCGCGGCGGTCGGACCAGCGCAGGCCGCCTCGGGCGACCTTGCCGAAGCGCAGGTGCACGCCCTCGACGCGCGGGGAGTACACCCAGATCTCATAGGCCGGGCGCGGCGCCGGCAGGTCCGGGATGGCCTGCGGGTCGAACTTCATCGACACGTAGGAGTGCTGCTCACCGGCCGCGTTCAGCTGGAAGAAGTTGGTGCGCAGGGTGGCCTTGATGAGGGTGAGGAAGGCGCGCAGGATGCGGTCCTCGTCGAGCGACGCGACCTGGTCCAGGGCCCCGTCCAGCTCCTCCAGCATGGCGTCCACGAGCTCGATGCCGGCCGTCTGGCGGGCGGGCGCCATTCGGGCCTCGAAGAGCGAGACCAGCAGCCGGGTGGTGTGGACGTTGTTGCGGAGGGTGTCCTCCATGTAGTCCTGGCTGAAGGTGGAACCGGCCTGGCGCAGGTACTTGGCGTACGCGCGCAGGACGACGGCCTGCCGCCAGGTGAGCCCGGCGCTCAGCACCAGGGCGTTGAAGTTGTCGTTCTCCGCGTCGCCCTGCCAGACCGCGGCGAAGGCGTCCTGGAAGCGCTCGCGGGCGTCGTCGCCGAGGTAGCCGGACGTCGCCGTGGAGTCGCCGCCCCCGGAGGGCAGCGGCATCCGCAGACCGAAGTCGTAGATCCACGCGCTGACCCGGTCGGAGCGGCGCAGCTCGTACGGGCGCTCGTCGGTGACCTCGACGCCCAGCCGGTGCAGCACCGGCAGGACCGCGGAGAGCGAGACCTGCTCACCCGTGCGGAAGATCTTGAACCGGCGCTCGCCGGGGCCCGCGCCGACCGGCTCGTACAGCGAGAGCGCGAACTCGCGGTCGCTGGCGGCGAGCCGCTCCAGGTGGATCAGGTCGGCGACGGCGGCGCGCGGCGAGTGGTCGGCCTTGTAGCCCTCGGCGAAGGCGGTGCCGTAGCGGCGCAGCAGCTCGGCGGCGCGCTCCTCGCCGCACTCGGCGATCAGCGCCTCCTGGAAGCCGTCGGCCCAGGACCGGGCGGCCTCGACGAGCCGGGCCTCGATGCGTTCGACGTCGGAGTCGGTCAGGGCGGGCAGCTCGGTGCCCTGCGGGACGCGGACCACGAAGTGGATGCGGGAGAGGATCGACTCGGTGTTCCAGGCGGTGAAGTCGACGCTGGTGCCGCCGAGCTCCTCCTTGAGGATGTCCATCAGGCGCAGTCGCACGCCGGTGGTGAACCGGTCGCGCGGCAGGTAGACGAGCGCCGAGTAGTAGCGCCCGTACTCGTCCTGGCGCAGGTACAGCCGCAGCCGGCGGCGCTCCTGCAGGTACAGGACGGAGGTGACGATGGCCTGGAGCTGGTCGACCGGGGTCTGGAACAGCTCGTCGCGCGGGTAGGTCTCCAGGATCTGGAGCAGGTCGCGGCCGTCGTGACTGGACGGCGCGAAGCCGGCCCGGTCGAGGACCTCGACGACCTTGCGGCGGATCACCGGGACGCGGCGCACGGACTCGGTGTACGCGGCGGAGGAGAACAGGCCGAGGAAGCGGCGCTCGCCGACGACGTTGCCCTCGGCGTCGAACTTCTTCACGCCCACGTAGTCGAGGTACGAGGGGCGGTGCACGGTGGAGCGGCTGTTGGCCTTGGTCAGCACCAGCAGGCGGTGCTCGCGGGCCTTGGCGCGGACGTCGGCCGGCAGCCGGTTGAAGGACGGCGAGACCGGGTGGCCGTCGTCCTTGCCGCTGTGGTGCGGGTCGGAGCGCAGGATGCCGAGGCCGGTGCCGGGCACGGCGGCCAGGGAGTCGCCGTCGACGAGGTTGTACTCGCGGTACCCGAGGAAGGTGAAGTGGTCGTCGGCGAGCCAGCGCAGCAGCTCGCGGGCCTCTTCGAGCTCGTACTCGCGCAGGTCCGGGGCGGTGGGCTCGTCGGGCAGGCCGTCGGCGATGCGCAGCGCCGCGTCGCGCATCTTCTCCCAGTCCTCGACGGACTCCCGTACGTCGGACAGGACGCGCAGCAGGTCGACGGTGATCTGCTTGAGGTCGGCGCGGTCGGTCTCACGGTCGATCTCGACGTGGATCCAGGACTCGACGAGGGCGTCGTGGGGGCGCGCGGTACGGGGGCCGTGCGCGTCGCAGTCGGGGCCGAGGATCTCGATCAGCTTGCCGGTGACGTCACGGCGGACGACGACCTGCGGGTGGATCACGACGTGGATGCCGCGGCCCTGGCGGGACAGCTCGTTCGTCACGGAGTCCACGAGGAAGGGCATGTCGTCGGTGACCACCTCGACGACGGAGTGGCTGGAGGTCCAGCCGTTTTCCTCCACCGTAGGGGTCTGCACGCGCACGTTCGCGGTGCCCTGGGGCCGGTTCTCGGCGAGCCGGTAGTGCGAGAGCGCGGCTCCGAACACATCGACCGGGTCCCGGTCCATGAGGTCCTCGGGCGCCGTATGCAGGTAGTAGCGCTGGAGATAGGAGAGCACCGTGTCCCGGTCAGGACGCTCTCCCTGCTCGGACCCAGTCGGAAGTAGCCCCCCGGCCGGGCTGTGCTCAGCTACCCGGGCCGCCCGTGCGAGCAGCTCGGCCTTTGCTTCGTCCAGCTTGGTCTGCATGTCCTCTGGCTCCTGTCAACGCGCCATTGCGTGACGTAGGTGGTGAAGAAGAAATGACATCGCGCCGAGGGGCGGGATGTCCGTGGTGAATCGACGCTATGCCGTCGAGCGGGCCGACCGGGAGGGAATGAGCCAAGATCGGCCGGAGGTCCCGGTGGCGGGGGTCAGCGAAGGCCCGGGCACGGTCGTGCGCCGGGCGCAGGCCGGAGGCTCCAGTGCCCCCGATGACTATCGCGCTGATCACGGGTCAAGGCTATCCCGACCTACCCCCAAGTCGTCATTCGCTACATACGTACAAATCTTGGGGTGGAACTTTGACACTCTGGCCAGCGACGTGACCAGCGGTCCGTGCAGCGGCCTGTCCAGTAGCTATTCGGCCAGCTCGCGAGCTGTCCGGACGGCCTCTGCCAGGGTGTCCACGACGGGTACACCGGCCGATTCCAGACTGCTGCGGCTGTGCGAACCGCCCGTGTAGAGAACGGCCCGGGCGCCGACGTGGGCGGCGGCCAGCGCGTCGTCCACGGCGTCTCCGATGAGGACCGTACGCGTTGCCGTCACGCCCGTCCCGACCATGGCGGCCAGGTGGCGTACGAGGTGTCCTGCCTTGGAGGTGTGGGAGGGCCCGACGCGTCCGTCGACGCGCACGAAGTGCCGGTCGATGCCGTGGGCG
The DNA here is from genome assembly GCF_055564955.1 of Streptomyces sp. NPDC028910. Lineage (NCBI taxonomy): Bacteria > Bacillati > Actinomycetota > Actinomycetes > Kitasatosporales > Streptomycetaceae > Streptomyces > Streptomyces sp. NPDC028910. The sequence goes on along the minus strand of NZ_JBVHVF010000044.1, from coordinate 20,599 downwards.
CGCACCAGCGGTACGAGCTTCTCGTGGGGCGCGAGGGACAGCAGGGACTGGGTGAGCCCGTCCCGCTGCCAGTCCCGGAGCAGCTCCCGGGCGCCCTCGGCGAGCGCCGCGTTGTCGGCGGCGGCCCAGTAGTGGCGGTGGAAGGCCTCGTCCATGACCAGCCACTCCTCCTCGGTGGGCAGCCGTCCCATGAGGCGCTCGTAGAACTTGGGCACCGGTACGACGTACAGGTCGCGGTAGGTCTCCAGGGTGATCGGCGCGAAGCCGAGCTCGGCGAAGGAGGCGTTGGTCGCGGCTATGACGGCGTCGATGTCGTGGAGCAGGGTGCCGTTCCAGTCCCAGACGATGTGGTTCGGGCGGGCCGCCGCCCCGGTCGTCGCGGTCACTTCAGCAGCCCCGGGATCTCCTGCACGCCGAACCACAGCAGCTCGTGGTCCTCGGCTCCGTCGACGACGAACCGCGCGTCCTCGTCCCCGGCGTCGGCGGCCTCCAGGGCCCGCGCGGCGGCGGCGACGTCCTCTTCCGCGTCGTCGGCGTCGACGTGCACGGCGGCGGCCACGGTGAGGCGTACGGCCGCGGCGAGGGCCAGCTGGCCCAGCGTGGCCTCGTCGACGCCGGGGGTGGCGGTGGCGGCCTTGTCGTCGACGTCGAGGGCGAGGACGACGCGGCGGCGCGGGGCGCTCCCGTCCGCGGCGAGCAGGCGCAGCGAGGCGGCCGCGGCCCGGCTCAGGGCCGCGTACTCCAGCTCCTCGATGTCGTCCGACACGTACCACTCGCGCAGCCCAGGGGTGACGGCGTACGCCCGCAGCGGGGCGGGGCCCAGCTCACCCGCCTGGTGCGCCTCGGCGAGCCCGGGGAGGGTCAGGGGGACGTACACGCGCATGGCCGGCTGCTTTCGGTAGTCGGAAACGCCCCCAGGATACGACTCGGAGCCGCCGGCTTCGGGCGGCTTCGTTCGGTCCGGGTGGGTGACGGCCCCGGTCCCCCTTCGGGGTGCCGGTCCGGGAGCCGGGGCCGTCCACCTCGGTCCCCGTACGCATGCTGCCGGGGCTGCGGACCGGCCGGTACCCACTCGGATAGGTGAAGCGGGCCGGCGGCCGCGGGGGCCGCGCGCGTGGTTGCGGAGCGTGTGCGGCGACCGTAGAAGATCCCCATCAAGTTACCGCCCGGTACCACCGGGCCCGGCCTGTTCGGGGGCAGATCGCGATGGACACCACGACGCGCGGCACGATCGGCAACGACGGGAGCCGCCGCCGGCCCGTGGGCCAGGCCCGGACCCGGCCCGCGGGCCGGCGCGACCCGCGACGCCCCGCGGGACCCCCGCGCACCCTGCGGCTCGGCCCGCACCACTGGTTCGCCGAACGCCTCCTGGCGGTGGTCAGCGGCCGCCGCCCGGTCCACTCCCTCCTGGGCCACACCGTGGGCCCCGCGTACCAGCAGCTGGTCACCCTGGCCCCCGCGGCTCCCTTCCGCGACCGCCTCAGCCCGGTCATCCGCCAGTGCGGCCGCTTCACCCCCGGCCCGGGCGTCATCGAAGCCTTCGCCCGCATCGCCACGGGCGACCGCGTCACGGCGATGGCCTTCCGCCTGGAACAGGGCCCAGACCTCCGCTGGCGCTGCGCAGCAGTAGAAATCCAGGGCCCCCGCCCCTGACCAATCCAGCCTCGCCGCACCAATCCAGCCCCGCCGGCGTTTGAGGCGCGGGGGTCTGGGGGCAGCGCCCCCGGCAGCGGCGCCGCACCAGCGCAGCAAACGGCCGGGGCCGGACACCCCACTAGGTGTCCGGCCCCGGCCGACGGCTCGACCCCAGCGGGGTCACTTCTTACGGCGACGACCCCCGGTCGCCTTGGCCGCCTTGCGCCGCTCCGCCCGCGTCATCCCGTCACCGTCACCACCGACGGTCTCGCTCTCGAAGTCGCCCTCGACCACACCGCCCTCGCCGTCGACCGTCGGCGCCGAGAAGTGCAGCCGGTCCGGACGCTGCGGAGCCTCCAGCCCCTTGGCCCGGATCTCGGGACGAGCCGCCGCCGGCTCCTTCGTCAGGGACGGCGCCGCGTCCTGCACGAGGACCTCCTCGACCTGCTGCTCGACCTGGACCTCCAGGTTGAACAGGTAGCCGACGGACTCCTCCTTGATGCCCTCCTGCATGGCGTTGAACATGTCGAAGCCCTCGCGCTGGTACTCGACCAGCGGGTCCTTCTGGGCCATCGCCCGCAGGCCGATGCCCTCCTGCAGGTAGTCCATCTCGTACAGGTGCTCACGCCACTTGCGGTCGAGCACCGACAGGACCACGCGCCGCTCCAGCTCGCGCATGATCTCGGAGCCGAGCGCCTTCTCGCGCGCCTCGTACTGCTCGTGGATGTCGTCCTTGATGGACTCCGCGATGAACTCGGCGGTGATGCCCGCGCGGTCGCCCGCGGCCTCCTCCAGCTCCTCGATGGTGACCTTCACCGGGTAGAGCTGCCGGAAAGCGCTCCACAGGCGCTCCAGGTCCCACTCCTCGGCGAAGCCCTCGACCGTCTCGGCCGCGATGTACGCGTCGATCGTGTCGTCCATCATGTGGCGCACCTGCTCCTGCAGGTCCTCGCCCTCCAGGACGCGGCGGCGCTCGCCGTAGATGACCTCACGCTGGTTGTTGAGGACCTCGTCGTACTTCAGGACGTTCTTGCGGGTCTCGAAGTTCTGGGTCTCGACCTGCGACTGGGCCGACGCGATCGCGCGCGTCACCATCTTGTTCTCGATCGGCACGTCGTCCGGGACGTTCGCCATCGCCATGACGCGCTCGACCATCTGCGCCTTGAACAGCCGCATCAGGTCGTCGCCCAGCGACAGGTAGAAGCGGGACTCGCCCGGGTCGCCCTGACGGCCGGAGCGGCCGCGCAGCTGGTTGTCGATACGGCGCGACTCGTGGCGCTCGGTGCCCAGCACGTACAGCCCGCCGAGCGCCTTGACCTCCTCGAACTCCGCCTTCACGGCCGCCTCGGCCCGGGTCAGCGCGTCGGGCAGGGCGTGCGCCCACTCCTCGATGTGCTCCTCCGGGTCCAGGCCGCGCTGGCGCAGCTCGGCCTCGGCGAGGTCGTCCGGGTTGCCGCCGAGCTTGATGTCGGTACCGCGGCCGGCCATGTTCGTGGCGACGGTGACGGCGCCGCGGCGGCCGGCCTGGGCGACGATCGTGGCCTCACGGTCGTGCTGCTTGGCGTTGAGCACCTCGTGCGGGATACCGCGCTTGGAGAGCTGCTGGGAGAGGTACTCGGACTTCTCGACCGACGTCGTACCGACGAGGATCGGCTGGCCCTTCTCGTGCTTCTCCGCGATGTCGTCGACGACGGCGGCGAACTTCGCGACCTCGGTCCGGTAGATCAGGTCCGGCTGGTCCTTGCGGACCATGTCGCGGTTGGTCGGGATCGGGACGACACCGAGCTTGTAGATCTGGTGGAACTCGGCGGCCTCGGTCATGGCCGTACCGGTCATGCCTGACAGCTTCGAGTAGAGGCGGAAGAAGTTCTGGAGGGTGATCGTGGCGAGGGTCTGGTTCTCGTCCTTGATGTCCACCCCTTCCTTCGCCTCGATCGCCTGGTGCATGCCCTCGTTGTAGCGGCGGCCGGCGAGGATACGGCCGGTGTGCTCGTCGACGATCATGACTTCGCCGTCGATGACGACGTAGTCCTTGTCGGCCTTGAAGAGCTCCTTGGCCTTGATCGCGTTGTTCAGGTAGCCGACGAGCGGGGTGTTCACCGACTCGTAGAGGTTCTCGATGCCGAGCCAGTCCTCGACCTTGGCGACACCGGACTCGTGGATGGCGACGGTGCGCTTCTTCTCGTCGACCTCGTAGTCGCCGGTCTCCTCGATGCCCTTCAGCGGCTGGCCGGGCTCGCCCTTGGTCAGGCGGGTCACCAGCTTCGCGAAGTCGCCGTACCACTTCGTGGCCTGGTCGGCCGGGCCGGAGATGATCAGCGGCGTACGGGCCTCGTCGACCAGGATCGAGTCGACCTCGTCGACCACGGCGAAGTTGTGGCCGCGCTGGACGAGCTCGTCCTTCGACCACGCCATGTTGTCGCGCAGGTAGTCGAAGCCGAACTCGTTGTTCGTGCCGTAGGTGATGTCGCAGTTGTACTGCTCGCGGCGCTGCGCCGGCGACATGTTCGCCAGGATGCAGCCGACCTCCAGGCCGAGGAACTTGTGCACCCGGCCCATCAGCTCGGAGTCGCGCTCGGCGAGGTAGTCGTTCACCGTGATCAGGTGGACGCCCTTGCCGGACAGCGCGTTCAGGTACGCGGGCAGCGTGCCGACGAGGGTCTTGCCCTCACCGGTCTTCATCTCGGCGACGTAGCCGAGGTGCAGGGCCGCGCCACCCATGATCTGGACGTCGTAGTGCCGCTGGCCGAGGACGCGCTTGGCGGCCTCGCGTACGGTCGCGAAGGCCTCGGGCAGCAGGTCGTCCAGGCTCTCGCCGTCCTGGAAACGCTGCTTGTACTCGTCCGTGAGCGCCCGCAACTCGGCGTCGGAGAGGTTGACGAAGTCCTCTTCGATGGAGTTGACCTGGTCCGCGATGCGGTGCAGTTTGCGCAGGATCTTGCCTTCGCCTGCACGCATGAGCTTGTTGAAGACGGACACCGAGGTTTGTCTCCTTGCCGGTCGGGCCTGGGCACTGTACGTACACGGGCACGGCAGGTGGGCCCCACCGCAACGGCCATCGTAAGCGAGGACGGGGCCGCGCCGGGAGGTGCGCCGTTCCGTGAGGGCACGGGTGCCCGGATTGAGAACGTACGGGGGACGCCGAAGGTGCCGCATCGCCCGCAGGGATTCCCGAAAAGTGTTCGCCCCGAAAGCAGGGGCGGCGGCAGAATCCGTTCATGGAACCCACCACACTCCGCACGGACCGCTTGGTACTGCGGCCCTTCGTCCCCGCGGACGAGGACGAGGTCTACGCGGCCGCCCAGGATCCGGACATCCAGCGCTGGACGGTGGTCCCCTCGCCCTACGAGCGCGAGCACGCGCACGCCTTCGTGAACGAGATCGTGCCCAACGGCTGGCGCGAGGGCACGGCCTACCCCTTCGCCGTACGCCTCGGGGACGCGGGCCCGCTGGTCGCGTCCGTCGGCGTCCACGTCCACGGCGCGGACGGGTACGAGGTCGGCTATTGGACGGCGAAGGAACACCGTGGGCAGGGCTACATGACCGAGGCCGTGCGGGCCGTCGCCCACTGGGCCTTCACCGCGCTGGGCCTGGTCCGGCTGGGATGGCGCGCCGAGGTCGGCAACGCGGGCTCGCGCGCCGTGGCCGAGAAGGCCGGCTTCACCGTCGAGGGAGTCCTGCGGGCCGGCCTCCAGCAGAGCGGCACGGCCCGCGACTGCTGGGTCGGCTCGCTGCTCCCCTCCGAGCTGGGCCTGCCCTCGCGGCTGCCGTACCTGCCCGCTGTCAGTGGGCGCGTCTAGTCTGCCGCCATGACTGCGCTCTCACTGTCCGCCGACGAGGCCCGCCGGATCGCCCTGCGCGCCCAGGGCTTCCTGGGGGCGCCCGACCGACGCGGCGGGGTCCGCGGGGTCCTGCGCCACCTGGGCGCCGTACAGCTGGACACGATCTCGGTGCTGGCCCGCTCCCACGAGTTGATCCCGTACGCACGCCTGGGCGCCGTGGGCCGCGGCGCGGTGGAGGCGGCGTACTGGAGCGACCGGCACGCCTTCGAGTACTGGTCGCACGCGGCCTGCGTGCTCCCCATCGAGGAATGGCCGCATTTCGCCTTCCGCCGCCGCGCCCGCCGGGCGCGCGGCCACCGCTGGCACATCCTGCAGGACAAGGAGCGCTCGACGAAGGCGGTCCTCGACCGGCTCCGCGCCGACGGCCCGCTGACCTCCACCGAACTGGGCGGCGCCAAGAACGGCGGAGAGTGGTTCGAGTGGTCCGAGACCAAGATCGCGGTGGAGTGGCTGCTCGACACCGGCGAGGTGGTGTGCAGCGAACGCCGCGGCTGGAAGCGGGTCTACGACCTCCCCGAGCGCGCCGTTCCCGACGCGCTGCTCCATGACGACCTGGACGACCGGGAGTGCGTGCGCAGGCTCGTCGCCCTGGCCGGCCGGTCCCTGGGCATCGGCACCCGCGCCGACATCGCGGACTACCACCGCCTCAAGGGGGAGCAGGTCGACGCGGTGATCGCGGACTCCGGGCTGGTCCCGGTCGAGGTGGAGGGCTGGTCACGGCGCCATGGCGCGGTGACCGCCTGGGCGGACCCGTCGGCCCTCGCGACGGCCCCCCGGGGCCGCCACCGCACGACGCTGCTCTCCCCCTTCGACTCCCTGGTCTGGGACCGCTCCCGCACGGAGCGGATCTTCGGTTTCACGCACCGCCTGGAGGCGTACGTCCCCAAGCCGAAGCGGATACACGGGTACTTCGCGATGCCGCTGCTGGCGGGCGGCCGGCTCCAGGGCCGCGTCGACCCGGCCCGCGAGGGCCGCACGCTGGTGGCCCGGCAACTCTCCCTGACGTCCCTCAAGGCGGCCGCCCCGATGGCGGCGGCCCTGCGGGAGGCGGCGGAATGGGTGGGCTGCGACACGGTCCGCGTGGAGCGGGCCGGCTCCCCCGCGCAGGCCGCGGCCGTCACCGCCGAGCTGGACGCGCTGTAGCTTCGACTACCGAATCTCGAGGATCTTCTCGCGCATCGCGTAGACCACGGCCTCCATCCTGGAGTGCAGCTGCAGCTTCTCCAGGATGTTGCGCACGTGGTTCTTCACGGTGTTCTCGGAGATGAACAACTCCTTCGCGATGTCGCGGTTGTTCATGCCGGTGGCCACCAGTTTCAGGACCTCCAGCTCCCGGTCCGTCAGCCTCGGCGCCGGCACCAGCCGCCGCTCGTCGGTCCGCTGGATCATCGACTTGAACTCGGTGAGCAGCTTCGACGCCATCGAAGGGCTGATCTGCGACTGGCCGTCCGCCACCGCCCGGATCGCCGTGGCCACCTCGTCCGTCGAGATCTCCTTCAGGAGGTACCCGGTCGCGCCCGCCTTGATCGCGTCGTAGAGGTCCGCCTCCTCGTCGCTGATCGTCAGCATGATGATCTTCGCGGAGGGGGCCACCTCCTTGATCGAGGTGCACGCCTCGATCCCGCCGCGCCTGGGCATCCGTACGTCCATCAGCACGATGTCCGGCAGCAGGTCGGCCGCCTTGTCCACCGCCTCCGCGCCGTCCCCCGCCTCGCCGACGACCTGGATGTCCTCCTCCTGCGCGAGGACGATCTCCAGCCCCCGCCGGAAGAGTGCGTGGTCGTCGACCACGAGCACCCGGATGGGTTCCCCGGCCGGCGACCCGGCGGGCTCCACCGACGCGTCCGCCCCCCGGCAGCCGGCGCCGCCGTCCCCGCGCACCGGCCCGAAGCTGTCCGCCATCGTTCCTCCCCCTGCATGTGCTGAGCTGCTGGGCCAACCGGACATACACCGCAGTCGGTTGACTGCCCGCCATGATTCCATGCCCGCACCACGGCGCGGGGGACTGCCGATGACCCGCCTGGCGCAATACCCGTCATGCAGGTGCCCCCGTGGGGGGCGCCTGAGGCGTCCCCCACGGGGGCAGGGAAGGGTGTGCTCAGCCGCCGAGCGCGCCGCCGGCGCCGCCTCGCGGCTCCTCCGAACTGGAGGCTCCGTCGGGGTTCACGTGGATGACGCCGTAGTCGTAGGCGTGACGCCGGTAGACGACGCTGGGCAGCTTCGTCTCGGAGTCGACGAACAGATAGAAGTCGTGACCGACCAGTTCCATCTCGTACAGAGCCTGGTCGAGGGACATGGGCGCGGCCGAGTGCGTCTTCTCGCGGACGATGAGCGGGCCTTCGCCCTGCACTTCGAGGGATCCGATCCGGGTGATCGGTACCCCCTCCGCCTTCTCCTCGGTGATGACCTGGCCGCTGCCGTTCAGCGCCGCGACGCCCGGCACGGCATCGGCGACCTCGGCCGCCGAGAGCCGGCCCGTGCCACGACGGGTGTAGCGCTTGTCGTGCTGCTTGCGCAGCCGGGCCTCCAGCTTGTCCTGAGCCAGGTCCAGCGCCGCGTACGGGTCGGCGGCGGCTGCCTCGGCACGGATCACCGGGCCCCGCGAACGCAGGGTGATCTCCACGCGGTCGGAACGGTCGGCCTGACGCGGGTTGTGCTCCTTGGACACCTCGACGTCCAAGCTGATCACCTTGGCGTCGAGCTTCTGGATCCGCTCCGGATTCAGCTTCTCGGCCACGTGCTTGCGGAACCGCTCGGGCACCTCGGTCTTGCGGCCCTTGACGACGATGTCCACGCAGAACTCCGTTCCCGGATAGCTCCGCCCGACGGGGCGAAGCGTCTCCCTTTCGCACCAGACTCCGGTGAAGGCCGGAGCCTCGGACTTGGCGACTTTCACCTCCTCCTCCCCCATCGGCAAGATCTACACCCCACCGACTTCGGAGTCGAGAGACAGCCTCCTGAGTTCCTTACAACCGAACATATCCCTCTATGACGGTTGTCGGCACCCGCTACCGCAATGTACTTCCAGTCAGACGACTGCTCCCTCGTACTACCTGCAACGATGGGCCTTCCCCACCAGTTCCAAATCTATTCACGGGATTTTCGTTCCGTACCCGTTGCCGACCGGCCGAAGGAGTCCGCGGGCGCGGCCACCACCGCCGCCCGCAGCACGTCCCCCGCGCCCGCGGCCAGGCCGGCGGCGCGCACCGCCCGCGCCGCCTCCGCCAGCGTCGCACCGGTCGTGATCAGGTCGTCCACGAGCACGATCCGTGCCCCTTCTGTCAGCCGCGCCCCGTCCCGGCGCACCGCCAGCGCCCCGGCGAGGTTCTCCCGGCGCTGCCGGGCTCCCAGGCCAGCCTGGTCCGCCACCGCACGGCGCAGCCGCAGTACGGGCGCCACGCGCGCGGGAACACCGGCCCGCCGCAGCCGCCCCGCGGCGGCCAGGGCGATCCTGCGCGCCGGATCGTGCCCGCGCGCCCGGACCTGCCGCCGCGCCGACGGGACCGGCACCAGGACCACTTCCGCCGAACCGCCCGCGCCGTCCGAACCGCCCGCGCCGCCCGCGCCGCCCGCCCAGCCCGCCAGGACGGCCGCCGCCAGGGCAGCGCCGAGCACCCCGGCCAGCGGCAGCGCCCCGCGCTCCTTGTGAGCCAGCAGGAGGCCGCGTACGGCCCCCTCGTAGACGGCGGCGGCCTGTACCACCGGCAGCCCCACGGGACGCGGAGAAGGCCGCACGGGCCCCGCCACGGCCCCACCGACCGCGCTCCTGCACTCGGCGCACACCAGTGACCGGGCCGCCCTGCAGCCGGCGCAGTCGACCGGCAGGACCAGCCCGGCGAGCTCCTGCCACCACCGCCGCATCACCCACCCCACACTGACCGGCAGGACCGTGGCCCGCCACCCCTGTGGACAAGCCGCCGGCCACGGATCAGCCCGGGTACACCGGAGCCCGGCCGCCCGCCGCCACCGCGACCATGCGCCACTGCGCTCCCGGCGGCAGCCACACGATGCCGTCCTCCGAGTACGCCACCACCGGCTTCGGGTGCGCCTCGTCCTCCGAGGCCGCGACCGCGACCGCGGACAGCCCGGCGGCCCCGGGCAGGCTCGCCGCCACCATCGAGCCGTCCGCCAGCATGTAGCGCGCCTGCTGCACCCCGCCGGTCTCCCGGCCGACCACGAGCAGCCGGCCGCGCGGCGCCCAGCTCATCGCCGTCACGTTCGCCATCTGCGGGGCCGCCGGGCGCAGCTCGCGCACCGACACCGCCGAGCTGTCCCCCTTGCCGTCGGGGCGTTCGATCCGCCCGACGTACAGGTTCTTGCGCTGGCCCCGCTCCACGAGCAGCGCGATCCGCACCCCGTCGGCGGACGCCTTCAGCGAAGTGATCCGCCCGCCGTCGAGCCCGGCCACCTGCACCTTCTCCGGGGTCCCGGCCCCGCCCGGCACCCGCCACAGCCCGGGCTGCTGCGGGTCCTGGTCCGCGACCCACAGGTCGCCCGCCGCGTCCCAGCTGGGCGCGGTCAGCGTGACCGCCCTGCCGCCCTTGCCGATCGGCACCGGCTGCGGCATGGTCCCGGATCCCACCAGCGGCACGACGTACAGCCCGTGCCCGTCCTCGGAGACCACGGCCGCGCGCCGCTCGTCGTACGTCAGAGCCGCCGAGCTGACCTTGAACACGGAGGGGCTCGTCAGCGGTCCCGGCACCGGTTCGGGCGGGGACTGCTGGTCCTCGCTGCTCACGTCCAGCTTCATGCGGACGAGCCGCTTCTCCTTGTCGACGAAGTACTGGAAGTCGGGGATCTCGGGCCGGTTGGCGATCACGGCCGCGCTCACCTCGGTCACCGAGCACAGCGAGGACGACTTGCCGTCGGAGCGCAGCAGTTCGACCTGATCCAGTCGAGAACCCGTCAGATCCTTGACCGTGTAGAGGAGTTGCGTGGCCATCTTCTTGCACTGCGGCTGCGCGACGTTGTCGGCCTTGTCGTTGAGCGGCACGCGCAGCGTGTTCTGACCGTCGTACGAGAGGGACTTGGTGCCCGGGCGCAGTTCCGTGCCGGTGGGGAAGCTGGACTCGACGACGGGGCCGAGCCACCTGGACGGCCCGGCGAGCAGCGACTGCACCGTCTGCGTGGTGGGGTCCATCCGCGAGTCGGGGTCGGTGCGCTGGCGCACGTAGACCGGGTCGGCGACGAGCGTGCCGCCCGCGAAGTAGTACTTGTTGACCGGCATGTAGATGCGCTGGAAGTCCGACTCGCTGAGCACGAGGCCGCTGGGCGGGGTCGCGATCCGCCACTGCTTGTCCTCGTTCTGGACGAGCTGGAGGAACTCCTCGTACTTCCCCTCGCCGGTCTCCGGATGGTACGCGCTGCGCTCGTCCACGGTCGCGAGCTTCTTGCCGCTCACCTTCCAGCGGGGCGGCCCCTCGGGGTCCTTCTCACCGCGGATCGGGACCCGGTCGAGGCCGGAGGAGAGCACGGTGACGGCGGAGCCGGGCTTCCAGTTCTTCGCGGCCTCCACGGTGAGGTACTTGCGGGCGGTCTCCAGCTGCGGGTCGTCGCTGGTCATCGCCTCCAAGAAGCCGTCGACGATCTCGCCGGCGCTCGCCTTGTCGGCGGGCGGTACGCCGAACACCCGGACCTGGGAGTCGACGCCCTGCGAGGCCTCCACCGGACGGATCTCACCGTGGTCGGGCATGGAGGCGCAGCCGGCCAGCAGCAGCCCGGCCGCGCCGAAGGCGTACGCCCGTACGGTGCGCAGCCGCGCGCCCCGGGCCCGGCCGGGCCCGCGCCCGCGTTCGGCGTCCTCAGCGTCCATCGGCATCCGATCGGTCCTCCTGTGGTGCCTGCTCGGCCGGGCGGGCCACGACCCGGGCACCGTTGCCGGGCAGCGCCGTCGGGTCGGCGGGTACGGGCAGCGCTCCGGCGACCGGCGACCGGGGCGGTATCGGGGAGCGGTCGCCGCCCTCCGGCGGCTGCCGCTCCGCCGCCCTGCCCGCGGCATCGGCGGCGGCCCTGGCCCGGTTGGCCCGGGAGTCCTCGGGCTCCAGCGGAATGGGCGAGCCCCGCAGCGGCTCGTCGGCCGTGCGCGGCAGGGTCAGGCGGAACTGCGAGCCGCCGCCCGGCTCGCCCCAGGCCTGGAGCCAGCCGCCGTGCAGCCGGGCGTCCTCGACGGCGATGGACAGGCCGAGGCCGGTCCCGCCCGTCGTACGCGCCCGCGCCGGGTCGGCCCGCCAGAAGCGGTTGAAGACGCGGGTGGCCTCGCCGGGCTTCAGCCCCACCCCGTAGTCCCGTACGGCGACGGCGACGGCCCCGCCCGCGGACGCCAGCCGGACCACCACGTCGCGGCCCTCGCCGTGCTCCACGGCGTTGACGACGAGGTTGCGCAGCACCCGTTCGACGCGCCGCGAGTCGGCCTCGGCGATGACGGGCTGGGTGTCGCCGAGGACCCGGATCCGGGTGCCCTTGTGCTCGGCGAGCGGCTCGGCCCCGTCGATGACGCGGCGTACGACCTCGCGCAGGTCTATGGGCTCGGCCTCCAGGGCCGCGGCCCCGGCGTCGAAGCGGCTGATCTCCAGCAGGTCCGCCAGCAGCGACTCGAACCGGTCGAGCTGTCCGGCGAGCAGCTCCGCGGAGCGCGCGGTGACCGGGTCGAAGTCGACCCGGGCGTCGTGGATGACGTCGGCGGCCATCCGTACCGTCGTCAGCGGGGTCCGCAGCTCGTGCGAGACGTCCGAGACGAAGCGGCGCTGCATCCGCGACAGCTCCTCCAGCTGCTGGATCTTGTGCTGGAGGTTCTGCGCCATCTTGTTGAAGGCCTCGCCCAGGCGGGCGATGTCGTCCTCGCCGGTGACCTTCATCCGCTCCTGGAGCCGCCCGGCCGAGAGCCGCTCGGCGATCCCGGCGGCCATCCGGACCGGGCTCACGACCTGGCGTACGACGAGCCAGGCGATACCGCTGAGCAGCACGACGACGAACAGGCCGGCGGTGGCGATGGTGCTCTTGACCAGGTTGAGGGACTCCTCCTCCTGCGTGAGCGGGAAGAGGTAGTACAGGTCGTACGGGTCCCCGTTGATGTCGGTGAGCCGCTTGCCCACGACCAGCGCCGGCTCGGGCTCCTTCTGCTCGGCGCCGCTGGTGTAGCGGATCTCGGAGAAGGTCTTGAAGGAGCCGGTGGCCTGGTTGACGGCCCGGCGCAGATTGATCGGGACGCTGGCGGTCGGGTCCACGTTGCCGGAGGCGCGGGCGCCGCGCACGCCCTGGGCGCCCGGCTGGGGCTGCTCCCCGGTGCCGGCACCGAGCGCGGCGACCTCGAAGGCGGTCTGTCCGCCACTGGCCAGCTGCTTGACCAGGGAGTTCATCCAGGTGCTGGCGTCGCGTCCGACCTTGTTGTCGGTGGCGTCGGGCCCGTCCGACGTGGCGGGGGTGTTGGCCTTCTCCTGTGCGACCGCGAACCCTCCCGCGGCCTGGCTCTGCGCGGCCTCCTCCTTGGCCTCGAGGAGCCCCCTGCTGACCTGCGCGATGACGACGAAGCCCAGGGCGAGGACCACGGCGAGCGATATCAGCAGGGTGGCGGCGACCACCCGGAGCTGGATGTTGCGCCGCCACAGCCGGACAGCCGGGAGCAGCGGCCGGCGTACGAGGCGTACGCACAGCCGCAGCACGGAGCTGCCGGGCGCTCCGTCGCGCAGCAGCCGGCCCGCGCGCAGGTCGCCCCAGCGGGAACCGCGCCGGTCCCCGCCGGACGGGCGGGACGTGCGGGACGTGCCGGACGTGCCGGACTGCACGTCAGCTGGGTCCGGCCTTGTAGCCGACACCACGCACCGTCACGACGATCTCGGGGCGCTCCGGGTCCTTCTCGACCTTGGAGCGCAGGCGCTGCACGTGCACGTTGACCAGGCGGGTGTCCGCCGCGTGCCGGTAGCCCCAGACCTGCTCCAGCAGCACCTCGCGGGTGAACACCTGCCAGGGCTTGCGCGCGAGCGCGACCAGCAGGTCGAACTCGAGCGGGGTCAGGGCGATGGAGGCACCGTCCCGCTTGACCGAGTGCCCGGCCACGTCGATGACCAGGTCACCGATGGTCAGCTGCTCGGGCGCGGGCTCCTCCGACCGGCGCAGACGGGCCCGGATGCGGGCCACCAGCTCCTTCGGCTTGAACGGCTTGACGATGTAGTCGTCGGCCCCGGACTCCAGGCCCACGACGACGTCGACCGTGTCGCTCTTCGCGGTGAGCATGACGATCGGCACGCCGGACTCGGCGCGGATCAGCCTGCAGACCTCTATGCCGTCCCGTCCGGGCAGCATGAGGTCGAGCAGTACCAGGTCCGGCTTCGCCTCCCGGAAGGCAGCAAGTGCCTTGTCACCGTCCGCTACGAACGACGGCTCAAAACCTTCTCCACGCAGCACAATGCCGAGCATCTCGGCCAGCGCGGTGTCGTCGTCGACGACAAGGACGCGTCCCTTCATGGTTGACATCATCCCATTAGCTAATCGTTACCCGGCGGTGAGCTGTCCCACAGCCAAAAGGGCTGGAAATCGCCCCTCGGACCTGCGTGGAGATCAGCTCGACCAGTCTGCCCCGGATCCGGGCGACAATTGAAGGTACGGGCTGCCGGAGATCCGGGGGGACGGCTGGTCCGTTCGTGGACCCCACGTGGCACGATGGCAGCAACCAGCGCCCCCGCCGCAGCAGGTGCATGTGAAGGAGCGACGATGAACGACTCTCCGGGCTGGGCTTCGCCCGGATCCACTCCGTCCGACGGCGACCGGCCGGGCACACCCGCCGACCAGCCGGGCACCGACGGGGGCGCGCAGCAGCCCGCACAGCCCACCGGTGGCCCGAAGTGGTCCGCCGAGCAGCCCCCGCCCGGCCAGTGGTCGAGTCCGGGCAGCGATCAGACCCCGCCGCCCCCCGCCACCCCGCAGCCCGGAACGGGCTGGGGCACCTATCCGCAGCAGCCCGGCCAGGCCCCGTACGGCGCTCAGCAGGCCCCGTACGGCTCCCAGTGGGGCCAGCAGGGCGGCTGGGGCAAGCCCCCGGCCGCCAAGCCCGGCGTGATCCCCCTGCGCCCCCTGGGCCTCGGCGAGATCCTCGACGGCGCGATCGCCACCATGCGGACCCACTGGCGCTCCGTGCTGCCCATCAGCTTCGTCGTGGCCGTCATCGCGGTCCTGGCGATGACCCTGCTGCAGGGCTTCTTGTTCGACCGCATCGAGGAGCTGGACAGCACCTCCGCCGACGTCGACGACTTCGTCAGTACTCTGTCGGGAACCCTGCTGGCCGGCGCCGGGGGCTTCGTCATCGCCTTCCTCGGCACCATCGTGGCCACCGCCATGCTCACGATGATCTACAGCCGCGCCGTCCTGGGCCGGCCCTCAACGGTCGGCGACGCCTGGCGCGACTGCCGCCCGCAGCTGCTGCGACTGGCCGGCCTGACCGTGCTGATCGCCCTCGGCGGCGGCGTCATCATCGCCCTCGGCTTCGTACCGGCCGTCATCGCGGCCGCCGCCGGCATGTCCGCGGGCGGCGTCGCCACCCTCGCCGTCCTCGGCGGCCTGTCCGGCTTCGCCGTCTGGATCTGGCTCTACATCCGGGTCAGCCTCTCCCCGTCCGTGCTGATGCTGGAGCGCAGCGGCGTCTTCCGCAGCGTGAGCCGCTCCGCCAAGCTGGTCCGCGGCTCCTGGTGGCGCATTTTCGGCATCTCGCTGCTCGCCTCGGTCATCGCCACCTTCGTGGAGGCCGTCATCGGCTTCCCGTTCATGGTGATCGGGATGATCAGCGAGGGCGTCTCCGGCGGCTTCGACGCCGAAGCGACCACGATGAGCTGGACCTACCTGGCCATCATCGGCGTCGGCTCGGTCATCGCCACGACCATCACGCTGCCGTTCAAGGCCGGTGTCTCGGTGCTCCTCTACGTCGACCAGCGCATCCGCCGCGAGGCGCTGGACCTGGAGCTGGCCCGCGCCGCCGGACTCGAGAACTACGGCGTCACCCCCGGCGCCCCCGGTACCCCGGGCAGCTCCGGCGCGCCCGGCACCACGCCCCCGCCCGCCGGGAGCTGATGCGATGACCAGCCCGGGGGGACTGCCCGTCAGCGAGACACCGCCGGTGACGACATCGCGCGAGGCCGCCCGCGAGGCCGCCGAACGCGAACTGTCCAAGCCGATGTACCACGAGAACGATCCCGGCCTGGTCGAACGCGCCCTGCGCCGCTTCCTCGCATGGGTGGACGAACTGTTCGACGCCGCCGCCGGGGCGACCCCCGGCGGCGCGATCGGCATCGTCGTGATCGTCCTGCTGATCGTGCTGGCCGTGGCGCTGCTGTGGTGGCGCCTCGGCGCCCTCGGAAAGGTCCCCGCCGGCGCCGCCGCCCTGCTGGGCGAGCGGGTCCGCAGCGCCGTCGACTACCGGACCGAGGCCGAGGCGCACGCCACCGCCGCCCGCTGGACCGAGGCCGTCCAGGCCCGGATGCGGGCCCTGGTCCGGTCCCTGGAGGAGCGCACCCTGCTGGACCCCCGCCCGGGCCGCACCGCCGACGAGGCCGCAGCCGAGGCCGCGGTCACCCTGCCGGGTCACGCCACGGATCTCCGTACGGCCGCCCGCGTCTTCGACGACGTCACCTACGGCGGCCGCGTCGCCGACCAGGCCATGTACACCCGCCTCCGTGACCTCGACACGGCCGTCGAACGCACCCGGCCGGCCCTGACCGGGACGGAGGCCACCGCATGACGGACCGTCACGGCCCCAAAGCCCCAGGACACACCCCCGATCTGACGAGCCTTCACCTCCCGGCAGCCGATCCGGCCGCTCCCACCGCCGCGCCGACCGCCACCCCCGCGGCCCCCGGCACCTCCACCTCCCCCCGTACCTCCACCGCCCTCGGCGCCGCGGAGATCTGGCGGCGCGTCCGCGGCTTCCTCCTCGTGTTCGGCGTGCTCATCGCCACCGGCATCGCCCTGGCCGCCTTCAACTCCGGCCAGAACCGCGGCGCCCTCGACCCCCGTTCCGCCGACCGCAGCGGCAGCCGCGCCATCGCCGAGCTCCTCAAGGACCGCGGCGTCACCACCCGCGTCGTCACCACCGCCCGCGAAGCCGCCGACGCCGCCGGGCCCCGCGCCACCCTCCTGGTCACCGACCCGGACCGGCTCGGCGCAACCCAGCGCGACGTCATCCGCTCGGCCATCGACCTCTCCGGCGGCCGCACCGTCCTCCTGGCCCCCAGTGGCCACAGCCTCCACGACCTGTCCCCCGGCGTGCGCACCAAGGGCCACGCCGACACGAACCACCTCGCTCCGGACTGCGCCCTGCCCGCCGCCACCACGGCCGGCCGAGCAGCCACCGGCGGCGGCCTGCGCTACACCACCACCCTCCCCGGGGCCCTCACCTGCTACCCCAGCGGCGGCCACCCCACCCTCCTCGTCCTCCCCACGGGCACCACCGGCGGCGACACCGTCCTCCTCGGCTCCGAGAAGATCCTCCTCAACGGGAGCCTCGCCGAGGAAGGCAATGCCTCCCTCGCCCTCCACCTCCTCGGCTCCCGCCCCGACCTCGTCTGGTACATGCCGTCCCTCGCGGACTCCGACCCGGGCTCCGGCACCTCCGGCGAGGACAAGAGCTTCCTCGAACTCATCCCGGCCGGCTGGTCCTGGGCCCTGCTCCAGCTCTTCCTCGCCGCCGCCCTCGCCGCCCTCTGGCGCGCCCGCCGCCTGGGCCCCCTCGTCACCGAGCGGCTCCCCGTCGTCATCCGCGCCTCCGAGGCCACCGAGGGCCGCGCCCGCCTCTACCGCAAGGCCGACGCCCGCGATCGCGCCGCCACCGTGCTGCGCGCCGCCACCCGCGAACGCCTGGCCGCGCTGACCGGCGTACCCCACACCCAGGCCCACGACCCCTCCGCGCTCGTCCCCGCCGTCTCCGCCCGCCTCACGGACGGACCCCGGGACGTGACCACCCTGCTCTTCGGCACCACTCCCTCCGACGACGCGGCACTCGTCGCGCTCGCCGACCACCTCGACGCCCTCGAAAGAGAGGTCCGTACGTCATGACGTACCCGGCCACCGAGTCCACGGCTGCGACCGCGGACAGCGCCCGCGCTTCCCTCGAAGCGCTCCGCACCGAGATCGGCAAGGCCGTGGTCGGTCAGGACTCCGCCGTCACCGGTCTCGTCGTCGCGCTCCTGTGCCGCGGCCACGTCCTCCTCGAAGGCGTCCCCGGCGTCGCGAAGACCCTCCTCGTACGGGCCCTGGCCGCGTCCCTCCAGCTCGACACCAAGCGCGTCCAGTTCACCCCCGACCTGATGCCGAGCGATGTCACCGGCTCCCTCGTCTACGACGCCCGCACCGCCGAGTTCTCCTTCCAGAACGGCCCGGTCTTCACCAACCTCCTCCTCGCGGACGAGATCAACCGGACCCCGCCCAAGACCCAGGCCTCGCTCCTCGAAGCCATGGAAGAGCGCCAGGTCACGGTCGACGGCACCCCGCGCGCACTCCCCGAGCCCTTCCTCGTCGCCGCCACCATGAACCCGGTCGAGTACGAGGGCACGTACCCCCTCCCGGAAGCCCAGCTGGACCGCTTCCTCCTCAAGCTCACCGTGCCCCTCCCCTCCCGCGACGACGAGATCGGCGTCCTGACCCGCCACGCCGCCGGCTTCAATCCCCGGGACCTGCACGCCGCGGGCATCCGCCCGGTGGCCGGCCCGGCCCAGCTGGAAGCCGCCCGCGAAGCCGTGGGCAAGGTCTCCGTCTCCCCCGAGATCGCCGGCTACGTCGTCGACATCTGCCGCGCCACCCGCGAATCGCCGTCGCTCACCCTCGGTGTCTCCCCGCGCGGCGCGACCGCCCTGCTGGCCACCGCCCGCGCCTGGGCCTGGCTCACCGGCCGCGACTACGTCACCCCCGACGACGTGAAGGCCCTCTCCCTCCCGACCCTGCGCCACCGCGTCCAGCTGCGACCGGAAGCGGAGATGGAGGGAGTCACGGCCGACGCCGTCATCACCGCGATCCTCTCCCACGTCCCCGTCCCGCGCTGATGGCCGCCACCGGACGCGCCGCCCTGCTGGCGGCCCTCGGCAGCATCCCGGTCGGCGTACTGGAGCCGAGCTGGGCGGGGATGCTCGCGGTCAACGGCCCCATCGTGCTGGCCTGTGCGGTCGACTACGCCCTCGCGGCCCCCGTCCGCACCCTGAAGCTCACCCGCTCCGGCGACACCTCGGTACGCCTGGGCGAGTCCGCGGACGTCCACCTCACCCTCACCAACCCCGGCGGACGCAAGCTGCGCGCCCGTGTCCGCGACGCCTGGCCCCCGAGCAGCTGGGTCCCGGGCACGGAAGCCGCGGCGTCCCGCCACGAGGTGGTCATCCCGCCGGGTGAACGCCGCCGGCTGACGACCCACCTGCTCCCCACCCGCCGCGGCGACCGCCAGGCGGCCCGCGTCACGATCCGCTCGTACGGCCCGCTGGGCCTGTGGGCCCGCCAGGGCTCCCACACGGCCCCTTGGACGGTCCGGGTCCTGCCCCCCTTCACCAGCCGCAAGCACCTTCCCTCCCGGCTGGCCCGCCTGCGCGAGCTCGACGGCCGTACGAGCGTGCTGACCCGGGGCGAGGGCACCGAGTTCGACAGCCTCCGCGACTACGTCCCCGGCGACGACACCCGCTCCATCGACTGGCGCGCCACCGCCCGCCAGACCAAGGTGGCCGTCCGCACCTGGCGCCCCGAACGCGACCGGCACATCCTCATCTGCCTGGACACCGGCCGCACCTCGGCCGGCCGCGTCGGCGACGTCCCCCGCCTGGACTCCGCCATGGACGCGGCCCTGCTCCTCGCCGCCCTGGCCACCCGCGCCGGCGACCGCGTGGACCTCCTCGCCCACGACCGCCGCCCGCGCGCCCAGGTACAGGGCCGCGCGGCAGCCGACCTCCTCCCGTCCTTCGTGAACGCGATGGCCCCCCTCGAACCGGAACTGGTCGAAACGGACGCCCGTACCCTGGTCTCCACCATCCTGCGCAGCGCCCCCCGCCGATCCCTGGTGGTCCTCCTGACGAGCCTGGACGCGGCCCCCATCGAAGAAGGCCTCCTCCCGCTCCTCCCGCGCCTCACCCAGCGCCACACGGTCCTCCTGGCCTCGGTCGGCGATCCGCACGTTGCGGACATGACAAAATCCCGCGGCAGTGTGGACGCGGTCTACGAAGCCGCGGCAGGCACCCAGTCCCAGTCCCAACGCCGCCGCACGGCCGACCAACTCACCCGACACGGCGTCCACGTGGTCGACGCCACCCCCGACACCCTGGCCCCGGCACTGGCCGACGCCTACCTCGCCCTGAAGGCTGCAGGCCGCCTCTGAGGGGCGTTCGACTGGCCGCTGGCGGAGCACCCACCAGGAGGACACCATGGCCGACCTCACCCCGGAGCAGATGCGCCGCATGCACGACTTCGCGGAGCAGCTCGCGGAGCTGGCCGAGCATCAGCAGGACTGGTGGAAGGTACAGACGACCGATGGTCAGATCACCCTCACGATGATGACCCCCACGGCTCCCCACGGGCTCAACGTGGCGCGGCTGCGCCGCCAGATCGAGGCCCAGACCCCAGAAGTCATAGCCCTCAACGACACCAACATGGGCGATCCTCAGACCGGCCTGGCCAAGGTCCCGGATCTCATGGTCATCGCGGAAGAGGACACCGACGACACGGCAAAGGTCGTCAACTCCCGCGGTGTCCTCATGGTGGTGGAAGTCGTCCCCGACAGGAACTCGCTCACTGATATCCGCGACAAGCTGCACGACTACCCGAGGATGGGTGTCCCGCTGTATGTCGTCGTAGACCCCCGCAAGGACAAGAAGACCGTCACCGTGCACAGCGACCCCTCAGCAGGGCCCGACGGCATCCGCTTCCGCAAAACGGTGCCCTACGCCTTCGGGGACACCGTCACCGCCGGCCGCTGGACGCTCGACACGAGCAGCCTCAAGAGCTACCCCGCCGACTGGTGAAGCGCGGGCTCGCACCAAGCGGCGCGGGCCGTAACGCAGAAAAGCCCCGCACCAAAAGGTGCGGGGCTTTCCCACAATGATTGTTCGGCGGCGTCCTACTCTCCCACAGGGTCCCCCCTGCAGTACCATCGGCGCTGAAAGGCTTAGCTT
>NZ_JBVHVF010000043.1:0-31546 GCF_055564955.1 Streptomyces sp. NPDC028910 | reverse complement strand
GGGGGGGGAAAGCGAGAGGGGGGGGTGGGGTTTTGTTTTTTTTTTTTTTTTTTTTTTTTTTTTTTTTTTTTCCCCCCCCCCCCCCCCCCCCCCCGACAGCGGTGCGCAGCTGACGGCTTCTCCACCCGGCCATGCGACGGGGGCCGGCTCGGATCCGCCCCTCGGACGAGGCGCGCACCGCGTCCAGTCGCTGCGGGCGCAGGTTCGGGCCACCCTGCCCCACGATCCCCGAGCCTTTACCCAGGGGCTGGAGCTTCGCGGAGGCACCCTCTACGAGAGCACGGGTTTGGTCGGCCGGTCCTCCCTGCGCGCCGGACCGCCGGGCAAGCCGCCCACCGTGTACGCGGAGCTGCCGGCGCCGTTGTTCGGCGAGGGCATCGCCCTGTCCGGCGGCAGGCTCTGGCAGCTCACCTGGCGCAACGGCATCGCCGTAGAGCGCGACCCCGCCACACTCGCGGAACGCCGCCGGGTCGGCTACCGGGGCGAGGGCTGGGGCCTGTGCCACCAACGCGTCGCCGGGCGGGAACGGCTGGTGATGAGCGACGGCTCCGACCGGCTCACCTTCCGCGACCCCGACACCTTCGAGGTGACGGGCGGCGTCTCCGTACGCCACGGCGGCCAACCGGTGGCACGGCTCAACGAGCTGGAATGCGTACCCGGCGGCTCGCTCTACGCCAACGTGTACGGGACGGACACGATCGTGCGCATCGACGCGCGCACCGGCGCCGTCACCGCTCGGATCGACGCCTCCGGACTCCTCACGGCGTCCGAACGCCGCGGAGCCCAGCAGCTCAACGGCATCGCCGCCGTGCCGGGGACCGACAGGTTCCTGATCACCGGCAAGCTCTGGCCCCGCCTGTTCGAGGTGAGGTTCGTTCCGAGATGACGTACCCGGCACCTGGGTCGGCACTCGCGTAGCTCATGCCGCCGTGTGCGGCCTCGGCCGCCCGCGCCGCCGCGTAGGAAGCACGAAAGAGCGAACGTACGCATACGGAACGTGCGGCTCGGCCCGGCTGCCCCGCACGGCCCGCCCACCTGGAGGAACCGGCCGGTGGCGGCCCGCGTGAAGGGCGGTGCGGCGGGTACGGGACGTATGCGGACACGTATGACCCCGGATTCCGTCACGATCGCCGAAGGGGGACCTCCCATGAGCGCTCCCGCCCCGCCCACTCGTCCGGACACCTCCTGCCGCCCGGCGATACCGGCGTCGTCCCGCCTCCTCGCCGCGAGAGTGACCATGGGGGTCGAGGAGGAGTTCCTGCTGGTCGACCGCGTCACCCGGGCTCCGGTGGGCAGAGGTCCCCGCGTCATGGCGGCGGTGGCGCCGTCGCTGGGAGCACGGGTGGAGCGAGAGTTCTACACGGCCCAGGTGGAGGTGCACACCAACCCCACGGCGAGCGCGGCGACCCTCCGGGCCGAGTTGGCCTGGCTGCGCCGCGAGGTCGCTCTCGCCGCAGCCGCCCACGGGTGCCTGCTCCTCGCCGTCGGCACACCGGTGATTCCCCCGGAGCGCCCGCTGACCGTGACCCCCGGCGACCGATACCGGCGCATGGCCGACCGCTTCGCCTCCGTCCTCGGGGCGTGCGACCAGGTGGTCTGCGGTTGCCACGTCCATGTCGGCGTGGCATCCAGAGCCCAGGCACTGGCTCTCGCCAACCGGATGCGCCCGTGGCTGCCCGTCCTGCAGGCCATCGGAGCCAATTCCCCTTACAACCGGGGCAGGGACTCCGGCTACGCGAGCTGGCGTTCCGTGGAGCAGGCCCGCTGGCCCACGGTCGGACCGGCTCCGCTCCTGGACGAAACGGCGTACGAACGCCTCGCGGACACTCTCGTACGGTCCGGATCGCTGCTCGACCGCAAGATGATCTACTGGTACGCCAGGCCCTCGGAGCACCTGCCCACACTGGAGATCCGTGTCCCGGACGCCAACGCCGATCTGGACACCGTCACCCTGCTGGCCGTGCTGGTGCGAGGCCTCGTCGCCACGCTCCGAACGGAGATCGCCGACATCGCCGACATGGGGCCGGAGCCGTTCCCGGAGTCCGAGAGGATCTACGGGGCCCACCGGCTGGCGGCGTTGAACGGACTGACCGGCGACGGCCTCGATCCCTTCTCCGGCGAGCGCATGCCTGCCTGGGAGCTCGTCGCCCGCCTGCGCGAGCGGGCGGCTCCCGGACTGGACGCCTCCGGAGACCTGCCGCTGGTCGACGGCCTGCTCGACCACCTGCGCGCCACCGGCGGCGGGGCGGCCCGGCAACGTGCCGCCCGTATCCGGCGCGGGCGGCTCAGCGACGTGGTCGACAGCCTCGCGGCGACCACGGCGGCCGTCTGACGGATTGTCCTGCCGATCCTGCGACCGCGGCCGCGGCCGATCCCGCGGCCGCCCGGCGCGGGCCGGGATTCGTCCGTGGGGTTAGGCTCGAAGGCAGTCACGAAGGGGATGATGCGCATGTGTCGCTGGCTGGCCTTCTACGGCTCGCCGGTGCTCCTCGATACGCTGCTGTACCGCCCGGAGCACTCGCTGATCAACCAGAGTCTCCGTGCCCGCATGGGCGTGGAATCGACGAACGGGGACGGTTTCGGCATCGGCTGGTACAGCGCCGAGGGTGACAGCACTCCAGCCGTTTTCCGGGACATCGGACCCGCTTGGAACAACCGCAACCTGCAGGAGCTCGCCGCCCACGTGCGCTCACCCCTGTTCTTCGCGCACGTCCGCGCCTCGACGGGCTCAGCCATCCAGCAGACCAACTGCCACCCCTTCCGCCACGGCCGATGGCTCTGGATGCACAACGGCTCGATCGCGGAGTTCCACCGGCTGCGGCGGGACCTGTGCATGGAGGTCGACCCCGCGCTCTTCCCGGCCATCGAGGGGTCCACCGACTCGGAAGTGATGTTCTACCTCGCGGTGACCTTCGGGCTCGACCAGGACGTTCCGGGCGCGGTGGCCAGGATGGCGGGTCTCGTGGAACGGGTCGGCAAACAGCACGGTGTCGTCGACCCCCTCCAGATGACCGTGGCGGTCAGCGACGGCACGCGCGTATGGGCCTTCCGCTACTCCAGCCAGGGCAAGACGCGGTCCCTCTTCTACAGCAGCAGAGCCGAGACCGTCCGCCATCTCTATCCGGAAGTGGACTACCTGAGCAACGTGTCCGACACCACCCGCATCGTGGTCTCCGAGCCGCTGGGGAGCCTGCCGGGCATCTGGAACGAGCTCCCCGAGTCGAGCTACGCGGTCATCCCGACAGAGCCGCACACCGACTACCTGCCCTTCTTCCCCGAGCCCCCCTGATCCCCGGTCTCGCCTGCATGCCGCCTGCATGTCTCCTACATGTGGGGCTGGCCGTAGTAGCGGGCGAACTGTTCCAGGTAACTCGGCTCACCAGCGTGTTTGGCCTCGTCGAACTCGGGCGCGTTCTTGATCTGTTCCTTGGTCCGGTCGACGTACACCTTCTGCTCGACCGTGTCGATCCGCTGGATGGTGCCCGCCGGAAGCAGTACGTGCCGACCGAAGATCCAGGCCCCGGTGTCGACGACGAGATAGGACGCGTCCACGACCTCGGAGTGCTTGTCGATCTTGCCGATGCTGCCGTCCGTGGCCTCGACCTTGTACCCGATCAGGTCGATCCCCTGCTGATGGCCGACGTCCTCTCCGTAGCCCCAGATTCCTGACCCGCTCATCGTTCCCGCCTCGCTCGTCCGTCGTCCCGCGGGCTCACCCCGAGTCGTGCCCGTCCCGTCCTTCTCTGCGGCGGCTGCCCCGCTCCCGGTGGGCGAAACCCCGAGGGACCACGAGCACGTACGGGAGCGGGGCCCCACCGCAGGCGGACTGTCAGTGGCATGCGTCACAGTGGGGAGGGCCGACGGCGCTTCTCGGGGAAACGAGGTGATCTCATGACGCACGCGATCGAGGCCGAGGGCCTGGCCAAGCGGTTCAAGGAGACCCAGGCGCTGGCCGGGGTGGATCTTCAGGTTCCGGCCGGGACCGTGTGCGGCCTGCTGGGGCCCAACGGGGCCGGGAAGACGACCGCGGTCCGTATCTTCGCCACGCTCCTGCGGCCGGACCAGGGGCGTGCGCAGGTGGGCGGGTACGACGTCGTACGGCAGGCGGGGAGCGTCCGTTCCCTGATCGGGCTCACAGGACAGTACGCCGCCGTGGACGAGAACCTGACCGGCACGGAGAACCTGCTGATGATCGGCCGGCTGCTCGGGATGTCGCGCGGGGACGCCCGGGCCCGGTCGGCCGAACTGCTCGATCGCTTCCATCTGACCGACGCGGCGGGACGGGCCGCCAAGGCGTACTCGGGGGGCATGAGGCGACGCCTCGACCTCGCGGCCAGCCTGGTCGGGCGGCCGCAGATCCTCTTCCTCGACGAGCCCACCACCGGGCTCGATCCGCACAGCCGCGGCGAGGTGTGGGACATGCTGCGCGTCCTGGTCTCGGAGGGCATGACCACCCTGCTGACCACGCAGTACCTGGACGAGGCAGACCGGCTCGCCGACAACATCGTCGTGATCGACAAGGGCACGGTGATCGCCGATGGCACCCCTGACGAGCTGAAGTCGCAGGTCGGGGGGCAAGTGCTGCAACTGCGTCCCGCCCGCGCGGCCGATCTCGGCGCGACGCACGCGCTGATCAGGGAGGCGGCCGGACCACAGACCAAGATCGAAGGCGATGGGATCACCGCCCCCGTCAACGACCCGGCGCTCATGCCGAGCGTCGTACGCCGACTGGACCAGGTGGGCATCGAGGTACGCGAACTCACCCTGCGGCGCTCCTCCCTCGACGAGGTGTTCATGGTGCTGACCGGACACCGCGCGGAGCCGAGCGGCCCTCCGGCCGACGCAGACGTCGAAGTCGACGTCGACGATCAGGACGATCAGCACGTGAGTGCCGGGAGCCCCTCATGACGAGCACGACGCTCACCGGCGGCCTGGGCCGCGGCGGCAGGGTGCAACCCCTCGCGGCCGTGCGGCAGACGGCGACCATGGCCTGGCGCAGTCTGGTCTCGGTGAAACACAATCCCTTGGAACTCGTCGACTACAGCATCACGCCGATCATGTTCGTCTTCCTGTTCACCTATGTCTTCGGCGGACAGATGTCGGGTTCTCCCCGTGACTACCTCCAGTACGCGCTCGCGGGGATCATCGTCCAGAACACCGTCTTCATGAGCATGTACACCGCCATGTCGTTGAACTCCGACCTCAAGAAGGGGGTCTTCGACCGTCTGCGGAGTCTGCCCATCGCCCGTTCGGCACCGCTCTTCGGACGCATCAGCGCCGACCTCGCCAAACAGCTCTGGGCCATGGTCCTGATGATCGCGCTGGGCATGCTGCTGGGCTTCGAGATCAGCGGAGGCGTCCCGGGCTTCATCGGCGGGGCGGTGCTGCTGCTGGTCTTCGCCGCAGCCGTCTCGTGGACGGCGGTGCTCATCGGGATGATGGCCGGGGACGCCGAGAAGGTGCAGGTCTACGCCTTCACCTTCATCTTCCCGCTCACGTTCACCAGCAGTGCCTTCGCCCGGGTCGACACCATGCCCGGCTGGCTCCAGGCATGGGTGGAGGTCAATCCCGTCACACACCTGTCGGACGCCTTCCGCGGACTCCTGCTCGGCACCCCGGCGGGCCGGCCGGTCATGTGGTCCCTGGTCTGGGCGGCCGGCATCGCCGTCGTGTTCATGCCTCTGGCGATGCGCGCGTACCGCTCCCAGGACCGCTGAGCCACAGGGCCCGGCCAGTCGGCCCCGGCGCCCTGCACAGCCCACGCTCCTCGGGCAGGATACGCAGGTGCGGACGACGACGGAACTGGTAGCGAGGGCGGCCACGCTGGCCACCCGGGGCGGTCGGCGGATCCTCGGCATCGCCGGGCCACCGGGAGCCGGAAAGTCGACGCTGGCCGCCCGGCTCGCCGGAGCGCTCGGGCCGCAGACGGCCGTGGTGGTCCCGATGGACGGGTTCCACCTCGCCCAAGTCGAGCTGGCCCGGGTGGGGCTGGCCGACCGCAAGGGCGCCCCGGACACCTTCGACGCGGCCGGATACGTCTCCCTGCTGCGCCGCCTGCGCGGATCCGACGGGGCCACCGTGTACGCACCCGCCTTCGACCGCACCCTCGAGGAACCGATCGCGGGCAGCATCCCCGTCAGCCCGCGCGTACCGCTGGTGATCACCGAGGGGAACTACCTGCTGCACGACGCGGGGGAGTGGGCGGGGGTACGGCCGTTGCTGGACGAGGTCTGGTACCTCGCCCCGGACGAGGACCTTCGCGTCCGGCGCCTGGTCGGCCGGCACGTACGCCACGGCAAGGACCCGGCGTACGCACGGGATTGGGTGGCCCGCTCGGACGAGCCGAACGCTCGCCTCATCGCCCTTGGCCGACACCGCGCCGACCTCGTCCTCGACACCGGCTGACCCCGCCCCGAGCGGGCGGTGGGCGCCGAACACGACCGCCTGCGACCGCTGTTAAGGTGACGTGCGCCCGTCAAGATGCCAAGACGTCACGACGGGGTCCTCTCAGTCACTGATATTTCAACGGGGTTGAACGTGAAGCTTCGCCATGTCCGCGCGGTCGCCGTCTTCGGCATCGCGATCGTCGCACTCACCGGAGCCCGTGGCTCCAACGGCGGTAGCTGCGGCGGTAGCAGCAGTTCCGGCTCGAGCTCCAGCAGCTCCAGCGGGGGTACCACCGGCGGCAGCAACGACAGCAGCAGCACCAGCGGTGGCAGCAACGACAGCAGCAGCACCAGCACCAGCACGAGCGGCAGCACCAGCGGCAGCTCCGTCCCCGGCGGCTCCAGCAGCAACAACAAGGCCGAGCGCGACATCAGGATCGACAGCTGCAAGCTGGACAGCTCGGGCAAGAACCTCGTTGCCAGGCTCACCGTCACCAACAGCGGTTCGCTGGACCACACCTACAACATCACCATGAAGTTCCGCGGGGACACCACATCGACCGCGACCCCCGCCCAGGCCAGGGTCACCGGACTCACGGTCAAGGCGGGTGCGTCCCGGCAGGCCGAGGCCACGACGACGTACACCGGCAAGGGCGACGGCAGCGAGTACAAGGAATGCGTCGTCGCCAGCGCGACGAAGACCTCCCTCTGACGCACCAGCGGCGCGCCGGCTGACGGCTCCTTCGGCCTCGGCAGCTCCGGCGGGCGCGCCGCCACGCGTACCGGCAGCGGCGAGCACGTGATGCTGTGAGTCGCCCGCAGCTCACGAAGCGCACGCGGTGCCCGGGCCCGTGCGGGTACCGGAGTGGCGGCCGTCTGTCAGGGCGAGGCAGGCTGTATGCATGAGAGCGCCCGTGCGCTCGCCCCCGGGACCGGGAGCCGGCGGCCACCACCAGGTCCTCTTCGCCCTCGCGGAGTGCGTGCCCTTCGCGATCGCCCTGCTGGTGCTCCTCGTCGAGCTCACGCCCGTGCACGTCGTCTACACCGGCCCCCTGCTGGTCGCGACACCCGCTCTGGCGGCGGTGACGATGGGTCCCCAGGGCACGCTCGCGGCGGCGGGGGTGGCCGTCGGCGTCAGCGTGACCACCGCCACCTACAACAGTGCGTGGGGCAGCCAGCAGGTCTACACGAACTTCCTCGCCCTGTTCCTGGTGTCCGCGGCGAGCTTCACGACGAGCCGCGCCGCGCGCACGCGCCAGGAGAACGAGCTCAACCAGATCCGCCGGATCGCCACGGCCGCCCAGGAGGTCCTGCTGAGGCCCGTGCCGGCCCGGCTGGGCCCCGTACGGGCGGCCAGCCTGTACATGGCTGCCGAGGAGGGCGCGCAGATCGGCGGAGATCTCTACGACGCGGTCCAGACCCGCTACGGAGTCCGGATGATCGTCGGGGACGTCCGGGGCAAGGGACTGCCCGCCGTACGGGCCGCCGCGGTCGTACTGGGTGCGTTCCGGGAGGCCGTGCACTACGAGCACGACCTGGTGGAGGTCATCAAGCACTGCGGAGCGGCCCTGCGGCGGGACGCCGCCGTCGGGGATGCGGGCGTGGGCGTAGCCGGCGGTGACGACACCCTCGTGGAGGGTTTCGTCACCGCGGTCGTGGCCCAGGTCTCGGACGGCCCCCACGTCGAGGTGATCAACCGGGGCCATCCGCCGCCGCTGCTGCTGAGCAACGGCACGATCCGATCCTTGACGCCCACCGCCCCCCTGCCGCCGCTCGGTCTCGAGGAATTCATCAGCGGTCCTCCCGGGCGGACCGACAGCTATCCCTTCGCACCGGGGGACCGGCTGCTGTTGCACACCGACGGCGTCATCGAGGCCCGCAGCCCGGACAACACCTTCTTCGACCTGCCCGAGGCCATGGCGGCCCTGCGCGACCACTCCCTGCAGGCGTTCCTGGCGGGCCTGCGCCAGGCACTGCTCCGCCACACCCAGGGCCGCCTGGCGGACGACGTGGCGGTCATCCTCGTCGACCGGCGCGAAGACGGGAGGCACGGGCCGAACGGCGGCGGCGGGTGAGGCGGCGCTCCCTCACCCCGGCCGGGTCTCGCTCGGGTAGCGGAGGTCGGCGGCGTGGAGGTAGGCGTTCAGATGCCGGACGCGGGCCTCGTCTGCTTCGAGGACAGCACCGAGGATCTCCGGCTGGAGTGCGAGGGGCCTTGCCAGGCGCTTCAGGGCCTCTTGGGCTTGCCGGCGGGCGTGGGAAGCGATCGGACGGTCGTCGATGAAGTAGGGCAGGCGCATGCCGTACTCGGTGAGGGTCTCCACGCTGTCGGCCGTGTAGAGGTCGGTGGCGGCCTGGACGGACATGGTCTCGATGGGCGCGCGGGCCGGGGAGAACACCGTGAGGTCCCCCGAGGCGCCGGTGGGGTCGAGAAGGAGGCCGGCGAGGTGGTGGGCGATGGCCGGGGAGCTGTGGAATCCGTCGCGGTAGGTGCCGGTGGCCAGGAACAGTCCGTCGATGCTGGTGGCGCCGAGGAGCGGGAAGCGGTCCAGGGCGACGGGACGGTGGCCGTAGTGCCACTGCTGGATGACCGACATGCCCAGGTGCTGGTCGAACTGGTCGACGGCGAAGCGCAGCAGGGACTGGGTGACGCCGATGCGCGGTCCGCTCGGCGCGTCGAAAGCCAGGATGTTGGTCGCGCCGACGTATTCGGTGCCGTCGCCCAGGGGGACCAGGTGCAGGCCGCAGGCGCCGGAGCGGGTCGGCGTGCGGATGACGTGGCGGAAGCCAGAAGGGTGCTGCCGCCGGGCGCGGACGGCGAAACCGGTGCCGTGCAGGAGCGGTGGCGTCTCACCGGGCGGCAGGGGATCGAGGAGTTGCTGCGTGGCGGCTCCGGCGGCGAGCACCACCGTCCCTGCCGCGACCGCCTGCCCGTCCCGCAACCGTAGCCCGGTGACCTTGCCGTGGGAGCTCACGAACGCCGCCGCCTCGGCGTCGATGAACGTGACACCGGCGCGGCGGCCTGCCGCTTCCAATGAGGCCAGCACCGTGCGGGCGTCGACCGCTGTCTCGCGGTGCAGGTACAGGGCGCGCACCGGCCGCTCGTGCGCTGCCGGGTGAAGGCCGGGCACCTCGCGAGGGTCCGGCTCGTGGTGGGGTTCGGCGTACTGCTTCAGGGCCGCGTGGATGGCCTCGAAGTTCCGGGTGGCCGACGGCGTTGCCTGTGCGCCCAGCACGACAAACGTTCCTTCACCCCGGGACGCAGGTACCCCTGGAGTGGCCGCCGCGTCCTGCAAGGCCGCCAGCCACTGCGGCCACAAGTCGAGGGCCTGCCGCGCAAGCGCGAACTTCCGCCACGTCGGCTATCGCCCGCACCGCGCGCCCCCTCCCCGGATGACAGTCACGGCAGCCTGCCCCATGGCAGGACACGCCAACCCCGGCCGCCGGCAACGCCGTACGCGGAAGCTAGTCGCTACGGCCCGCAGCGGAGGCGAAGCCCAGCCAGGTGTGGCGGTTGCCCCACCAGCACCAGCCAACCTTCGGGGCGTTGCGCCGTTCGCGGCCGTCCCGCCCCGTGCCGTTGCTGATCCAGATCGCCGGGGTGCGGGCGTCCGGGGCGCCGTTCGCCTTGCGCAGCCGGGAGCCGATGGTCATGAAGCAGCGGTTGCGCTCGAGGACCGCCGGCTGCTGGAGCACCCAGTGGATGCCTTCGGTGAGCAGCAGCGGGGTGCGGTCCTCCTTGGTGAGGGTGGGCAGTGCCTCGTCCGGGCTCCAGTTGGCCATGTGGTCGCCGCGGTCGAGGCCGGTGACGAGGTAGAGGGGGGCGTCGGGCAGCTCGACGGAGCAGGGGGCGAAGTGGTCGACGTCGGGCATGTCGGTGACGACGAAGCCGGGCTTGCCGTCGTGGCGGAGCAGCGGCGCCAGGGCGGAGGCGGGGGCGCGGTCCGGGTGGACGGCGAGCAGGACGTCGCTCTCCCCGCCGCCGGCGTCCTCGGCGAACGTGCGCAGCTCGTCGGCGGGTATCCCCGCGAGCTCGTGCACCCCGAGCCGGATCAGGTGATCTGCCTGGGTGGCGAGCGGCGGGAGAGGGGGCAATGCGCCGGTGGACAAGGTCTCGGGCAAGGTACTCCTCGGTTCGCGGTTCAAAGCGCTGGACCCGAGGTCAACGAGGCGGCCTGCCGGAATGTTCCCGGCACGGCGGCGCCGCGACAGACGAAGCCGCCCGACGGACTGGCGCCCCATCACGAGCCGCCCGTCACCGCCTCGGGGGCAGCTGGTGCAGTGTGACGTCGTGGATCGCCCCGTCGGAGACGGTCAGGGTCATGAAGGAGTAGAAGGGCTGCCGTCTGCGGTCCGTGGGAGAGCCGGGATTGAGCAGGCGAAGGCCCCCGGTGGTGGAATCCCACGGGATGTGGCTGTGGCCGAACACCAGGACGTCCACGTCGGGGAACCGTTCGGCGCAGCGGCTCTCCCGTCCGGTGGCCGGCCCCGTCTCGTGCACGACACCGAAGCGCACTCCGGCCAGCTCGGCGTAGGCGACCTCCGGGAGTCTCCGGCGCAGCGCTGGACCGTCGTTGTTCCCGTACACGCCGATCAGCCGACGGGATCGGGACTGCACCAGGCTGAGCGTGGCCTCGTCGACCCAGTCCCCCGCGTGCATCACGACATCGGCATCGTCGATGCCCGCCAGAAGGGCTTCGGGAAGGCATCTCGCACGGGTGGGCACATGCGTGTCGGAGGTCAGCAGCAGCCGCATGCGTTCCACGGTACGCCGGAGGACGCGGTCTCCGTAGCCCTGCGCGCCCGGGGGCCGTCAGGGGCCGACCGGTGCTCGCCTCGATCGCATGAAGGGCACCATCTCAGGCCGGCCATGTCGGCTGCTGTGGCTGCGGCCCTGGGTCGGCGTGCCGGCGTAGGCTCGCTGTATGACCGGTGACCGACGCCTTGTGCGTACCTGGGAGGTCTTTCCTGACGCGGGTTACTCGACTGCCTGGGTCGGCCTCACCGAGCGCAGTATGACCGCGCGAGGGCGCGCTGTCGGTGTGATCCCCGAGCCGTACTGGGTGACGTACGCCCTGGAAACCTCTGACGGCTACGTGACGTCCCGTCTGTACGTCACGGCCGAGACGGCCACGTCGACCAGGGAGCTGGACCTGCGCAACGACGGGGGCCGCTGGACCGTTGACGGCGTGCACCGTCCCGACCTCGACGGAGCGTTCGACTGCGATCTGGGCCTGTGCCCGCTGACCAACACCATGCCCGTGCTCCGCCACGGCCTGCACCAGCGGCCTGGAACCGGACCGCACCACTTCCTGATGGCCTGGGTCTCGGTTCCGGACCTCGCGGTCAGCGCGAGCCGGCAGACGTACACGCATCTCGCCCGCGCCGAGCACGGCGCGCGAATCCGCTTCGAGTCCGGAGACTTCCGAGCCGACGTCGAGTTCGACGACGACGGTCTGGTCCTGGAGTACCCGTCGCTCGCGGCCGCGCTCACGCGTCATTGACCCCGGCGGGTCGGTTCAGGAGAGGGCCCTGAGCCGGGTGGCCGCCGCTTCCGCTTCGTGTACGACGCGATCGGGGTCCACGTCGACGAGGTGTCCGTCGAGCTTGAGCGGCCGGCCGTTGACGAAGACCGCTTGGACGTTCTCCGGTCGGCCGTTGAGGACGATCTGGTTGATCCAGTCGAACCGTGGCGCGAAGTTGAGCGCGGCCGGGTCGATCACGATGACATCGGCGCACTTGCCGGGCGTCAGGGACCCGATCGTGTCGGCCATGCCGATCGCCTCGGCTCCGCCCAGCGTGGCGATCCGCAGCACGTCGTGGACCTGGGGGAACACCGACGTCTGAAGGGAGCGGATCCGTTGCAGACCGACGGCCGTCTTCATGAGGGCGAAGAAGTCCGAGCTGTCGTTGGTGCCGCCGTCCTGGCCGAGCCCGACCTTGACACCTCGTCGGCCGAGGTCCGGCAGCCGCATGATTCCGGAGGCGAGCCGCATGTTGCTGAGGGGACAGTGCGCCACCCGTGCGTCGTGTGCGGCCACAGCGGTGAGCTCGTCATCGGTCAGGTGGATGGCGTGGTTCATCAGCAGTCGCGGGCCCAGCGCGCCGATGTCCGCCAGGATGCCGATCGGGTCGTCCGCCCGCTGCTCGGCGCGTTCGAGGACATGACTGTTGAGCATGACGCCGAGGTCCTGGGCGATCTCCCAGTGAGCTCGGTTGAGGCCCTGGATGGCTCGCGCCACGTGGGTTGCGACCTGTGCCGAGGCGAGCGGCAGGGGGTCGATGAGTTCCCGCTTCGCCCGGGTGATCAGCGTGGCGTCCCGCTCGGCCTGGAACATCGCGTAGGCGAAGCGCACTCCCGTATCGGCCAGGGCCCGTACGTACTGGACCGTGGTGTCGTACGGGATGGCGTCCACCCAGTCCACGAGCGTGGTGACGCCCGACTGCAGGGAGTCGAGGGCGCCGAGGCGGACGAAGCGGTACATGTCCGCCGGGGTGATCCGGGAGAACGTCGCGCTGTTGCAGTCGGCCAGCCATCCGAAGAGGTCACGGTCCGCGCAGCCGCCCCGGATGGACGACTGCCACAGGTGCGTGTGGACGTCGACGAACCCCGGCATCACCAGTTTCCCGGCGGCGTCGATCACCTGGGTGCCGGGCGGGGCCGGAAGTCGCGTGCCGACGGCCGAGATGAGACCGTCGCGCATGAGGACGTCCGCGTGCTCCACGGCGCCCAGCGGGCCGTTGCCGAGAGCGGGGTCCATGGTGAGCACGAGCGAGGCGTTCCTGAGGATCGAAGCCCGGCCCGCCGGCGATACCCCGCGCTGCTGCTGCGGCGGCTGCGTACGACCGGCGCCGAGGACGAAGGGAGCGGCCGCGGCCAGGCCCAGGCCGAGCAGTACGTCGCGGCGACCGGGGGGATCCGGCTGGGGGTGTGGGTGGGGAGCTAAATCCGCTGCGGTTGAGGCGGTGCCGGGACGTTCACGGAGCGGGTCCATGTCGTGTTGCCTCCCAACGAAGCCACGGGGGGATCGCCCGTCCCCGTACCGACGAGACGTCAGACGTCGGACGAAAGCGGGAAGGGTACCTGAATCGTCCGTCAGGCGAAGGGATTTCCGAAAGAGGCGCGTCAACATTTTGTGGAAATCGAGTGCGGTGCGGGGCAGCTGGTCTCCCCTGACACACCCTCATGTCACTAACTGTGTTTATCGCGCCGCACATTGGAAACGCTGAGTAGCTACAAGGTGTGATGGTCAAGGCGAAAGGCGGGACTCATGTCCGTGAGCATCGGAATCATCCTCGTCGTGGTGACGGCGGTCATCGCTGCGATCGTGCTCGCCCCGGCGGTGGCACCCACGGAATCCGACCGGGCCGCAGCCCGAACCCGAGACGAGGGCGCACGCAGGACCGGCCCGAGCAGACGTGCTTCCCGTCGGCTGCACCGCGTCCCGCCGCAGTCGACGGGGGACCGCAGGAGAAGCTTCGGCTGACCGGGAGACGAAGGAGGACGAGGGGGTGGGACCGCGGCCGTCGCGGGCCCACCCCCTGTCCAGGGTTATGCCACGGCGCCCAGGAACGGGGGCGCCAGGGGGCAGTGGATCAGCTTCCTGCGGGGTGTGCGCCGAGGCGGCCGGGCGGGTCGGTGGTGCCACGGCTCACGGGGTTTCCAGTGCAGCAGAAGGACCGCCGCGAGCATCGGGGTGCAGGTCAGGAGTATGAACGTCATGACGTTGCCGCCGCCGTCCGTGAGTCAGCCTGGGCTTGCCGCTGTGTCGCTGCGGCGGCCGCGTGCAGGAGGCGCTTCACTGCCCGGGAGCAGTTCGCGAGCCTGAGGCGGCGCCCGTGCCGGGGCCACCAGCTCAGGAGGTCCAGGAAGCCGGAGTCGGCGAAGGTGACGAGGGACGCGTCCAGCACGAGGCCGGTGTAGCCGTCGTCCGCCGCCGAGGCCAGGAGCGCCCGCAGCGGGGCGGCGCTGAAGTGGTCGATCTCCCCGCTGAGGCGAACGACTAGAGTCGTGCCGAGGGTGGTGCAGGAGTGGACGACTATGACGCCGGGCGCGGTGTCCGCGCCCGAGTCGTGCACGGTCGGAGGGGGCAGGGCTGCTGCGAGAGCTGTGGGCAGTATCGGAGCGGTGCTTGAGGTACTCACATCCCCATCAACCCCTCTCGCCCCGCTCCGGGAAACGAGCCACGCGGCCCTTTCACCCCATGTGACCAGCGCCGATCCACGGCAGGAGGAAAGAATCCACCCGGATGAGGCAGTTAGGCGCCCGTCAGACGACCGGCGTTCACGCCCGCGGGCCCATCGCAGCCGCGTCGCAGCTCACGCCGGTCAGAGCTCCGTGACGGGCATGACTGACCAGTCCCACACGCCGTGGCTGTCGACGCTCGCGAACAGGACCAAGTCCTCTTCGCTGGCCGTGGCCTGAACTCGGGCCTGAGCGAGCTTGGCCAGGAAGGCCACATGGAAGGTGTCCGGCAGATCCGCCCCCTGCTCGGCGCGGCGAGCCAGCGTCACCGTATGCGCCGTCTCCAGCCGCGCCGCGGACACCTTCTCGTGGGACGCACTGAGATAGGTGATGGCATCGGCACGAACCAGCGTGCTCAAGTCAGTCACGCTCTGACTGAGCACCCAGATGTCCGCCATGAATTCCCTTCCGATGGACAGCGTTGACCATCCCGAAACGGGACGATGCGGTCGCGGCTCATCCTGCGGCTGAAATCTCCTTCCCGCGCCTCCACGCGGCCGTGTGGAGGCGCCGCTTCACCCGCCCAGCAGTGGCACCCCGACGACCCTCGCACAAGGGCCTCGAATCTCGAACGGATATCGAACGGCCGGGCGCACTTACCGATCGCCGTTCCCGGCGCGATCATTGACGCGCACTCTCCCGACGTTTCCGGCCGCGAGGAGTACGGGCGATGGCGACAGACGCGTGGCTCGGGGCGCTGCCGCGCCAGTACCCCGACGGGGACCACGGGCAGGTCTTATGAGTGCGGCCACGACCGGCGACGGCGGACCGTCCGGCTCCCGTCAGGTCGTGCGGGCCGAGGGCGGCTTCGCCTACGGGGTGATCGGCGCCGACATCCACGTCTTCGGAGACGGCACTCCGCTCTACGTACTCGAGAACTGGCAGCCTCCGCCCGCGACCGACCCGCAATGGCTGCGGGAACTGCCCAGCCGGATGCTCAACGCGCGCTTCGCGGTGGTCGACTTCACCGGCCGCGAGAGCGAGCTCGGCGAGCTGGACCAGTGGCGCGACCAGGGGCCGCGGCTCGCCGCCCGCTGGCTGCACGGACCCGGAGGGCAGGGCAAGACCCGCCTGGTCGCCGAGTTCGCCGCCCGGTCACAGGCGGACGGCTGGATGGTCGTGACCGCCACACACGGCCCCGGCACCGTGCTGCCCCCACCGGGCAGCCAGGACCTGCGCCCGCCAGCCGGCGCCCGTGGTCTGCTCCTGGTCGTCGACTACGCCGACCGCTGGCCCCTGACCCACGTGACCTGGCTGCTCAGCAACGCCCTCCTCCACCAGCCCGCCCTGCCCACGCGCGTCCTGCTGCTGGCGCGGACCCCGGACTCCTGGCCCGCGATCCGGGCCACGCTGGCCAACCACCAAGCGGGTACCTCCGCCCAGCTCCTGGAGCCCCTGCAGCAGCCGTCACCTGGGGGACGCGGGCCGCGGGAGCAGATGTTCGATGCCGCACGTGATGGTTTCGCCGCCCGCTACCGCCTCAGCACGACAGTCGCCGTGGTCCCGCCGGGCCCGCTGGACCACCCGGATTTCGGCCTCGTCCTGGCCGTCCACATCGCCGCCCTGGTCGCCGTCGACGCCCACGCCGCAGGCCGTAGGCCCCCGCCCGACATGGCGGGCCTGACCGCGTACCTCCTGGACCGGGAGCACCTGCACTGGGCCCGCCTGTACGGCGACGCCACCCATGAGCTCGACCCGGCCGAGCGGACCTACCGTACGCCGCCGCACGTGATGAACCGGACGGTGTTCAGCGCCGTGCTCACCGGCGCGCTGGAGCCCACGAGGGGTGCCGCGGTGGTTGAAACCCTGCGTTTCCAAGCACCCCCCGAGCGCATCCTGGCCGACCATCGCGTCTGTTATCCGCCGGCCGATCCCGACCGGCCCACGGTCCTCGAACCGCTGTACCCGGACCGCCTCGCCGAGGATTTCCTCGCACTGACGCTCCCGGGCCATCGGGCCGACTACCCCGCCCAGGACTGGGCCGCGCCCACGACGACCACGCTGCTGTCCAGGAAGGACGACACCCGGCCAGCTCCCACCTGGACGCCGCGGGCGATCACCTTCCTCGCCAGTGCTGCCCATCGCTGGCCGCACCTCGGCCCCCGCTACCTCTACCCGCTCCTACGCGACGACCCGGCACTGGCCATCGCCGCCGGCAGCGCCGCCCTCACGGCCCTCGCCGCTCTCGACGACATCGACGGCGCATTGCTGGAGGCCATCGAATCCCGTTGCCCCTTCCCGGAGCG
Source organism: Streptomyces sp. NPDC028910 (assembly GCF_055564955.1). Classification (NCBI taxonomy): domain Bacteria; kingdom Bacillati; phylum Actinomycetota; class Actinomycetes; order Kitasatosporales; family Streptomycetaceae; genus Streptomyces; species Streptomyces sp. NPDC028910. The sequence goes on along the minus strand of NZ_JBVHVF010000043.1, from coordinate 14,669 downwards.
CCACGTGGACCTCGACCCGGGCGTCGCCGCCCTCACCTCCCGACTCGCCGAGCACTGGTACTCCCTCAGCGACGACCCGGTGGTACACGCGAGCGTCTCCATGCGCCTCGGTCACCGCCTGTCCAATGCGGGGCTGTACACAGAAGCCGCGGACGAGATCCGGTACGCCGTGGCGATCTATCGACGGCTGACCGTGCGACACCCCACCACCCACGCGCGCGACCTCGCCGTCTCGCTGTACTTCCTCGGCGCCAGCCTGGGGATGGTGGGGAGCGGACAGCAGGCACTGGACGCGACCGAGGAGGTAGTGGCCATCCTGCGACGGCTGGTGGAGACGGAGACGGAGACGGATACGGATACGGACCTTCCCTATGGCCCGGCTCCGTCCAATCGGGACCTTCTCGGCTCCTCGCTGACCAACCTCGGCATCTTTCTGAACGGGATGGGGCGGCGGGCCGAGGGCCTCAAGGCCTCCGAGGAGGCCGCGGCCATCGAGCAGCGGCTCGGGGCGACCGGCCCCGACAGCGACGCGTCGCACGCGCAGCTCCTCCACAACCACGCCAACATGCTCCTGGACACCGGACGGACGGCCGATGCCCTGGCGGCGACCGAAGAGGCGGTGGCTGCCCGGCGCAGACTGGCCGCCGCGAACCCCTCCGCCCACTCGCATGATCTGGCGGACTCGGTGGCCAACCTGGGCAACTCCCTTGCGGCGATGGGACGCAGGGAGGAAGCCCGGGCCGCGTCCGAGGAGGCGGTGGCGCTGTACCGGCGCCTCGCGGAGGTGAACCCCACCGCGTACCGGCCAGGCCTCGCCAACGGCCTGAGCAACCTGGCCATAGACCTCGCCGCCCTGGGACGACTGGAGGAAGCAGCCCTGGTGGGAGAGGAAGCGGTGGCCCTACGGCGTCGGCTCGTGGCGGCGAACCGCGCCGCCCATGAGCCGGACCTTGCCACTTCGCTGTCCAACCTCGCCCTGTGGCGGCTGCGCACCGGGCGCGCGGCCGAGGCGGTGGAGGTCGCGGAGGAGGCCGTGTCCGTCCAACGGCGGCTGTGCGGGACGAATCCGGCCGCTTACGAACACAGGCTGACGGACGCGTTGATCAATCTCGGGATGAGCCTGACCGGACTGCGGCGGGGGGAGGAAGCGGTGAGGGCCATGGAGGAAGCCGTGGCCCGGACCCGCCGCCTCGCCGAGAGGGAGCCCGCCGCCTACGAGCCGAAGCACGGTCGCGCGCTGCACGACCTGGGTCTCCTCATGGTCATGCTGGGGCGGTGGGCGGAGGCGGAACACTACGCGCGGGAGGCCGTGGCCATCCTCCGTCCACTGACCGACGCGAATCCCACGGCGTACGAGTGGGGCCTGGCCAAGGCGCTCACGAGCCTCGCCATCTCCTTGGGTCGGCAGGGGCGATGGACGCAGGCCCTGGCCGCGGCGGAACAACCACGGGCACTCCACCGACGATCTCGCGAGGCGCCGCCGGCGGGCCACGAGGCACTCCTCTCCCACCTGCTCGCCGGCATCGCCTTCCACCATGCGAACGGTGGGAGATGGAACGAAGCGGTCGACGCGAGCGAGGAGTCGGCGGCGATGCTGCGCCGACTTGCCGCCACCGACCCCCGCACGTACGAGCCCGAACTGGCGCGGGTCCTGCACGACCTCGGCGTATACCGCGCCCAGCGAGGGGGCCAGGGCGGCGGCCCCGGCCGACCCGGTTGATCACCAGACTGATCAGCCGTTCAGGGGCGGCGGCCTTGAACGAGCCTCACGGGGACTTCGGGGGTGTCCAGTGCGGATCGCGCCCGCTCAGTCCGACTGCCCGGTCCAGCAGCGGGGCCTCGTCCGGTACGGGCACGACGGCTCCGAAGATGCCCTCGCGGCCCTCGTCCTCGACGGACGCCAGGAGGAACGCATGCGAGGCGCGCAGCGCGGCCGGATCGGGTGCGTACTCCTGGCCGGTGGCGCGGGCCAGGTCCCAGCCGTGGATCACCAGTTCGTCGACAGCCACCGCAGCCGCGATGTCGCCGGGCAGGTCCACGCCGCCTGCGCGGGTCATGCCGGCCCAGGCGGCGGGTTCCCTCCAGGCCTCGGCCAGTTCGCCCAGGACCCGGGGCAGTTCCTCGCGCCAGCCCGCGGGCAGCGAGGGCGCGGCTGCCTCGGGGGCCGTGTCCGTCGTGGAGCCCAGGTCCTTGCGGGCGGCGTCGCGGAAGGCGACGGCGAGACCTGCGAGGTGGCCCAGAAGATCGCCGACCGCGTACTCGGGGCAGGGCGTCGGGCCGGCGAGCCGGGCGTCCGGGACGCCCGCCGCGAGACGGGCCACGATCCGGGCTTGTGGTCCGAGGTCGAGAGTCGTCGTATCGGTCATCTGGCGCTCCTCCGGGGCGATGGGTCTGAAGGGTAGACCGGCGCAGGAGCCCGTACTCATCGCGACGCGGGCGGGTTGTTCACCCAGGCGGACCGGCTGGGACGGCGTCCGCTGCGCACCGTAGCGGGCGGCCTCGCGCGGGCCGTTCCGCAGCTGCGCCGCGGTTCCGGTCACCCGCGACCAGCGGGTGCCCGGACCCGTACCCGTACCCGTACCGGCACCGTCCGGTCAGGGCGACCTGTCCACCAGTGTCGACGATCCGCACGGCCGTCGTGAACGGCGAGTCGTGGGCCGCGTAAGATCACTTGCCCCCCCGCGCTTTGCACCCCACACCTTCGAAAAGCCTTCAGTCGAACGGACATGTCCCCATGCGCATGCGCGCCCTCGGCCGTATAGCGGCGGCCACCGCCCTGGCCGCCACCGCCTCACTGCTGACCACCAGCGGAGCGCACTCCGCCGACTACGTCGTCCGGAACCCCGGTTTCACGGCTTCCACCGTGGCGACCGCCACCTTCAACGACCCCAAGGCGGGCAAGCCGGACGAGATCAAGAACCAGTTGATCGACCTGATCGATCACGCGGAGCCGGGCACCTCGATCACCGGCTCCGTCTGGCAGTTCACGGACGGCGAGCTGGGTAACGCCTTCGTCGCCGCCCACAAGCGGGGCGTCAAGGTCAGGCTGATCCTCGACAGTTACGCGCTCCCGGACCGGACCAAGGACTGGCTGGACCCGGTGAACCTGACCCCGGCGACCTCGGTGAGCGAGTTCAAGAAACTGGCCGCCGAGCTCGGTGTGGACCGGTCCAAGGACTCCTTCGTCTACGTGTGCCCCCGCAACCGCGGCTGCGCCGGGGCGCGTCCGGCCGAGATCACCGGCAAGGCGGCGATCAACCACAACAAGTTCTTCCTGTTCGAGCGGGTCGGAGCCGTCCAGGACCTGGTCGTCCAGTCCTCTGCCAACCTCACCTCGGCCCAGCGCGAGAAGTACTACAACAACGCCGTCACCCTCCCGAGCCAGCCGCTCTACGCGGAGTACGAGAAGTACTTCAAGGACCTCCTCGCCCATTCCTCCGACGCCCTCGGCAAGCCGGACTACTACCAGGGGCCGAAGGCGGCGGGTGACTACACCGCCTACTTCACCCCGCGCCAGGAGACCGCGGGCACGACACCCACCACCGACCCGGCGACCGACCCGGTCCTGGAGCTCCTCACCCCGGTCAACTGCGCGGCCGCGAGCACCAAGATTCGCGTCGGCATGTACGCGTTCACCCGCCACCAGATCGCCGACCGCCTCGTCCAGCTTCGCAAGGAAGGCTGCCAGGTCTACGTCTTCCTGAACGACGAGCCCGACAACACCGGCTCCTCGGTCCGGGACAAGCTCATGAGCGGTGGCCTCAACGGGGTCGCCGCCTGCCGCAAGTACGTCCCCGAAGACCCGGCCCAGCTGCTGTACGGGCTCCACTCCAAGTACCTGCTCATCGAGGGCGCGTACGACGGAGGCCTGGACCGGACCCTCGTCTTCACCGGCAGCCAGAACTACACCTACCCGTCGCTGCGCGGCTACGACGAGACGCTCCTGAAGATCGACAACCGGGACGTCTACAACGCCTTCGAGCACAACTTCGACGACGTACTCAGCGGTCTGGGCACGAAGACCGGTATCTGCACTCCCAAGGTGTAGGCGCCTGCTCTGTCCCCGAGCCCGCCCCTGCCCCCGCCCTGAACCGGGAAGAAGCCCGACGGTGGTGGGGGCGCGAGGGGGGTGTCGTACGGCGGGCGCTGGTCCGGCGCACTGTCATGTGTCAACGCGCGACCGGATGCGCGCCGTTGTGACGGCCCTGTCGGTTCCTTAGCGTGCTGGACGCAAGTCCGGTGGGGGAGTGTGCAGTCGCCACCGGGACCGTCGTACACACGAGGACTCAGGGGGGCACATGCCGGGACCGGACTCGACTCCGCACGACGCGCCGGAGCAGCAGACGTGGCCCACTCGGCCCAGGGGGCGGATCTTCCAGACCTCGACCATGACGGCCATGCTGGAAGGTGTCTACGAAGGCACGACCACCATCGCCGAGCTCCGCCGCAACGGAGACTTCGGCATCGGAACCTTCGACCGGCTCGACGGCGAGATGATCGTCCTCGACGGCCGGTGCTATCGGTTACGCGCCGACGGGACCGCCGGTGAAGCCGACCTGGGCACGCGAACGCCCCTCGCGGCGGTCACCTACTTCCACGGCGAGTACGACTGGCGGATCACGCAGCCGGTGGACGCCGCAGGGCTGCGCGGGATGATCGACGACTGGCTCCCGAGCCCCAACCTGTTCTACGCGGTCCGCGTAGACGCACACTTCGACCACATGGTCACTCGGATGCTCCCCGAGCAGCACCGCCCCTTCCCCCGGCTGATCGACGCGGTGGCGGGGCAGATCATCTCCACCCACACCAACCTCCAGGGGACGATCGTCGGTTTCCGCAGCCCCACCCACCTGCTCGGGGTGGCCGCGGCTGGATACCACTTGCACTTCCTCTCCCACTGCCGCACGCGCGGGGGGCACGCCTACGACTTCGTACTCCGCTCCGGGCGGGTGCGCGTCGACGTGGGGTACGAACTGTTCCTGCGTATGCCGCGCACACAGGACTTCCGCAGCGCTCAGCTCGGCCGGGGTGACGTCGCGGGTGAGATCGAGGCGGTACTCCAGGGCGGCCCGAGGCCGTAACCCGCGGTGCGCAGGGTGCCGTCGCCGCAGGCCGCCCTGGCGGACGGGACCCCTCCCGTACCCACTGGTAATTCCAGCCAAATCTTCCCAAGCCCCTGACAGGCTCCTGACAGTTCAGGGCGGCTGTGGGACCCTCCCGGCACGCACTCCGCACTCTCTGAGAGGCCCAGCGCCTCGCCCACCCCCCCCACCAGTACGTGGCCTGGAGGAGCGAACCATGAGGCACATCACGCCCATCACGCAGAGCACTCACACCGTGCACGGCACCACCCGCAGGACCAGCGGTACCCGCATCTCACACATCGCTGGAATCGCCGCGCTGGTCGTCGCGGCGGCCTTCACCGGTACCGGCACCGCCCTCGCGCACGGTCCCGGCGCCTCGACCGCCGAGCAGAAGGCCGACGGCGTGATCGTGGTCGCCGGCAACAGCTGCAGCTGGACCAATGCGAGCACCAGCGCCGCTGCCCCGGACGCCCTCACCATCGACCGCGCGACGATCAACGCCCCGGGAGGCAATCTGGCCTGTGGCGGCGGCATCGCCGCCACCCTCAACAACAACCCCGCCTTCACCTTCGACGACGCCGCCGGCACGGCGCGGACCGATCTGATCGACATCACCGGCAAGCAGAGCTTCATCTCCTGCCGCTACAAGGCCACGAACATCGTGTGGGACCGGGACGCGGCGAGCCGCAAGTACATCAACCGTGCCTTCACCGCCGCCAAGACCTCGGGCAGCTTCCTGTGTCCGGGCTCGGTCACCACCCCGGCCGGGGACGCCTCCGTGCTGTTCCGCTGAGCCGCCCGCGGTCTTGGCAGGCGATGCCGGCAGCGGCTCACGTACCGTTTCGCAGTTGGGCCCCGTCGCACCGTGCTACGGGGCCCACCCGTCGTTCCGGCCACTCGCGAACGCGTACGTGTCGGGGGTCAGGTGTGGGGCTGGATATGGCCGTTTTCGTCGAGTGGGAGGTGGATTTGGGTCGGGTCTTGGGTGTTGGTGTCGGAGGGGCGGGGGCTTTCGGGTCCGTCGGGGCCCCAACGCAGGAGGCGGCGGGTGCGGGCGATGTGGTAGGTGGTGTGTTGGAACTCGAGCTGGTTGACGCGTCCGGTGCGTAGTGTGCTGGCGGCTTCGGCGTATGCGGCGAGTTGCGTGGCGTGCGGGCCGGCCGCGGACGCGTCTGGTGTGCATGTGCGGGCGTCGGTGTGGGGGTCCGCGTTGTGGGGGATGTGGCCGTGCATGCGGGGCCACATCCATGTGAGGGCGAAGTCGAGTGACTTGCGGGCGGCGTGGGGGCTGGCGTGGGGGCCGCTGATGGGTGTCCAGCCGTTCGGGGCGCGTTCCATGACGGTGAATGTGGCGGGGAGGAGAAGGACGTCGGGGTGGGTGCGCAGTGCACGGCGTGCGTCGGCGCGTACGTCGTGGGGGAAGCGTTCACCGGTGTAGTGCAGGCCGCGTAGTGCGAGTTGCTCAAGGGCCTGGGTGGGGGTGAGGGGCGCTTCGGGGTCCAGGATGAGGCCGTCGTCGATTTCCGGTTCTTTGGTTGCGCGGTCCCAGTCGGGGACGGGGGGTTCGGGATCGGTCGGGCGGGGTGGTTCGATACCGTTCGGGCCGCAGCCCGCGTATTCCTCGGCGCGTACGATCCGGTACCGGGTCCCGGCTACGTCGAGTTCGTCGACCCGTTCGTTCTCCAGCCGGGTGACCGCTGCCAAGAGCGCGCGCCGCTCCGCCCTGTCGTGGGCGTCGTCTTTGGCTCGGAACCAGAGTGTTGAGTTCAGCGCGTCGCGTGCCTGTTGCGGGCAGCTGTCGGTCACCGCTCCCACCACGCGCCACCGTGGCCCGTCTCCGGCGCTTTGCGCGGCCACCCCGAACAAGGGACCGCGTACCACTACGTCGCCCGCGCGGGTCACGGCGTCGACCGCGTCGGCTTCCATCGCGGCTTCGACCGGTTCTACCGGTACCCGCACCACCATCGGCCGCGTTCCGCCCGGCCCCATATCCCCACGGTCCATGCCCCCATCCTGCCGACCGGGGTACGGCCGCGTCCCGGATTCACCGATTCCCCCACGCACGGGTCATCTTGCTGACATCCCGGCCGTAGGCACGGTGCAAGGTGGGATGGCGGTGGGGTGGATGCGGTGGAATAGCTCACCCACGGCCTCGCCGTGGGCGCCGCTGCTGCTGTTTGTGGTTGTTGGGTCCGGGCTGCTGGGTTGGGTGGTGGTCAGGTGCGGGTGGTGTGGTCGATGGCGTCGAGGGCGGTGGGCCAGGGGTAGTGGGGTCGGGTGTCGGGGCCCGCTGGGTGCGGTGTGAAGCCGGTGTCGCCGTAGAGGACTTCCACTCCGGCGGTGCGCAGGGTGGTCAGGGAGGTTTCGAATTGGGGGTGGGCGGCGAGGGCGGTGTTGGTGCAGGGCATGGCGACGATCGGGGTGCCCTTGCCCATGGCTTCGGCGGCGATGCCGATGGCGAAGTGGTGGGTGAGGCCCAGGGCCCAGGCGTTGATGGTGTTGAAGGTGGCGGGGGCGAAGAGGATGGCGTCGGCGGGCGGCCATACGTCGGGTTGTCCGGGGAGCTTGTACTGCCAGCGCACGGGGTGGCCGGTCAGGGCGGCCAGTCCGTCCAGGCTTCCGGTCAGCCAGTGGGCGGCGGTGGGGGTCAGGCCCAGGCATACGTCCCAGCCGCGGGCTTGGGCGTCTTCGATGACGTGGGCGACGTCGAAGACGGGTGGGGCGGCGGAGCAGAGCAGGTAGAGAGTCCTCGTGGTCATGCCGCAATATGATCATATCGCTTGACCTCGACCGTGCTTGAGGGAGCAGGATCGGTCCATGAACATCGAGCAGGCGGCCGAAGCCGCATCCGTCGAGGCGATCGCGCAGGTCGTCGCCACTGTTGAACGTACCCAGCGGGACAGGGACGCCGAGGGGTTCCTGGCTTTGTTCCATCCGGATGCGCTGTGGACGACCGGACACGGGAAGGTCCTCATCGGGCGGGATGCGATAGCGGAGTTCACACGGGCTGTGCTGCCGGCGGCGCAGTGGGAGGGGGAGGTTTCGTATGAGGTGGTGCACATACAGTTCCTGCGGCCGGACGTGGCGGCGGTGAAGGTACGGCAGGTCTATCGCGCGGCTGAGGGCAGTAGCGAGGGTGCGCCGCTGTATGTGATGACGCGGGAGCCGGACGGACGCTGGCTGCTGACGGCCTGCCAGAACACCCCGGTGGTGGTGGACCCGGCGTAGCCCGGCTGGGGGGCGGGTGCGCGGCCAACCGCCCGCGCGTCCGCCCGCGCCTCGTCGCCGCCGAATTCCATGGCCATGCCATGTCGGTCGGCAGGTGGGGTGGTGACGGTTTGGGTTTGGACGTGCGCGTATGCGGGTGAGCTTTTCAGCTATGTTGCGTCTCGTGTGGCGGGGCTTGACTGTACTCATGACGCGGACGACGAAGAACCACACGCAGGGCACCGGTCAGGCCATCGCTCTTGTCATCGGGGGCACGGGGAAGACCGGTCGTAAGGTCGCCGAGAAGCTGGCTGCTCAGGGCCGCCCGGTCAGGATCGGCTCCCGTCACGGTGAACCGGCCTTCGACTGGAACGAGCCTGCGACCTGGCTTCCGGCGCTCGAGGGTGTGGACCGGGTGTACGTGACGTATTACCCGGATCTCGCTTTTCCGGGTGCTGCCGAGCAGGTGGGGGCGTTCGCGGAGGTGGCGGTGGCGGCTGGCGCGCGTCGCTTGGTGTTGCTGTCGGGGCGTGGGGAGGAGGCCGCGCGGCGTAGTGAGGACAATCTGACGGCCTCGGGCGCGGATTGGACGGTGGTGCGGGCGAGCTGGTTCAACCAGAACTTCGATGAGAGTTTCTTCCTGGAGCCGGTATTGGCCGGTGAGATCGCTTTGCCGACCGGGGACGCGGTGGAGGCGTTCGTCGACACCGAAGACATCGCCGACGTGGTGGTGGCCGCGCTGAGCGATGACCGGCACATCGGCAGGACGTACGAGTTGTCCGGGCCGCGCCTGCTGAGTTTTGCCGAGGTCGCCGCCGAGCTGTCGAAGGCCACGGGCCGTGAGATCGCCTACGTTCCGGTATCGGATGCGGACTACCGCGCGGTGTTGCGTGAGAACGGGCTGCCGGAGGACTTCGCCGAGCTGTTCACGTTGATCCTGGACGGGCGCAACGCGCACCTGGTCCACGGGGTGGAGGACGTACTGGGGCGGCGGCCCAGGGACTTCGCCGACTTCGCCCGTGAGGCGGCGGCCACCGGCGTGTGGGACGTCCGCTCCTGATGCCGCCCCGCCGCCTGATCCGGCCCGCCGTCTGATCCGGCCCGCCGTCTGATCCGGCCCGCCGTCTGACCCGGGGGCAGGGGAGGATGTGGGCATGGACACGTTGACCGGTCTCCTTGAAGGGCCCAAGGCCCGGGGTGCTTTCCTCTTGAAGTCCGTTTTCAATCCACCGTGGTCCTTGCGGATCGAGGATCGTGCCCCGTTGTCGGTGGTGACGATGGTGCACGGCTCGGCGTGGCTGCTGCCCGACAGCGAGAGTGGGGGCGAGCGCGCCGAGCCGGTGCGGATCAGCCCCGGGGACGTGGCCGTGGTGCGCGGGCCCGCCCCGTACACGGTCGCCGACGCTCTGGATACGCCGGTGCAGATCACGGTGGGCCCCGATCAGCGGTGCAGTACGCCGGAGGGCGAGGACGTCTCGCAGTCCATGGCGTTGGGTGTGCGGACCTGGGGCGCGGCCCGGCAGGACGCCGCCTCGGCGGTGATGCTCAGCGGCACCTATCAGGCGCCCGGTGAGATCGGCCGCCGGCTGCTGGGTGCGCTGCCCACGATCCTGGTGCGGCCGGCCGGCGCCGCGGACTCCACACTGATCACGTTGCTGGCCTCGGAGATCTCCCGTCAGGAACCGGGCCAGGAGGTGGTCCTGGACCGCTTGTTGGACCTGCTGCTCATCGGGGTGTTGCGGGCGTGGCTGGCGGCCGCCGGCTCCAGTGCCCCGGCCTGGTACCGGGCCGGGAGCGATCCGGTGGTGGGGCCGGCGCTGCGGCTGCTGCACGAGAGTCCGGCGTACGGCTGGACGGTGGAGGAACTGGCTCAGAAGGTGGGGGTCTCGCGGGCGTCGCTGGCCCGCCGTTTCACAGAGGTCGTCTGCGAGCCGCCAGTGGGCTATCTGACGGGCTGGCGCCTGGCTTTGGCGGCCGATCTGCTGCGCGAGCCGGACGCCACGGTCGCCACGGTGGCCCGCCGGGTCGGCTACAGCAGTGCCTTCGCCCTGTCCACGGCCTTCAAGCGGGTCCGCGGGGTCAGCCCCCAGGCGTTCCGCTCGGGCGTCAGAGCGCCCGATGAGACGGTGGCGGCGGGGCCGGGGGGCACGGTCGTCCTCACCTAGTGCGGTGACCGAAAATGCTTCACCGGCCGCAGCCGCAGCCGCAGCGGCTGCCGCAGCCGTATCGCGGCCGCGCTGCGCGGCACCGTACCCGGCTGTGTTGCGGGCCGCGCGGGGGAGGGCAGGTGACATGCCGCGGTCCCGCGCGCCGCGCGCTGTGCGGCGCGCCGCACCGGGGGCCAGAGGCCGGGGGGGCCGGGGGCCCACCGGCGGACCTTTGCGGTCACATTCCAGCCGGAGGTGGGGGGCACGGCCGGGTGGGTCCCCGGGTGGGCTATGTGGGGTGCGTCCAGGGGCAGTACGCCGACGCGCTGGTCGCCGCTGAGTTCGCCCGTGGGACGGAAACCCAGCCCCAGGTAGAACGGCTCGGGGCTGTTCTGGCCGGTGTGCCAGCTGACGTACGCCAGGCGGGTGCCGCGGCGGCGGATCTCCTCGACGACCGTGTGGACGGCGAAGCGGCCGTAGCCCTTGCCCTGGTGGTCGGCGTGGATGTTCAGGCGCCAGATGCCGCTGCGCCGGTCGGCGGGATCGGTGGCCGGGTCCCAGGCGATGTCGAGGAAGGCCATGACGAAGCCGACGACCTCCTGGCCGTCGACGATCGCCCGCGGCCAGGCGGCCGCGGCGTGGACGTACGCCTCGGCCAGCGACTTGACCACCGGGGAAACCAGGTGCGCCTGATCGGGGCGCACCTGGATCGCGCACACCGCGTCGAAGTTCTCGCCTGTGACGGGTTCCAGGCGCAGCAGGGGGCGGGGCGGTGAGGTGTTCATGGCGGCCATGGATCTGAGCCTAACGCCGGCCGCCCGATGCCTCCTTGCGCGTCGGCCGGGCCCCCGGCCGTCCGCTGCGGTTCGCGCCCCAGGCACACCGCCGTCGCGGACATCATCACGGACGCCCCCGCTGGCGGCATCCGGCCCGGCCTCCGCCCTGGTCAACGTCTCCATGGTCCTGGTGAGTCGGCGATGGGCTACTGGCCGTGGAGGGTCAGTACCCAGGCGTGGAGGCCGAGGGCCGTCGTGCACAGGACCGCTCGCCAGGTGTTGGCGCGGACCCAGGGTCCCTCGAAGGCGCGGCGGACCGTGCCAGTGTCGGTGTCTGCGATGTGTTCGGCGGGGCCGGCTTGTTCCAGGGCGTTGTTCAGGGGGATGTTCACCCGGGCGGTGACCGTCATGGCCAGGAGGTAGGCGATCAGTGCGCCGATCAGGGGGATCAGTGCTTCCCGGCTGCCGGGGCCGGTGGCGTGCAGTGCGACCGCGGCCGCGGTGAACACCAACGCTCCGAGGTAGCCGAGCAGGAACCAGCCGTTGAGGATGGCGACGTTGATGCGCTGCATCGTCTCGATGACGGTCCGGTCGGCGCTGCGTGCCAGGCCAGGCATCACCGACACGGCGAATGCGTAGAACAGGCCGCTCATCAGGCCCGTGGTGATCGTCGCGGCGATCAGTGTCGTGAACCGTGCCGTTTCCACGTGGGGCTCCCCGGATCGTGAACTGGGCGGGACTTGGGCGAGGGCTGGGCGAGGGCTGGATGGGATTCTGGGTTGGGTCTTGGTGTTGAACGGATCGGGTCCCGGCCGATCATAAACGCGCGGCGGCCGGTGTCACGCCCGTAGGCTGGTGTGTGCCATCTACGCCACCGCCGATCGGAGCCGCTGACATGTTGACCGCACTCACCGGTGTCTACGGGGACCGTGCGGACGCCGTCACCGTGGCCGGCCGTACCGCTTCCTACGAGGAACTGCTCGGGGCGGCCGGTGCGGTGGCCGCTGACCTCGCCGGTGCAGGGGTCCCGGCCTTCGCGGTGAACGCGACGGCTTCCCTGGAGACGGTGGCCGCGGTGGTGGGCGGATTGCTGGCGGGGGTGCCCTGCGTACCGCTGCCGCCCGATGCCGGCCCGGCCGAGCGGGAGCACATCCTGCGCGACTGCGGGGCCCGCCTCATCGAGGTGGACTTCGCCCGCCGCTCGGCCACCGCACCAGCCGCCGTGCCCGCGACGGTGCAGGCCACCGCGCTCGCAGCGGGGTCCGGGTCCCGGTCCGGGGACGCGGCGCTGATCCTCTACACCTCGGGGACCACGGGCGCGCCCAAGGGCGTGGTCCTGGGCAGGGCCGCCATCACCGCGGACCTGGACGCGCTCGCCGAGGCCTGGCAGTGGACGGCCGAGGACACCTTGGTTCATGGGTTGCCGTTGTTCCATGTGCATGGGTTGGTGTTGGGTGTGCTTGGTGCGCTGCGTACGGGAAGTCGTCTGGTGCATACCGGCCGGCCTACTCCCGAGGCGTACGCGGGGGCTGGTGGGAGCTTGTATTTCGGGGTGCCCACCGTGTGGTCTCGTATCGCGGCCGCGCCGGGGGCTGCCGCCGCGTTGTCCACGGCGCGGTTGCTGGTGTCGGGCAGTGCCGCCCTCCCCACGCCGGTCTTCCGTGATCTGGAGGGCCTGACCGGGCACCGCGTTGTCGAGCGGTACGGGATGACGGAGACGCTGATCACGGTCAGTGGCCGGGCGGGTGGTGAGGTCCGGCCCGGCACGGTCGGTACCCCGCTGGCGGGGGTCACGACCCGCGTCGCCGCGGAGCCGGGCGCTGAGATCGGTGAACTCCAGCTCACCGGTCCCACGTTGTTCTCCGGCTACCTGGGCCGGCCCGAGGCCACCGCCGCCGCGTACACGCCGGACGGCTGGTTCAGGACGGGCGACATCGCGGCTGTCGACGAGAGGGACGGGGTGCACCGGATCGTGGGCCGTGCCTCCACCGACTTGATCAAGTCTGGTGGGTACCGGATCGGTGCGGGGGAGGTCGAGAACGCGCTTCTGGATCACCCGCGTGTGCGTGAGGCGGCGGTGGTGGGCGTGCCCGACGCGGATCTGGGTCAGCGGATCGTCGCGTTCGTCGTCGCCGAGGGCGTCACGGGCGCGGAGCTCACGGATTTCGTCGCCGCGCACCTGTCGGTACACAAGCGTCCGCGTGAGGTCCGCTTCGTCACGGCGGTGCCGCGCAACGCGATGGGCAAGCCGCAGAAGGGACTGCTGCTGAGCGATACCGGTCAGCAAGACACCTGACGCCGCCACACCGGCCCGGTCACCACCCCGGCCCCGTCGTGGTTGTGGTTGGGGTTTGTGTTTCATGGGGTGTGGGTGCGTGCGATGCGTATGCCGATGTCGTCGAGTCATAGTGTGGGGTGGCTGCGGCGGCGTACCGAGGCGCGGCAGCTCCAATGTTCGTCGTACCAGCCGCCGCCTCGTAGTACCCGGTAGGAGCCGTACACTTCGGGGTCGTAGAGGTCCCAGCACCATTCCCAGATATTGCCGAGCATGTCGTGTAGGCCCCATGGGTTGGGTTGTTTGCCTCCGACCTGGTGTGGCTGTTCGTGGGAGTTGCCGCGGTGCCAGGCGATGTCGTCGAGGGGTCCGTAGCGTGGGCCGTCGGTACCGCCGCGACAGGCGTACTCCCACTCGGCCTCAGTGGGCAGCCGGTAGCCGGGCGCCGAGCGATCCCACTCGACGTCCCCGTACTCGTCCCCGTACGCGGTGGCCCGGGATTCGGCGTCCTCGTATGCGGCGTTCCCGTGTTCGAGGTTCCCGTTCTTGTCGGTCAGCCGGTAGGCGGGTGTCAGCCCTTCGGCTCGCGAGAGGGCGTTGCATAGGCGGACCGCGTCCCACCACGAGAGGCTCTCCATGGGCAGTCCACCGTCCCGCGTGGTGTCCGGCGGTATACCGGTCACTTGCGCGTAGAGGGCCCGGGTGACGGGGACCGCCGCGAGCAGGTACGAGGCGACCTCGACCGTCCAACTGCGCTCGGTGCGACGGTCCGACAGCCTCACCCGCCCCGCCGGGATCGCGATCATCCCACCCCCCCACGCCTCCACCCACGCCCACGACCGCCCCCGTGTCCACGCCTGCCTCTGTGCCCGTGCCTGTGTCCAGGCCTGCGCCCGCGTCCACGCACGCGTCCACGTCCACGCCCGTGTCCGCTCCTGTGTCCACGCCCACGCCTACGCCCGCCCCCGCGTCCCTGTCCGTGTCCGTGCCTACGCCTGTGTCTGTGTGCACTGCGCCGCTCCCCTTCTTTTATGTGAGACCGCGTTGGTCTTGGGGGAGTTCTATCGGCGGGGTGGGGCCTGGAGGTTCCGGGCGGTGGGTCAGGGATACGTCCGGGGTCTGGCTGGGCTCGCGACCGACTTCGGCATCACCGTCGACGAGCCCGCGCCTACTCCTCCAC
>NZ_JBVHVF010000042.1:0-33433 GCF_055564955.1 Streptomyces sp. NPDC028910 | reverse complement strand
ACCGGATGCGTCCGGCGGGGATGTCCAGGACGGCGGACACGGGGGCGGGGGTGTCGAACTTCTGCATGATGCTCTCCTCGGCTCCTTGGCTCCTTTTTTCTGACAGTGGAAACGCTACGTTGCATTCATGGATCTGCCAACACGCGCGTTGCGCATAAACCGCATCAACGCAGGTAGAAGCCAGGAAATCGTTGCAATGATTTTAAGGCTAATGCAACAAACCCCACCCCACTCGTTGCAATGAACTGGTGGTGAACGCTATACTGCTCCCCACAGCACACCCAGACACACACGAAGGAGACCGCGATGCCGGGCGGCAGGCTCACCCAGCAGGAACGCCAGCAGATCGCGCTGGGACTGGCCGACGGCCTCGCCTACGCGGAGATCGCCAGACGCCTCGACCGCCCGACCTCGACCATCACGCGCGAGGTGATGCGCAACGGCGGCCCCACCGCCTACCGCGCCGACCTCGCCCACCGCGCCACCGAACACCGCGCCCACCGCCGCAGGCAGGCCGCGCCCCGCGACCCGAAGACGCCCCCGCAGGCCCACGGACGCGACGCCGAGGCGGTGCGCGAGTACGAGGAGACCTTCACCACCGTCCTCATGCAGTCGGGCGTGCCCAAGATGATGTCCCGGGTGCTGGTCTGCCTCTACACCACCGACGCGGGCAGCCTCACCGCCTCCGAACTCGTCCAGCGCCTCCAGGTCAGCCCGGCGTCCATCTCCAAAGCGATCGCCTACCTGGAGAACCAGGGCCTCGTCCGCCGCGAACGCGACGAACGCCGCCGCGAGCACTACGTCGTCGACAACGACGTCTGGTACCAGGCGATGATGGCCAGCGCCCGCGCCAACGCCCACGTCGTCGAAACCGCACGACAGGGCGTCAGCATCCTCGGCCCCGGCACCCTGGCCGCCGCCCGCCTCGAAAACATCGCCCGCTTCCTCGACTTCGTCTCCGAGAGCATGGCCCGCGCCGCGGAACAGGCCCGCGACGTCCTCTACACGAAACCCGAAACCCCCTCGGACCTTTAGAAGGCGACGTCGATGTAGTCGATGTCGGTGAGTTCGACTTCCAGCTGGTCGGCGCGGGTGCCGCCGTCCTTGAAGTACACCTCCTGCAGTCCCTCGGCGACGATCCCGCGCAGCTGCCGGTCCGGGGCACCCCGCTGCTGGGCCTCGAACAGGCGCTGCGCGTAGGCCGGCGGGAGGTGCACGGTCAGCCGGCGCATGCGGCCGTCGTCGGTGGTGCCGACGGGTGCGGTGTAGCCGAACCGGGCCCTGGTCTCCACGGTGATCCCGGTCCGGGTGGCGGCCTGCCGCCGGCGGCGCCCGCGGACCCTCGGCTGCCAGCGGGCCCGCACGGCGGCCTCGATCCGGTCGGTGATCTCCTTCGGCGGCGTCTTGCGTTCACCCGTGCGGTAGCGCTCCACCGACCGCTGGCTGACGCCGAGTTCGGCGGCCACGGCCCTGGTCGACTTCAGCTTGCCCACCAGGAAGTTGATACGGGCCTTCAAGCCCTTCGGCGGCTCCCGCGTGAAGGCCTCGCGATCCGCGCGCTCCAAGGCCTCGTCGATGTCCCCCACCGTCTACTCGCCCTCGTCCAGGACGGCGTCGCCGCCCTTGATGTGGCGGGCCGGGTTGAGGCCCTTCTCCATCAGATCCACCGCCCACGCCATCGCCTGCACGCCCTCGACCTTCGCCGCGCCGGGGGTGGGCCCGAGCCGGAAGGACCCGGGCAGCGGCTTGCCCGAGGTGCTGTAGGGCAGGAAGTCGAGCGGGGACGGGCCGGGGCTGGCGTAGACGACACAGTCGGACAGCACGCCGAGCGGGTAGTGACCGGTCGCCTTCGCCACGTTGGCCATCTTGCGGTGCATGTTGACCCGCGCCTTGGAGATGACCGCGGCCCGGATGTCGGGTCGCCAGGTCGGGCGCTCCAGCGCCGGCCACCGCTCGCCGTCGCGGTAGTGCCGGCCCTGCGGGCGCTCGCGCAGCTTGCCGACACCGCCCTTGACCGTGGCCTTGATCGCGGCCAGGACAGCGGCCAGGCCCGGGTCGGCCAGCTTGTGCCGCTCCATCGCGGCAAGGAACTGACGCTCGTCCAGATCGGCGCTCACGCCCAGATCGGCCATCGTGTCGAGGTAGGCGGTCTTGAGGCGGTCGTGCCACGGGTCCAGGTACGCGCCGGTCTCCCTGCGCAGGTACGCCTCGATCGGCCGCACCCGGTGGCCGAGTTCCTCGGCGTAGGCGACGGTGTGCGTCTGGTACCAGGCCGGCCCCGTCGGGCGCTGCCCGGAGGCGGTGAACGGCGACGGCAGACGCGGGTCGAGCTCGATGGGGGAGAGGTCCACCAGCCAGCAGCCGGGGATCTTCTTGTTGAACGTGGGCGCGTGGAAGTGGTCGGGCCCCGACAGCCCGACGACCAGGCGCGCGGACGCGGCGAGGAACGCGGTGTTGATGTCCAGCCCGACCGCGTACGGCAGCAGGCACTCCTCATCGGACAGCAGGGACACGTCCCGGATCCACTGGAACGCCTCCTCGTCCAGGAAGCCCCCCTGCCAGCCCCGCGCGACAGGGTGTTCGGCAGGGGCCTCCGGCGGGGCCGGATCCATCGCCTGCGTGCCGAGCGAGCCGGGGTTGTAGCCCGACTCCCACCCGCCCCGGTCGTTCTTCACGGCGCGGGTCGGCGGGCGCAGCGCGGTCATCAGCTCCAGACCGCAGACGGCGGTGGAGCCGCGCGGCGTGATGACCCGGGCCGCGTACGTACCCAGGACACGGGCGATGTCGGCCGGCTCCATGGCGGCGACGCCGGGCCAGGCCCGGCCATCGAGCGCGTCCCAGGACAGCACCGCGAGCTGCACGCACTGGCGCTGACCGGCCTGCGCCGGACGGTAGATCCGAGCCCAGGGCCCGAACCCCCGCTGCGTCAGCTTCCACTTCGCCTTCCCCAGCCCCTTGAGGACCGGGTGGTCCTCCGGCAGACGCAGCGACCGGCGCGCCTCCGGACCGTCCAGATGCTCCGGCAGACCCAGCCGCACGGCGGCCGACGCGGTCAGCACGACCAGCGGATCGGAGTCCTTCCCGCTGCGGTTCAGCCGCGGCGCACCGAGCCCGGACTCCCCGAGCGTCCACTCCACCAACTCCGGGACGGTGGTGGCCGGGCAGTCCAGCACGACGCCGTCCACGCCGTACGCGCAGCCGTCGCCGTCCAGGACGGCGAGCGGGCCGTGCGGGAAGCGCGGGTCGACGGCCGCCAGGGGGGCGGCTTTCCTCGCCGGGCGGCGCGACATCGCCCGCCCGGCGGGCACCGGCCCCGCGACAGCGGCAGCGACGGGAGCGGTGGCGGCCGGGACCGGCTGCTGCGCAGCGCCGGTGAAGACCTGCGGCACCGGCGACGGCACCGGCGACGGCGACGGCACGGGCGACGGCACGGGCACCGGCTCTGGCGCGGCCGCCGGGTACCGCTCGGCCCAGCCCTCCAGCAGCCGCAGGTACGCCTGAAGCCGCGGCGGCCTCGGCTCGGAGCGGCCGTTCTCCCAGTTCTTCACCGTCTGCGCGGTCGACTTCAACGCCTGCGCCAGCTTCGCCTGCGAGACACCGGCCGCCTCCCGCAGCCGGGCCCGCTCCGCCGGCGGCGGAAGCTTCGGCTCGCCCTCCAGCAGCGCGTCCACCGCCTCGAACAGCTCTTCCTGACTGGGCATCACTCCACCTCCGCCCCCGACCCTAGCAGGATTTAACCTTGAATCCGTTCTTGGATTTAACCTTTGCGGGTGCATTGGTGGCGGGAGCCGATGACGGCGGGGAGGTGTTCTCGCCGAGGCCGCCGGTACGCCGCGCTCGGCCCCGGGCGCTCGTGTCCTGTCTCTGCGATGTGTAGGCAGTCCCGCTCTTCTGTAGGCATGTACGGCTGGGTCCCGGTCATGTGTAGGCAAGTGGTCTGGCCCACCGCCACTACCGGCTCGTCCACCGCGCCGAACTCCTTCACGACCTGGTCCGAATCAAGGCACCGACAGTCGAACCGGACAGGGCGGCCCCTTGGCTGATCGCGGCTGGATACCCCGAACACGTCACGCTGATCAGCCTGTTCGCATCAGTCCATTGGAGACGGTCGATCCTCAGTGACGACCTCCTCGTGGTCGCACAGGCCATCGCGGAATTCCACCGCCGCTTCCCGATGCAGGCGCCCCTGCGAGGCACCAGCCGCACATGGGTCAGCACGACCCTTGAGGCCACAGCCAGAAAGATCGAAGCCCTCCTGAACCCCCCCAGTCAGCCTCTGACGATACAGAAGGGATGCCCAGCCGGATCGGTGAGAACCCGCGCTTTGGCCCCATGAGGCTGGTGATCCGGCTTGCCCGCGCCCAGCTCCAGCAGCCGGGCCTCGGCCTCCTCCAAGTCCTCCTCGACCTTGAAGCAGATGTGAAGCTGCTGGGGAACGGTTTGGTCAGGCCAGCGCGGAGCCCGGTAGTCGTCGACCCGTTGAAAACCGATGAAGAGTCCGTCCTCACGGTTGAGACCTGCGAAGTCGGCGTCCGACTTCGGGTGGGGTTCGAGGCCGGTGGCCTGCTGATAGAACGCCGCCAGAGCCAACGGATCAGGGCAGTCGAGTGTTATCGCGCTCAACTTCATCTGCAGGGGCATGACACCTCCGGGCCGACCAGTGGATTTCCGCGATCAACATCCTAGAGACAGCTGCCTACGGTTGAGCGGGACACCGACCGCCAGCCTGTCCCACTCAACCGTAGGCACCGCAGGTCAGAACCTTGCCCTGCCCACAGTTATCCGGGACAGGACAGCTCGCGGCTCATGTTCCCGAAGGGCTTCGGTTCGCTCAGGGCCGCAGGCCCGCCGGGAGGTATTCCGGGACGCGCGCCGACAAGGCCCCGGCCGGCTGGGTGGTGGCATGACGGACCAGGTCCCACACCGGGTCCGGCACCTGCTCCGGCACCTGATCGGGTACCTGATCCGGATCCGCCTCGGGATCCGGCTCCGGCTCCGGGTCCGACAGGGGCGTCCCGAGGCGGACGGCGACGTCCTTGCGGAGGGTCGGGAGCAGAGCGTAGAGGCGGTCGCCGGGGCAGGAAGTGGCGTTGAAATCGCGGTGGCCGTAGATCTCCGACGCGGGCAGCCCGTACTGCCTGCACACGTGGGCGCACAGGTCGGCCAGCGCCGCGTACTGCGCCGCCGGTGGGGCCTTCGAGGTGTACGTTCCTTCGTTCTCGATGCCGATCGCCACCGTGTTCTGCCCGATGCAGTGCGCCGCGCGCACCTGCCGGGTGCCGGCGCGCAGCTCCGCGAGGCTGTTGTGGCGGCCCTCCATCACGAAGGCCCCGCGGCTGACGGTGAAGTGCTGACCGGTGTCGATCCAGCCCTGCGCGTCCATGTGGTACGTCTGGATCGCGCGGGCCAGGGCGAAAGCGCGCCGCTTCGAGTAGTCCGTCACGTTCGCCGTCGCCGTGTGGTGGACGATGATCCGCTCCGGGCGGTTGGCCAGGACGACGACGGGCTCGGACGCGGCCCGCGCGCCCCAGGTGGCACAGCCGATGATGTCCGGGCCGGCGGCGGCGTACGCGCGCCCGGCCGCGGCGAGGGGCAGTGCCGCTCCGGCGGCCAGCGCGAACCCACCCGTGAGGACTACCCGGCGGCTGTACCGGCCCGCTGCGTGCGCCGGCGGCTGGTGCAGTGCGGAGGTCATACGGTGCCCATTTCCGTAGGAGGCTGCCCATTGAAGAGACCCCGGCCGCACGGGCCGCGCAGACACACCGCGCCACGGCCCCACTGCCCCCCGGCCGGCCCCGGCCGTCCCCACCGAGCGGCACCGGCCGGTGAGTCGGGATGGTGCTCGGCCTGTCACGGCCTGCTTCAGGCCGTCGCCTGGCCGAGGGGGATGTCCAGCCGGTCGGCCAGGGTGGTGAGGGTGGTCCCCAGGGGGAGCGCGACCCGGGTGACGGCGTACTGGTCCCCGCGGGTCGGGTCCCGGTTGACGATGAACACGGGCTTCCCGGCCCGGGCTGCCTGGCGCACGAACCGGAGGCCGGACATCACCGTCAGCGAGGAGCCCAGGACCAGCAGCGAGGTCGCCTCACCGACCAGTTCGCGGCAGTGCTCCACCCGCCGCGGCGGAACGGCTTCGCCGAAGAACACCACGTCCGGTTTGAGGACGCCGCCGCACTGCGAGCAGGGCACCACGCGGAAGTCCCCGACCTGTTCGTCGGTCAGGTCGGCGTCACCATCCGGGTTCAGCCCGGCGGCCACCGGCTCGAAACCCGCATTGGCCTCCTCCAGCCGCCGCGCGAGTTCACGACGCGAGCCGAGGGCACCGCAGGAAAGGCAGGCGACCCGCTCCAGGCTTCCGTGGAGGTCCACCACGTCCTGGCTGCCGGCGGCCTGATGCAGACCGTCGACGTTCTGGGTGATCACACCCGAGAGCAGACCGTGCCGCCCGAACGCCGTCACAGCCCGGTGCCCGGCGTTGGGCCGGGCGCGGCCGAACGTGCGCCAGCCGAGATGACTGCGCGCCCAGTACCGGCGCCGGGCCTGCGCACTGGCGGTGAACTCCTGGTAGGTCATCGGGGTATGCCGCCTCAGGCTCCCGCCCTCACCCCGGTAGTCGGGGATGCCCGATTCCGTGGACAGGCCCGCACCGCTGAGTACCAGCACACCGCCGCGCCTCAGCGCATCGGCGACCGGCTCCGGATCCACGGTGCCGGGCCGCAGGCCCTCGGTAGGCGTCCAGCTCAAAGTGGGGCGCATGCGCATGCGGCCAGCGTACGGAAGACGCGGTGCCGATGGCGGTGGGGGTCCTAGGACGATTTGAACGGTGTTCGTATGCTTTGTGGATGATGGCGGGTGCGGTGCAGTGGCCGGTTGAGTTGAGGGACGGGGGGTGGGAGCAGCCGCCGGCGACGGCGGGAGCACCAGGGCTGTGGCTGGTGCGGGCGCAGGCGTTCAAGACGGTGGTGGCCCGGCTCGCCGATTCGGTGCTGGACGAGGTCGAAAAGGAGCGCGCGGCGGCCTTGCGGGCGGCCGGGGACAGGGACACGTATCTGGCGGGGCACGTGGCACTGCGGCTGCTGCTGGGCGCGTACCTCGGTATCCCGCCCGTCGATGTCCTGCTTCAGCGGCTGCCGTGTCCGTCGTGCGGACAACCGCATGGGCGCCCCGTGGTGGCCGGCAACCCGGTGCACTTCTCGCTGTCTCACAGCGGCGGACTGTGCCTGCTCGCGTTCGCGCGCACGCCGGTGGGCGTGGACATCGAGGCGGTGCCGGCCCTTGAGGTGGCGCAGGAGGTCGCAGGGAGTCTTCATCCGCGCGAGGCGTCGGAGTTGAGGGGGCTTCGCACGGTGGACGAGCCGACGGCCTTCGCCCGGGTCTGGGCACGTAAGGAGGCCTATCTGAAAGGGCTGGGGGTGGGACTGGGGCGCTCCATGTCGCTGGACTACCTGGGTACGGCACCGGATGCGGTGGCGACGGTGCCGGGCTGGACGATCGGGGATGTGGCCGTGGATGACGGCTATGCCGCCGCGGTCGCCGTTCGGGCCGCCGCGGTCGCTTCAGGGCCGAGGGAGCGTTCGTAGCGGGGACGCTCCTCGCTGTGGGCGACCGCCGCGCGCTCGGCGGGTCAGGCCGCCCGGTCGGCGGCGGCGGCGGCGGTGACTGTGGCGGTCCGGGTCCGGGTCTGGGGCTGGAGTGCGTCCTGGCCGTAGAGGTCTTGCACCCAGTCGGTCCGGTAGACGGTTTCGAGGTAGCGCTCGCCGAGGTCGGGGGCGATGGCGACCGCGGTCCCCCGCTGCTCCTGCTGGGCCAGCCATTGGGTGGCGCCGCTGACGACGGTGCCGGTGGAGCCGCCGAAGACGAAGCCGTGGCGGGCCAGTTGGTGGCACGTGCGAATCGTCTCGGCTTCGTCGACGTGTACCACGTCGTCGACGTAGGAGGTGTCGAGCAGCGGGGGGCGGATGCTGGTGCCGAGGCCGGGGATCATGCGGCGACTGGGCGTGTGTCCGAAGCTGGCGGAGCCTTCCGTATCGATCGCGACGATGCGTACCGGGCGGTGCCAGGTACGGAAGTAGCGGGCGCACCCCATGAGCGTCCCGGCGGTGCCGGCCCCGACGAAGAGGACATCAAGGTCGGGGAAGGCACGCGCGATGGCCGGTGCGGTGGTGCGGAAGTGAGCAGTGTGGTTGTTGGGGTTCGTGTACTGATTGAGCCATACGTAGCGGTCGTCGGAGGCACACAGGGCGCGGACGTGGTCGATGCGGGCGCCGAGCAGGCCGCCGGTGGGGGAGGGTTCGGTGATGACGTGGATCCGGCTGCCGAGGGCTTCCAGGAGCAGCCGGGTCGCCAGGTTGCAGTGGGAGTCGGTCACGCACACGAACTCGTAGCCCTTGCTGGCCGCGATCATGCTCAGCGCCACGCCGAGGTTGCCGGAGGAGGATTCGACCAAGATGGAGCCGGGGGTGAGCAGGCCGTCGCGTTCGGCGGCCTCGACCATCGCGGTCGCGGCTTTGAGTTTGATGGACCCCGCGAAGTTGAACCCTTCGCATTTGAGGAACAGCCGGTGCCCGGTGATCGCCTCGAGGTCGACGTAGAGGTCCTCTTGGTTGAATGCCTGGGGGGTGGATATGACCGGCACGGTCACCTCCTTGTCTGCGCTTGTCTGCGCTCACGGCGGCGTCTGGTACCGCTGGCCCGCGTGTGGGGGCGGCTCGGGGAAGACGTCGCCTGCTGCCACGTCTTCGGGACTCCTCCAGTACGCGGGCTGACCGTGGCGCTGTCATGCCACCGGATGTCGGGGCTTGACACCGGCCACGGTCACCGATAGGCGCACCGCTTCTCCTGCGCGGGCCGGCCTGGGCGCTCTTCCCGTATGCCGGCGGCCGACGAGGGCGGACGCGCCCGGCACGCACGAAAGGCAAGAGGCGAAGACCGGCACCAGCGGTCGCTTACCGCTGCCGGTGCGTGGCGTCAAGTTACGACTTTCAGCGGCGTGACGGGTATGTGCCGGCCGGGCCTACTGGAGGGGCGGCAACGCGAATCCGCCCTTAAGGCCCGAGGCCTCTCACGGACGGAAGGCGACGTCCCCACGACACGACGCCGACGCTACCGAAAGGCATCTCCCGACAGCGGAACGCACACATTTAGGTGGACTGTACATGTTTTTGTTTTGTGGTGACCGGACGAAAGCTCACGGCCTCGCGGCCTGGGCACTGCGTGGCCCGCGGCTGCCGACCGCCGCCGCCCGCGGCGCCCGCAACGTCGTCAAGGAGCACACATGGTAGAGAAATCCACCGACGTCTCCACGCTTCCCCGCAGCAGGCCCGAAGGCACGCCACATGACACATCCGGCGGCCCGGCCGCCGAGACCGCGCGGCTCCTCGCGCAGGTGCTGGCCGATGTCGTGGGCGTGGAACAGGTACCGGGCGACAGCAACTTCTTCGATGATCTGGGCGCTGATTCGATGGTGATGGCGAGGTTCTGCGCCCGGGTCAGGAAACGGGCCGACCTGCCGCCCGTATCGATGAAGGACGTCTACCGGCATCCCACAGCCAACGGCCTGGCCTCCGCACTCACCCACCCCGCGCCCGCGGCCTCGGCGCCCGTATCGGCCGGTCCCGTGGCCACCGAACCGGCAGCGGCCGCGCCCGTACCCACCCAGCCATCCGCCCATCCGGCCGCCCAGCCGGCCGTCCCGGCATCAACGCCGGCACACAGCACGACGACGCGGGCGCGCACAGGGCAGTACCTGCTGTGCGGAACGCTGCAGTTCCTGATCTACCTCGGCTATTCCTACCTCGCCGCCCTGGCCGCCGTCCGAGGCTTCGAGTGGGTCGCCGCCGCCACCGGTGTGCTCGATGTCTACCTGCGATCCGTACTGGCGGGCAGCGCGGGCCTTGCCGGCCTGTGCATGGTGCCGATCGTGGCGAAGTGGACCCTCATCGGTCGTTTCACACCCCGCGAGTTCCCCGTCTGGAGCCTTCGCTACGTACGCTGGTGGCTGGTCAAAACCCTGATCCGCACAAGCCCCGCCCGTCTGTTCACCGGGTCGCCGCTGTACGTGGCGTATCTCAGGGCGCTGGGCGCCAAGATCGGACGTAACGTCGCGATCTTTTCCACGCACATCCCCGTCTGCACCGATCTGCTCACGATCGGTGACGGAACGGTGATCCGCAAGGACGCGCTCTTCTCCTGCTACCGGGCACACGCCGGTCTCATCCAGACCGGCCCCGTCACCCTCGCCGGCGACGTCCTCGTCAGCGAACAGACCGTCCTCGACATCAACACCTCGATGGGCAGCCAGGCCCAGCTCGGGCACGCCTCCAGCCTGCACGCCGGTCAGAGCGTCCCCGCCGGCGAGCGCTGGCACGGCTCACCGGCCGAGCCCACCCGCACCGACTTCCGTACGGTCGGTGCCGTCGACTGCTCCACCGCCAGGAAAGTCCGCTACACCGTCGGGCAACTGCTCGCCCTGCTGCTGGTGTATCTGCCGCTGACCAGCGGCGCCGTCACCGTGCTGCTGGCCCCCCTGTGGCAGCTGCACACACCCTCGCCTCAGGCCGGGGCGCCGGCGTTCACGAGCGGGACGTTCTATCTGGGTGCGCTGGCCGCGTCCTTCGTGCTGTTCTTCGGCGCCGCTCTCGCCGGGCTGCTCATCCAGGGCGTGGTGCCGCGCCTGCTCAATCTGGCGGTCAAACCGGACACGGTCTATCCGCTCTACGGCTTCCACTACGCTCTGCAGCGGGCCATCACTCTTCTGACCAACAGGAAGTTCTTCACGGCGCTGTTCGGGGACAGCTCCGCGATCGTCCACTACCTGCGCTACCTCGGCTACGACCTGTCCCGTGTCACACAGACCGGCTCGAACTTCGGCACCGAAGTGAAGCACGACAGCCCGTTCTTGAGCTCGGTGGGCAGCAAGACGATGGTCGCCGACGGCCTGTCCGTCATCAACGCCGCATACTCCAGCACCTCCTTCACACTCTCCCGGGTCTCGATCGCAGCCCACAGTTTCCTCGGCAACCGCATCGCCTACCCCTCACAGGCCAAGGCCGGTGACAACTGCCTGCTGGCGACGAAGGTGATGGTCCCGGTCGACGGAGAAGTACGGGAAAACGTCGGCCTGCTGGGCTCGCCCCCCTTCGCCATTCCACGCACGGTGATGCGGGACACCCGGTTCCAGGACCTGGAGAGCGGCAGCGAGCTGCGCCGGCGCCTGGCCGCCAAGAACCGGCACAACGCCGTCACGGCCGGGCTGTACCTGATGGCGCGGTGGATCCACGTCTTCGCCGTGGCCCTCATCGCCCTGGGCGCCACGACCCTCCACCCCTCGCTGGGCGCGTCGGCGTTCGCGCTGGCCGGTGTCCTCACCCTGCTGTTCACCGTCGTCTACTTCGCCCTGATCGAACGGGCCGCCACCGGATTCAAGGCCCAAAAACCGCTGTACTGCTCGATCTACGAGCCGTCGTTCTGGCGGCACGAGCGTTTCTGGAAGATGGCGTCGGTCGATTACGCGCAGATCTTCGACGGAACCCCGTTCAAGAACGTCATCTGGCGGTTGCTGGGCGCTCGGATCGGCAAGCGCGTCTTCGACGACGGCTGCTTCTTCCCGGAGCGGACCCTGGTCACCATCGGAGACGACTGCACGCTGAACGCGGGCACCGTGGTCCAGTGCCACTCGCAGGAGGACGGCGCCTTCAAGGCCGACCGCACCACGATCGGTGACGGCTGCACCCTCGGTGTCGGCGCGTTCGTCCACTACGGCGTGACGCTGGCAGACGGCGTCCAGCTCGCCTGCGACTCCTTCCTCATGAAGGGCGAGCAGGTCCCGCAACGGGCCCGGTGGGCAGGAAACCCGGCCCGGCACCTGCCCGACACCGACATCGACAACTGATGCCCCACCACGTCAGTACCAGCACAGGAGAGACCCCTTATGGCACTCAACGCATCCACCAGCAGAGAGTTCTGGCATGACGTCCTGGCCGAAACCGGCGGCGGCTTCACACCCCTGCCGCGCTGGACCCGGGTGCCGGTTGCGGGCGTGGCCGAGCACCGGACGCCGGTCCCGGCCGGCCAAGCGACAGCCTTGCGCCGGCTGGCGGACGACCTGGCGGTGCCGCTGGACTGTGTGCTGCTGAGCGCCCACGCGAAGGTGCTGGCCGCGCTGAGCGGCGAACAGGAGGTCACCACCGGTTACGTCGCCGGCGCCGGCGGGCGGCCGCTGCCGTGCAGGCTGACGATCGGCCCCGGCTCATGGCGGAGCCTGCTGCTGCACACCCGCCACACCCTCGCGCAGCTGCTGACCCACCAGGACTTCCCCGTCGACGACCTCAGGCACGAACTCGGCCTGCCCGAACCGCCCTTCGAGACCGTGCTCGATCCCACCGGCATCAGCAGCACCCCGGCCGCGGACACGGCACTGTGGACGGGCATCACCCACCACGACGACGGACAGCTGACGCTGCGACTGCGCTACCGCACCGACGTCCTCGACGCGCACTGCGCCGCCCGGATCGCCGGATACCACCTGACCGCGCTCGCCCTGATCACCGCTGACCCGGATGCCGACCACACAGCTCAGAGCCTGCTGTCGGCCGAAGAGCTCCGCTTGCAGCTCCACGGCCTGGCCGGGCCGCGCCGAGACCTGCCCGAGCGCCGCATGCACGAGCTGTTCGAACAGCGCGTACGGCAGCACCCGGACGCCGTCGCCGCCCAGCACGGCAACCGGACGTGGACTTACCAGGAGCTCAACACCCGCGCCAACCGGCTGGCCCGCGCCCTGCGGGCCCAAGGACTCCACCGCGAAGGGGTGGTCGCGGTGGCCATGGACAGGAACCTGGACTGGCTGGCCGCCGTCCTGGCCGTCTTCAAAGCCGGCGGCGCATACCTGCCCATCGAGCCGCACCTGCCGGCCGAACGCATCACAGCCATGCTGACCCGTGCCGGATGCGGGCTCGTCATGACACAACCGGCCGCCACCACCACCCTCCAGCCCGCCCTCGCCTCCCAGCCCGCAGTCCGCACGCTGCTCGTCGACACCGCCACCGCCCAGGAGCATTCCGGCAGTGATCTCGGTATCGACGTCGCACCCGACCAGCTGGCCTACATCTACTTCACCTCCGGCTCCACGGGCGAGCCCAAGGGCGCGATGTGCGAACACCAGGGCATGCTCAACCACCTCTACGCCAAAATCGACGACCTCGAGATCGGCGAAGGGCAGGTGGTCGCCCAGACCGCACCCCAGTGCTTCGACATCTCGCTGTGGCAACTCCTCGCCCCCCTGCTGGCCGGCGGGCGGACCCTGCTCATCGAGCAGGACGCGATCCTCGACGCCTCACGCTTCGTCGACACCGTCACCCGCGGCCAGGTCACCGTCCTCCAGGTCGTCCCCTCCTACCTCGACGTCGTCCTGTCCCATCTCGAACAGCACCCCCGCACACTGCCGGACCTGCGGTACGTGTCGGTCACCGGTGAGGCGCTGAAGAAGGAACTCGCCCAGCGCTGGTTCACCGCCCAGCCCCACATCAAACTCGTCAACGCCTACGGGCTGACCGAGACCAGCGACGACACCAACCACGAGGTCATGGACCGCACACCGGACACCGACCGGGTCCCGCTGGGCCGGCCCGTCAACAACGTGCACCTCTACGTCGTCGACGAGCACCTCAACCCGGTGCCGCTCGGCGCGCCCGGCCTGATCGCCTTCTCCGGGGTCTGCGTCGGCCGCGGCTACGTCAACGACCCCGAGCGCACCCGGCCGACCTACCTCGCCGATCCCCACCGTCAGGGCAGGCGCCTGTACCGCAGCGGCGACGTCGGACGCTGGCGGCCCGACGGCAAGCTGGAGTTCCTCGGCCGCCGCGACAACCAGGTCAAGATCCGCGGTTTCCGTATCGAGACCGGCGAGATCGAAAACACCCTGCTCCGCGCACCCGGGGTCCGCGACAGCGCCGTGGTGGTCACCGAACGGCCCGACCACAGCAGCCACCTGGTCGCGTTCTACACCGCCCCCCACCCGCTGGAAACCAGCATCCTGCTGGACCGGCTGGGCGCGTCCCTGCCCCCGTACATGGTCCCCTCGGCCATCCACTGGCGGCAAAGCCTCCCGCTGACCGCCAACAGCAAAATCGACCGGAAAGCCCTGACGGTCCTGGCCGAGCGGCTTCACGCCGCCGAGGACGACGTCCACGCGCCGAACACGCCCGCCGAACAGCGGCTGGCGGCCGCCTGGGCGAGCGTGCTCGGCATCGCGCAAGACCGGATCGACCGGCGCGACAACTTCTTCGACCAAGGCGGCACCTCCCTGTCCGCCGTGAAACTCGCCATCACCCTGAACCGCGCCGTGTCCCCGGCAGACGTCACCCGCCACCCCGTCCTCACCGATCTGGCCCGGTTCCTGGACACCGCGTCCCACCGGCGCCCCACCGCACAGCCGGCCTCCCCCTGATCGCCGGCCACCCCCTCGACACCACCGAAAGGACAAAACCATGTCACTCACCAGCCCCACCCCGATCAGCCCCCGCCCCAGCCCCGCGCCCGCGCCTACACCCACGCCCGCGCCCGCGTTCGTACCCCGGGTGGACCCGCACCCCGGCAAACCCCCGATCCTGCACGTCCCCACCCCCACCCCGGCCGATCCGCCGGCCTGGGCGGCCGAACACCGCCACACCCTGCGCGACCTCGTCACCCGACACGGCGCCGTACTCGTCCGCGGACTCGGCCTGCGCGACACCGGGCAGGTCAGCGCCGTCTTCAGCCAACTGACCCCCGCCCTGATGACCGACACCGAAGCCTTCGCCCCCCGTCAGACCTACACCCCCGGCGTGTACTCCTCCACCGCATGGCCGGCCAACCAGCCCATGTGCATGCACCACGAGCTCAGCTACACCCACAGCCCTCCCGGACTGCTGCTCCTGGCCTGCCTGACGCCACCCACCACGGGCGGAGCCACCGCCCTCGCGGATTCCGCCACCGTCCTGGACGCACTGCCACCGGAACTCATCCAGCGGTTCGAACAGCACGGCTGGCTACTCACCCGCACCTACAACGACGACATCGGCGCCTCCTGGACCGAGGCGTTCGCCACCGACGACCGGGCAGCCGTCGAGGACTACTGCCGCGCCCACGCCATCGAGTTCGCCTGGCAGAGCGACGGCGGCCTGCGCACCCGCCAGCGCCGCCCCGCCGTCGTGCGCCATCCCGCCACCGGCCGGCGCTGCTGGTTCAACCAGATCGCGTTCCTCAACGAATGGACGCTGGAACCCGAGGTACGGGAGTACCTCATCGACGTCTACGGCGCCGAAGCCCTGCCATTCAACACCCACTTCGGAAACGGCGACCCCATCGGCGAGGACATGGTCCAGCTGATCAACACCGTCTACGCCGAGCACACCGTCCGCGAGCCGTGGCAGTCCGGCGACCTCATGCTCATCGACAACATCCGCACCGCCCACAGCAGGGAACCGTACGAGCCACCGCGCGAGGTCCTCCTCGCCATGGCCGAACCACAGCCCCCGACCCCCTTCCCGCCCACCACGACCACCCAGGAGAGCACCCGATGACCACGCCCCGTCCCACCATCACGCCCTCCCCCCTGCCCGACCCGGACACAGCGCCACCACCGATCGCCGTGCCCCCGTTCGCCGTGATCCCCGGAGCCCAGGTCCAGCGCACCCTCCAGGGCCAGGAACACCAGATCATGGAACTGATCGAGGCCACCTACCATCTCCACGCCGTCGGGGAGTCGGTGAACCCGCCGTCCTACTTCCTGCGCTTCCCCGACCGCCCGGCCGACCGCATCATCGCGTTGCCCGCGTCCATCGGCGGACAGACGCGGGTGGACGGCCTCAAGTGGATCTCCAGCTTCCCCGGCAACGTGCAGGCCGGCATGCCCAGGGCCTCGGCGGTGCTGATCCTCAACGACCACGACACCGGCTACCCGTTCGCCTGCCTGGAAAGCTCCATCATCAGCGCCACCCGAACGGCCGCGATGGCCGCATCAGCGGCCCACAGCCTCAGCCGAGGCCGCCGGACACGACCCGCCCGCATCGGATTCTTCGGAACAGGCCTCATCGCCCGCTACATCCACACCTTCCTGACCGCGACCGGCTGGTCCTTCGACGAAATCGGCGTGCACGACATCTGTGCCGACAGCGCAGCCGGCTTCCGCAGCTACCTGCGAGCCGCCCACCCGAACACCCCGATCACCGTGCACGACAGCCCCGAGCAGCTGATCCGTTCCCACGACCTGCTCGTCTTCGCCACCATCGCCAGCCGGCCACACGTCAGCGATCCGGCATGGTTCGACCACAACCCCCTGGTCCTGCACGTATCACTGCGCGACCTCGCCCCCGAAATCCTGCTCGCCTCAACCAACATCGTCGACGACATCGAGCACTGCCTCAAAGCCGACACCTCACCCCACCTGGCCGAACAGCTCACCGGTAACCGCGACTTCCTCACCGGCACCCTGCACGACGTCACCACCGGCCGCGCGGCACCGCCGCAAGACCGGCCGGTGGTGTTCTCACCCTTCGGCCTGGGCGTGCTCGACCTCGCCCTGGGCAAACACGTCTACGACGAGGCCGCCCGCACCGGCCAACTCCACGTCATCGACGGCTTCTTCCACGAACTGCGCCGATACGGATAAGCAGTCAAGCCCGCCGGACGGGTCGCGGACCCACGCCCGACGCAGGCCTGCCGCCCGGGGGACGCAACCCTCGCTCAGCCCAGCACCAGCAGCACCGCCAGAGCGACGAGGAGGGAGTCGATCCGGTCCAGCAGACCACCCGAGCCGGCAAGCCAACGGCCGGCGTCCTTGGCACGGGCACCCCGCTTGACCATCGACTCCAGCAGATCCCCGAGCGGGCCGCCGACCGCCACGGCCACCGCCGTCTGCCACGTCAGGGACGACAGCACGGCGAGCGCGCACAGACCCGCCGCCGCCCCGGCCAGCGTGCCGCTCCACCGCTTGGCGGGCGACAACGGGGAGAGCCGGGGCCCGCCGAGACGGCGACCCGCCGCGTACGCGACGATGTCGGCGATCGACACGGCCACGAACAGGACCAGACCCAGAGCACCCAACGGCACCAGACCGGCCAGAGCACCCAGCCACACGAGCCCCAGCAGACCCGCCCCCAGACGGCGCAGCCCATGCTCCGCATCGCCCGACAACAGGGGCACCCCGGCGATCGCGAGCGCCCCGACCGCCGCCACCCGGACCACCTCCCCGGGAGCCAGCCACGCGCTCAGCACGAGAGCGACCACCGCCGCGCCGAGCACCGCCCGGTCCCCCGCACCCAGCCGCAGCAGCCCGCCGAACTCCACCACCGCGACCACCCCGACCACGGCCGCGAGCACCGCGATCCCCGCCGGACCGGCCCAGAACGCGGCGCTGACCAGCGGTACCCCGAGCGCCCACACGCACCAGCGGACCATCAGCTCACGCCGCCCGGACGCCACCACCGCCAGCCCTCCCACCGCCAGCGCCCCGCCGAGGTACGGCACCACAGCGGCGACCGTCGTCACCGCAAGACCCGCCCGCCCAGCCCGCCCGGCACGCCCGACGCCACCGCCGCGCGCAGCGCCTCCAGGGCGCTGCGGCACGCCGCCACGATCCGCGCGTTGTCC
Organism: Streptomyces sp. NPDC028910; assembly: GCF_055564955.1. Lineage (NCBI taxonomy): Bacteria > Bacillati > Actinomycetota > Actinomycetes > Kitasatosporales > Streptomycetaceae > Streptomyces > Streptomyces sp. NPDC028910. The sequence goes on along the minus strand of NZ_JBVHVF010000042.1, from coordinate 15,811 downwards.
GCCGTGTCCCGAACCGCGACCCGAACGGTCCGCCCCTCGTACGCCGGCGACATCGGCGACAGGTCCCGCACGTACACGTCGTGGCGGCGGCACTCGCCCACCAGCCGGGCCGCGCTCGGCCCGCCCGGCGGCAGGCTCACCGTCAGGAAGTTCGCCACCCCCTCCTCGACCGAGGAGAACCCGTCGAGCTCCCTGAGCCCGGCGGCGAGCCCCCGGCGCAGAACATGGGTCCGCGCCCAGCGCTCCGCGTAATACCCGGGGTCGCGCAGCGCCGTCACGGCGGCCAGCTGGGCCGGCAGGCTCACCGGCCACGGCGGCGTCCAGCGGCGCAGCTCCCCGGCCGTGTCCGGGTCGCTCACCAGATACGCGGCCCGCATCCCCGACAGCGCGTACATCTTCGACAGCGACGTGCAGACCACGACCCTGGAGTCGACCGAGGCGAGCGGGGCCAGCGAGTCCGCCGGATCGACATAGCCCAGGTACGCCTCGTCGATCCACCACCGGGTCCGCGCGGGCGAGCCCTCGATCACCGCGCGCAGCGCGTCGGCGGACACGTGGCGGCCGGTCGGATTGTTCGGATTGACCACCACCACCAGGTCGTACCGTCCACTGCGGGTCGCGGCGGCGAGCCGGCCCGGATCGAGCAGCCAGCCGTCCTCCCGGCGCAGCCGCAGCCGGTCCACCCGGCAGCCGATCACCCGCTCGGTGACATGGGCGTACTCGCCGTAGCCCGGATCCAGCAGGAGCACCCGGCTGCCCGCCGTCAGCCACCGGCCGAACGCCCGGAAGATCAAGTCGGACGAGCCCGCCCCGACGACCAGCGACTCCACCGCCAGCCCCCGGACCCCGGCGATCTCCGCGAGCAGCCCCTCCGCGCCCGTCGGCGGCGAGGTCCGCGCCACCCACCCCGGATCCTGCGTCAAGACCGCGTGGACCCCCGGGGACGGCGGGAACCAGGCGTCCAGTACATCGGCCCCCACCACCTCATGACGACGCGACAGCGTCCGAAAGTCCGTACCGATCGCCGAAAAGAAGGCACCGCCGTGCTCACAGCCGTCCGCGCGCGGCGCGAACGCCACGTCCAACCGCCAGTCCAGGCCCGCCCGCAGCCGCTCCAGCGTCCGCCCGTAGCGCTCACCGACCGTCCTCGAAAGCTCGGCCACGCACCCGCTCAGCACCTCGAAGGAGACGGCACCCGAACGGACCGTGCGCCCCACCGGCCGCAGCCCGACGCCGAGATACATCTCGAGCAGCTCCGTGCGCCCCATCGCCACCACCCGCCGGCCGCCCCGCGCCGCGACCCAGCGCAGCGCCGCGTACATGAGCAGCGGCGCCGCCACGGTGGACCGCCAGCGCTCCTCGACGGTCAGGACCCGGATCTCGAACGGCGCCTCCTGCGCCAGGACCGGCAACTCCTCGCGCGTCACGTACTTCTCCAGCGCGTAGCGGCCGACCCACGGCGGGGTCAGACTGACGAAGCCGATCCGCGTCCGCCCGCGCGCGGCCACGAGATACACGTTGTCGCCATCGAGCCCGTCACTCAGCCGCCCCGACGGATCCACCGGATGCTGCCCCAGCTCCCGCGCGTACACACGATGACGCAACTCGTGGATCCAGTCGTAATCCCCACCCGTGGCAGCGCGCAACTGCAGGGCATGGTCCATGCGTGTCTCCCTGAGACGATCCGACGTTCGCGCATCAGCATGGAGCAGCCCGGCCGACGACACCTGAGTACGCGTACTCACCCCGACGACACGAAAGCCGGACCCCCTCAAGCCCCGAGCGCGCGGCCGAGCAGCTCGGCCGCGTTGGTGCAGAGAAGGACCAAGATCAGACGGTGCGACACCACCGAGGCGATCATCGGCCCCATCACAGGCACCCTCGCCCGCCCGCAGCTACTCGTCCTCGGCCGCCACGATCAGGCAGGTCGGCTGTGCGCGGTCGGCCGCACGGTGCCCTGCCCTGGACGGGCGTCACGTTCGCCTCGGCGTGGGGGAGCCGTGACGTCCTGGACGTCACGCTGGTCCGCCCGGACCTGGTGGCGGAGGTGAGCGCGGACAGGGCGGTTGACCAGGGTGTTTTTCGGCACCCGCTCCGGTTCCAGCGGTTCCGCTTGGATGTGACGGTGGAAGACGTGCCGCGGTTCGGGCGGGGGGCTGCCGCGGCGGCGGGCTGAGTACGCGGCAGGGGCTGGCCACCGGGGTAGGTGGCCGGCCCCTGCGCAGGCTGTCGGGTCAGCTCTGGAAGCGGTCGCGGGCGTCGTTTGCGGCGTCCTTGAGCTGTTCCTGTCCCTGCTGGGCGCGCTCTTCGGCCTGCTGGCGGCGCTCCGAGGCTTCGTCCTGGGCGGCTGCCCTGGCCTTCTGTGCCTGTTCCTTGAGCTGTTCTGCCTTGTCCTGGAACTGGTCCTTGATGCCCATGGTTCTCCTCGCCAATCGGGTTCGGGGGCCTTTCCATGACCTCATTTCCGCCGCTGGCCGTCGCCCTGGCTTGGGCCGTCCGGGTGGTGCGGCGGGGCTGTGACCTGGCGGTCGTGGGGCCGGGCTTCGTGTCCTCCGCAGGGGTGAATCCGGGCCTCGCGTAAGCGTAGGCGGCTTGTGCGGTGCGCTCCCAACTCGCCCCAGAATCAGGGCTATTGCCAGAAAAGGGGATCTTTCGGCATGTTTCCGGCGCGGCCCGATGGTCGGGCCGCCGATGGGGCACGACGAGCTGGAACCGGGATGCCTCCGCCTACACCCCGCTGCGCTTCCCGGGCCAGTACTACGACCCCGAGACCGGCCTCCACCACAACTACTTCCGCACCTACGACCCGGAGACGGCCCGCTACCTGACAGGCGACCCACTGGGCCTCGCGCCGTCCCCGAACCCGGTCGCCTACGTCACCAACCCACACGTGTGGGCGGACCCACTGGGCCTCAGCCCCTGCCCGGAGAAGGGCGAGGAGCAGAAGGCCCTTCCCCCGGCCAGGCGTGAACCTCCACACCTGGAGGGGTCGCCGATCCTCGCCCGCTTCGCCAAGCCAGGAGAGGAGTTCAACATGGTGATCTCGCAGGGCCAGACCCGACCGGGCGGGTTCGGTACCTTCGACAACGTCCCCAACCAGCAGTTCGTTCGAGATCAGCTGGCCGTCCGCACCGACTGGAAGGACGACGTCTCGCTCCTGCAGCGCTACCGCATCTCGGACGGTGACCCGATCCTCGTCCAGGAGAGCATCATCGGACCCCAGACGGACCCGAAGCTGGGCCATCTGCCCGGCGGCGGAACTCAAATAGAGATCATGGAATTCGGAGACCGAGCCCGGCTGATCCCAGTCGGCCCACCCACGGAGATCCCCAAGTGACACAAGCCGATCCCGACGTCGTAGTCGCCTGGACCCGGGGCGACAACATTGTCCGGTGGAGCGGCCCCGCCGGGAACGTCGAGAAGTCGTACGAGCGTCCGCCACAGGACGTCATGGCGTGGCGGGAGTACGACGAGACGCTGGTGCTGGTGGTGGAAGCCATCAACACTGCACCGTTCACCCCGTCGGACAACGCGGTGGTCTACCGAGCCGACGGCTCGGAGCGGTTCCGGCTGCACCCGCCGCGCGACCTGGTGTACGACCCGAACGACATGCACGGCTTCTACACCGCCTTCCCACAGGAGGGTCGACCGCTCGTGATCATGGTCACGCGCAACGCGGGTGATTTCCAGGGCCGCATCGACCTTCAGACCGGCGAGATCGTGGACACCAACACCTGGCGATAAACCAGAGAATGAGTCCAGCGGCAGAAGCAGAACCCGACGTCGTGGTCGCCTGGACCCAAGGCGATAACACGGTCCGATGGAGCGGCCCCACCGGGAACGTCGAGAAGTCCTACGAGCTTCCGCCCGATTCGTCATGGCGTGGCGCGAGTACGACCAGACACTGGTGCTCGTGGTCGAAGGCGCCAGGGGTGCAATAGCCACTGCGGGGAGCCGCCTTCGGACGGGCTGCTCCCAGCCGCCGTGGCGCTGTCGACCGCGGGCAGGTCCGGCAGCCGTCACACGTCGCCGGTCACCGGCCCCGGTCGGCAGCATCCAGCCCGGCTCCGGCCGGAGTAGGCCGGGTTCTTGCCTGTGGTGCTATGCCAGATGATTCTTCGGTTGGGGCTGGGCGTCGAGGAGTGCCCACCAGGCGTGGCCGTCATGGTCGGTGTGGGCGCCGCAGGCGTCGACGGTGCGCAGTACCGCCACCTCCGCCGGAACGGGTCCCACATCGTCCTGCTTGCCGGTCTGATGATTGAGGACCACGACGAGGATCTTGGCGTTCTGGTCGGCGAGGTGGACGCTGACGCGTTTCCCGCCGGCTGCCACTGCAGTGTGGACCAGGCCGTGGACTGTCTTGAGGAAGTCGTGCTCGTCCAGCAGCGGGTAGTCCCACTCGGCGACGGCGAGCGCGGCTTGTCCGGCGGCCTTCTTCGCCGCCCACTGGTCCGCACGGAACGCCAGCACCCGCGCCCGCCGGCTGGTGACGACCAGCCGGGGCGGCACCCCGGTGAGCGATTTCGGCTTCGTCGCCGGCTGCGGCCGCGGCGGCTCCACGGGCTTCTTCTGCGGCGGCGGCGACTTCGGAGGAAAATTCGGCGGAACCTTCCCACCCCTGGCTTCCACAACCTCGCTCATACCCCACCACGCTACGCCGGTTGGCCGCCGTCACACACCGGCATCGACCACAGCGGTTCACCGCGTGCGGCGGCGAGGACGCCCCGCTCGTGCCCATCGCGGGGTCCGAGAGCCCGGAGCCGCACGGCCCCCTTGGGGCTGGTGCTTTCACCAGACCCGGGCCATTGGGCCGGGCGCGTGCGGCACGCTGGAACCGGCTGGGCCGACACCGATCCGGCCCGCACACGCCGGAGGACGGGAAGGGGGCGGTGGGGTGGACCGGACGCTGAGGGCGTTGCAGCGCCGCGCCGCGGCCCGCGGCCCGAACCGACTCCTCCGTAGCTGCTGCCTTCGCCTCGCGGCACGCCGATGTGCGATCTGGCGGAGCCCTCCGATGCCACGTGTCCCGGTCACTCCACCTATGCCACACTCCCCGGCAAAGGCGGCTGAGAAGCCACACCGCGAGACCACCCGCATGGAAGAGAGCTCCACGAGCACCTGGCCGAGCTGATGCAGGCCTGGGTGGCGATCCCACCCCGCTAGGACGGGCCGGGAGCAGGGAGGCAGGGGCTACGGCGGGGGCTCGGTCCAGGTCTCCGGGCCGCCGCCGCGCCACTCCACGACCGCAGGGTTGGTCAGGTCGAGTTCTTCGGCGTTCTCCAGCCCAGCCTGATGGTTTGCGGGGGAGCGTCAGCGGAACATCGCCATCTGAATGTCAGTGGCGCAGCCCTAGTGACCTGGTAGTTGACACTGACAGTCAGCGCGCACCTGCCGCTGACACGAGTGACGACTGGCAGGTCATTCTCACGCCGACTGCCAGTTACTTCGAAGGCCGCGCCACCGCCGAGAGCCAGAACGGCGATGGCAAGACCGACATCCTCCTGCGTATCGCCGACCGGAACACCCTGATCGTCGAGTGCAAGATCTGGAGGGGCCCCGCCATGGTCGACGGGGCGCTGGACCAGCTCCTGCGGTACGTCGACAACGGCACCACCCGCACCGTCCTGATCTTCTTCGTGCGCACCAGCGACTCCGAGGCCTCCATCAAGCAGGCGATCAAGGAGATCGAAGGGCATCCCAACCACGAGCCCACCGACCGCGCTCTGGCCGACACCGAACGGCAGTGGTCCTTCACCGTCCGGGGGAACGGCAACCCCGGCACAGCCCCCCGCGCCGACGTCGCCTTCCTGCCCATCGTCGTCGCCTGAACCGGCCGCCGGACGGTCGGCATGCCGACAGACCGCGTCCCGGCCGCGTAGGGACGTACGGCCGCCGTGCTGAAACGACCGTCTCGGGCCGGGCGCCCCGGCCTGTGGGTCAGAACGCGTGGTCTCCCCGGGGGTTCGGGTTCGGGATCCGTCCCGGCGTCGGCCGTTTCGCAGTACGCACGACGGGGGAGCAGGCCGGATTCGAACCGGCGTCATCCCCTCCTGACAAGAGGGCGCGTCTACCTCTGCGCTACAGCTCCCCCGCCGCGGTACGCGCACCCTATGCGTTCCAGCCAGGACCCGCGTAGCGGGTTTTCAAGCCTGTTGTCGCAGCCGTGCAGCGAACGGCAGCGCCGCATCCAGCATGACCACACGCTGCCCGCCCAGCCCTGCGCCCCGGCCGGTCTTGTGGAGCCGGGCGACTGACAGCCTGATGAGGATCAACTGACTGTCGCCCGCGTGCAGAACAGCGGCTGGTGGCTCACCGGACGGGCTGGGCTCCACCCGGCCCGTGCCGGAATGAAGTGTGCGGGACAGGCCCCGGTCCCCGGTCACGGGACGCAGTACGGCCGGGGCCGCCCTGCACCAGCCGGCCAGGCGTGTTGCGCCCGGCCTGCGGTCAGGTCAGGCGCAGGTCGATCCAGGGCACGGTGTCGCCGTCGCGCAGCAGATAGCGTTCGACCTCGACGAAGCCGCGCTGCTCAGCGAAGCGCAGCCCGTCCGGGTTGGAGGCCAACACCACGGTCTCGATGACCTGAGCGTCCAACGCGCGGGCCTGGCCCAGGGCGCGCTCGTAGAGGCGGGAGCCGAGGCCATGGCGGCGGTGTTCGGGCAGGACGCGGGCGATGACCGTGGTGGTGGCGCCGTTGTCGCCGGTGGGCGGGCGCACGGTGGTGCAGCCGACCAGGACGTCGCCGAGGTAGGCAACTTCCATGCGGTTGCGGCCGGTGCGGGCACGGACGTCGTCGAAGGACAGCACGTCGCCGGGGATGATCAGGTTGTGGACGTACTGCCAGTCGTGAATCGAGGCGTCGTCGTCCACCGCTTGGATGCGCAGGTCGGTCATCGGCCCAGCAAACCGGTGCGCGCCGCGGCGCGTCAACCGCGATTGCTGTGTGGGGAAGTGCACGTCAGGGCCGCGAGCGGCAGAGCAGGGGGAGCCTGGGACCTGCCCGGCGGGTCACGCACGCTTCCGCGACGGGCTGGCACGGCTCCATCCCCGCCCGTGCCGAAGTGGAGTGTGCGGGACAGGCCCCGGTCACGGGACGCAGTACGGCCGGGGCCGCCCCCCACAGTCGGCGCAGGAGAGGCCCGGCGCGCTGCGCCCTGGCCTGCGGGTCAGGACGAGGCGGCCGGCCATGAGCGGTCTCTATGGTGTTCGGGATCCGTCCCGTTGCCGTTGCCGACGTTTCTTCTGCCTCGCCGGGGTTCTCAACACGGCCTTCCCAGGGGTGCAGGTACAGCGGCCGTTCGCCCTGACCTGGGGAAACGGGTGTGACGCGGACGGGTTGGCTGACGTAGGTTCCTGCCTGGCCCGCCCAGTCGGGCGCGCCCGTTTCATGTCCTGTATCCGTGGGGGTTCTTCAGCATGTCCGCAGCTCCGGTCGGTCCGCCGACCCCAGCCCCGTCCCCGTACGCCGCGCCTGACGTGAAGGGCGTACGGCTGCGCTCTCCCGTGGGCCTGGCCACCGCGCTAACTGCACTGTTTTGGCTGGTCATCGGACTCGCCGCGTATGCCGTGTACGCCGACTGGAACATGCGCACGCTCATGGAGCGGCTTCTCGCGGACTCCGCCACGGTCAGTGATGCCGAGCTCGACCGAGGCCAGAGACTGACCGGTCTGGTCGGCACGATCCAGGGCAACGCCCTGATCGTGACGGGCATCGTCTTCATCGTCTGGTTCCACCGGGTGCGCACGAACGCCGAAGTCTTCGCGCCAGGCACGGACAAGCTCTCGCCGGGCTGGGCGATCGGTGCCTGGTTCGTACCGTTCGCCAACCTCTGGCTGCCGTACCGGATCGCCGTGACCACCTGGGGGTCGAGCATGCCCCTCGGGGCCGACGGGGGTTACCGGCGTTTCCCGTTGACCCTGGTCAACCTCTGGTGGGGCGTGTTCGTCCTGTCTCGGGTCCTGGGGTGGTACGGGGGCATGTCCTACAGCCGTGCCCAGAGCCCCGACGCCGTGCGCGACGCGGCCACGACGATGCTGGTCGGCGACGTTCTCGACATCGCGGCGGCCTTCCTCGCGGTGCTCTTCGTGCGCAGGCTCACGGCGATGCAGCACGCCAGGGCCGCGCAGGGACCCGTCGTCGCAGCGGTGTAGCGGGGCGAGGGACAGGCCCCGGTCCCCCACCACGGGACGCAATACGGCCGGGGCCGCCCCTCGGCCATCGAAACTCCCGAACAGGTACGGGAACGGGTCCTGGAAGCCGCCGCGTACATCCCCGTCGCGTAGCTCGGCACCTGCGACGACGCCGGCTTCTCCCCGTACGCCGACGACACCTCCACCACACGTGACGTCGCCTTCGCCAAGATCGCAGCGCGTGTACAGGGCACCGCACTCGCCTCCCGGACCCTCGGGCCTGTCACCGCGATCGGAACCGCCCCTGAGCAGCGGGCGGGAGGGCCGAACGGGTCCCGGGTGACGTGGACGCCGCGCCGGTACGGTGAGCCCCTGTCCGGGGTTGAGCCGGCCCGAGGCCCGGGGCGGTCGGCCCGCCCCGAGCCTCACCGGGTTCGAATGCCGGTGCCGCTAGCCGGGGTTGACCGCGAAGCGCACGGACCGGACCAGGAGGTCGTCGCGCGCCGGGCTGCCGTGTGCGCGCAGCTTCCACTCCGGGCCCTCGCAGTTGGCGCCGGCGTAGACGACCACGGCGGAGTCCGTGTCGTTGTGCGGGCCGTAGCCAGGCTGTTCGTCGTCGTCGCTGACGGCGTGGAGGTTGACGCACTTGCCGCTGTGCGGGTCGTGCAGGGTGACGTGCTGCTCCTGCCCGTATCCGTCGACGTACTTGTAGTGGAAGTAGCCTTCGGCGGCGAGGGCCGAACCGGGCAGCGACAGGACCAGGGCGAAGGCCGCCAGGGCAGCGGCGGCGGTGGTGCGGAGCTTCATGAGGGAGAGGATCCCTTTCCGGGAAGGCGGGTCGGGCATTGCGGGCACGACCCTAGGGGGGCTCCGACCGGCGAATCGATCCTCCGTGATCCCACGGCGTGGCGGGCTCCGTGCCACCGGACCCTTCCGGTCACGGCACTAGCCGGACAGCCAGGCCGCACCTCGTCCACCGAGCCGGTCTGTGCACGAGGACCTCGCCTTCGCCGAGATCGCAGCCACCGTATGCGCGACGGTCGGGGCCGGCTGCGCTGCCCGCCTCGGCAGGGGCGCCAGCCGGAGCTGCGGACGGAGGTTCGGGCAGGCGCGAGAGGGGCAGGGCCGGCCGGGCGCTGGGATGAACGGGTCGGAGACCCGCGGGGTGCTTGTGGTCCGCCGGCACGGTGGCGGACCAAGCCTCGAAGGCCGGGCCGGGGGCGGGTTGGACGGTGACGCATCCGCAGGCCGCGAGAGGCGCGGCGAGGAGCAGGGGCAGAGACCAGCGGCGCATGCCGTCACCGTGCCGCAGCCGGCCCCCCGAGCGCGCCTGACGGCCCCGCCCGACCCCCTCGGACGGATGACGCGACGGCCGTCTTGCAGGCCCGCCTCAGGCCGATCTGGCCGACCCTGGAAGAGGGGCCGGCCAGCCGTGAGGGGAGCCTTCGCCGCCCTCGCTCCCGCCCCTGTGGCGCACGCTGATGAGTACACGCTCACGCAGGCCATTTCACCTCCCTGCCGATCGCCGAGGAGATCCGCGACCGCTACAAGCGCGAGCTGTACCCGCACTGGAAGGACGACGACAAGAACGGCTGCCCGGCAAGGGCAGATCTGTTGATCGCTGAGGCGATCGAGGCTCCCACGATCGGCGCGAACTGCGCCCTGACCGGGGGCGTCTGGCACTCGTATCACGACGACGTGCTTGCGCAGGGTCCGGCCGGGGTGGACATCGACCACATGTGCCACGCCCCACGCCCCTGGGTGGGCCAACCATACGAAGGGCTCGCCCGGTCCCGCAGCACAACGTAGGGACCATTGAGCGCAATCGGGGCGGCGCGGTCGGCGGTCATGGCCTACGCACACCCGACCGAGGCGGTCGCCGCGGGTGTCCTCGTGCTGGGCGAGCCCGTTCAACGCGGCTGCCGCCGGGAGTGGCGCCGATCCGGCCGGGCAGCGTGCCGGCGGTCTGTCGGCCCCGTCGTCAGCTCCGTCGTCAGCTCCGGCTCAACCGCCGCGCGATGGCCTCCAGCAGCTCATCCAGCGCCGCCTCGCGTGTCCGGCCCTTTGGTCGGGCCAGCCCTACCCGGCTCGGTGAGACCCCGCGGACTGGACGGCACACCACGTCCGGGTGGGAGTAGAAACGGGCCGTCGACGCCGGCGCCAGCGCTACGCAGCCGGCAGCCACCGCTCCGAGCCACTCGTCGGGCCGGCTGGTGACGGCGCCGACCCGGACCGGGTGCCCTTCCCGCTCCTCCGCCGCCAGCCAGTGCTCCCTCCAGGCTCCGGTCTCGGCTCCGGCCGCGACGAAGGGCTCGTCCCACAACTCCCGGAACTCCACCGTCCCGCTGTTCGCCAGCGGATGTCGAGCCGGCAGTAGCACCCCACGCTCCTCAACGAACAACTCCCGCACGTTCAGCCCCTCCTGCCCCGGAAACGGCAAACGCACCACTGCCGCATCCACCTCGCCCCGGGCCAGGCCGGCACTCGGGTCCGACCAGTCGAACTGACGCAGTTCCACCCGCCACCCCGGCCGCGCCTGGCGGAACTCGGCGATGACCTCGTGGACGGCGCCCACGGCGCCCGCGTCCAGGAAGCCCAGGCGCAGCATCCGCGCCGCCCGGCCGGTTGCCCGTACCGCCTCGTCCCAGCCGTCCAGCAGTGCGGGCACCCGCGCGGCGAGCTCTCGACCGGCCTCGGTCAGCGCCATCCCGGACCGCGAACGCGCGAAGAGCGGTACCCCGAGATCGTCCTCCAAACGCCGGATCTGCTTGGTCAGCGCGGGCTGCGAGACGAACAGTCTTTGCGCCGCCCCGGTCAGGCTGCCCTCCTCCGCCACTGCGGCGAAGTACCGAAGCAGGCGCGTGTCCACGTCCATGCCACCAGGTTATAGAAGCAGGTATTGGACGGTGCCGAAGTGCCCGCGGACCCTGAAGGCATGACCGGTACCCAGCTCGCATTCCTCGTCGTCACCTTGTTCACCGCCGCTGTCAACGTCGGTATAGCCGCAGCCGACCTCGCCGGGGCGCGCTTCGTGCTGGCCAACTCGGCGCAGGTGGGTGTGCCCCGATCCTGGCTGCCCTGGCTGGCCGCCCTCAAGCTGGCTGGTGCGGCGGGCCTCCTCCTCGGCCTCTTCGACGCGGCACTGCGCCCACTCGGTGCCGCCGCGGCCTGCGGTCTCGTCCTGCTCTACCTGGGCGCGCTCGCCTTCCATCTGCGCGCCCGCGTGCTCTACAACCTCGCGTTTCCCGGTTTCTACTTCGCCACCGCCGTCGCCTCGTTGGCCTTGACCGTGTCCTCCTGATCGGCACCGCTCAACGTTCGATGAGAACACTCAACCTTCGCTGCGACAGGTCAGTCTGGTGGCACAGCGCGGTGACGGCAGGGCTGGTCACACCGTGCGCGGCGCGGCGCGGCGCGGCACAGCTCGGCCAGGTCCACGCTGCCCGCGCCGGGGCCGGGTGAAGGCTGCGCCAGGCGGGGTGGTGTGGGCGTGCGCCGGGCCCACATCCTGACCGGCGAGAACTGCGAGAAGGGGGAATCGGATGGTGTGGACGGGCAGGCAGCGCCGGGCCGGTGGCAGTGCGCTGGCCGCAGCCGGCTGGTGGGCGCAGTGGTCCGGGTACGAGGTCGTGGGCGTGGCCTTGACCCTGCTGGCCGGTGGCGTGGTGCTGGGCGGTGCGTGGCGCTCCGGCGCCCTGCACCTCCCGCAGGCCGCCGAACCCCCGCCGGACACCCTGCCGGGGCCGCGGTCCTCGGCACGGGCCAAGGCGGACCAGGAACGCTCGATGCGACTGCTGAAGGCGATCGACGAAGCTGGCGACGCCGCTCCGGGGGAGATCACGGAGTTCGACCGGATCGTGCTCTACGGCGTCGCCGAACTTCCCGGCCGGGAGTACCCGCCACCGGGCCACGGCTACCCGCGCCCATGAACCCAATCGCGGATTTCAGTCCCGTCAGTCCCGTTGGCCCCGGAGGGACGGCCCGCCGACGGCGCCCCGTTCCAGTTTTCTGGAACAGGTGAGGGTGATTGCGGGGCAATCACCCGGCGACGACTGACGGCCGGGGTGATTGCCCCGCAATCACGAGGCGGCCCAGTCCATCCCCAGCTCGGCCAGAGCGGCGCGCTGCGCCTGGTCGAGCCGGTCGCGGCGCTGCTTCTGGTTGGCCAGCCACACCCCGACGCGGCGAATCTCCCCATCCGGCATCTCCTGCACACCGGCGCGCCCCGGCAGGGCGCCCTCCCGTGCGATGTACTGCTGGAGGGCCTCAAGGCCCTTGTGGAACGCCTCGCTGCCCGCGCGCGGCCTGCTGGCCGTAGCTGCCTTCGCGGTCGTCGTGCGCGCCCGCACAGCCTTCTTGATGCCGAGTTCGCCGAGCCGGCGCCGCTGCTCCTCGTTCAGCCGGTCCCAGGCCCGGCGTTGGGTGGCGAGCCAGCGTCCGACGTCCTCGCCGTGCCGGGTCACCCCCGGCACGATCGCGGCCGGGCGGGCGCCTTCGGCGAGGAGCTGGCTGAGGTAGGCGTAATGCCGCTGCCAGTCCACCGTCCACCCGAGCGTCCCCGGGTTCCAGTCGGGGTCGATCGCGGCGAGCGCGGCGGCCCGACGCTGCGCCCGGCCGGGGTCCTTGCCCAGTCCGCCGGGGCGGCGGATGTTCGTGAGGTACTGCCCGATCGCGATGTCGAGGATGGTGGCGCCCCGTGGGGCCGCGAGGGTCCCGTGCAGCTCGTAGTAGGCGCGGGCGGCGCCGAGGTTCTGCTCGAAGCCGGCGTCGGCGGTGTCCCAGACGATCCCGAGCTCCTCCAGCTCGGCCGCGCGCTCGCCGGTCATGGTCCCGGCCCGGTAGGCGCGCCGCTGATCGGACAGCCACCGCCCCAGCGGGAACGCCCCCTCCGGCTCGACGTGCTCGTAGGGTACGTCCAGGTCCCCCTCCCGCTGCCGGTACCGGTACGCGGCTTCGGCGCCCCGGCGCCAGTCCTGCCGCTCGGTGTTGATGACCGTGTAGCTGATCCACTTCGCGATCAGCGCCGGGTCCCGCGGGGCCGCGAACCGGAGCAGCAGCCGTGACTCCTCCTCGCCCTCCTCCGGTGCCTTCCCGACCGGCACAGACGGATCCACGATCCTCTTCTGGTTCGCCTGCGGAACAGCGAGCATTTCCACAGCCTTTTCATCATGCGCCCGAAGTCCAGCCAAAACCCGAATTAGCGGCCGGTATGAATTCGACGAAAGCATGTCCTCAGGCTTTTCGCCCTCCCGCAAGAACACGGGCACGATTAGGGTGGCCATCTTCCTTTCACCGGGCTTTTGCCGCAAGGCCCGGCCGATCGCCTGCACGATGTCGACGGCCGACCCCTTCGGGTCGATCAGGGCCACGCTGTCCGTCGCCCGAATATCAACCCCTTCACCGAGAACTCGGCAATTACTGAGCACCGCGCGCCCGGCCCGGCGGCCGAAGTCCGCGAGCACGGCCCGCCGGTGGGCGCCTTCGTGTTCCCCGCACAGCCACCCGGCCCACACCCGCTCCGGATGCCGGACGGGATCGACAGCGTGGAGCCGGCGGGCGACGCGGTCCAGTCCCGCGGCGAAGGCCTCCGCCTCCACGGTGCGGTGGTGGAACGTGATGGTGGTCTGCAGCCCGTGCGCGGCCATGGTCTCCAGGAGGGCGGTCTGCATCGCGGCGAGGCGCTGGCCGCGCAGCTGCTCCTCGTACCGCTCCTCACTATTCAGCCGGTCTGGCGTGACAACAGGGTCGGTGAGTTCCGCCACCACAATTTGATACTTCGCCAAAAGCCCCCGGGAAATAGCCGAAGCGAGCGACAACTCATAAACGACCGGCCCGAACACCCGCCTGTCGTCCATCGAGCACGCCAGTTCCTTCGGCAGCCGGTCCCAACGCGGCCGGGAAACATAGACCCGCCCCTCCGCCTCCGCCCCCTCACGCTCCCTGCGCTCCTCCTCCTCCTCCTCCTCCTCGGCGAGCCGGCGCGCCTCCTCCCGCGCCCGCTCCTGCGCCCAGGTCCGCGGCGGCCGTTCCATCCAGATCCGCGGGGTCGCGGTCATGTAGAGCCGGCGCATCGCCGGAATCACCTCCTGGCGGTGGACATCGGCCCACGCCTTCCCCGCCGACCCGGACGTCCGGTGCGCCTCGTCGACGACGACGAGGTCGAAGACGTCCATCGGCAGTCCGTACAGGCCCTCGTGGGCCTCGGCGATGACCGGCAGAGAGGCGTACGTCGCGTAGACCGTGACGGGGCCGCGCCCGTGCCACAGCCCCAGCTGCGGCGCCGACACGGTGGTCCGGACACCGAGCTGCCACAGCTGCGGGTCGTCCCCGAGCGAGCACACCGCGACCGCGGGCCCGGTGTGTCCGGCGAGCCGCCACTCCCGCACCGTCTGTGTCAGGAGATCGAGGGTAGGCAGGAGCACCAGGACCCGCCCGTGCCGGGCGAGCCGGAGCGCCGCCGCGGCCGCGATGAAGGTCTTCCCGGTCCCGCACGCCGCCACCACCGTGGCCCGCAGACCAGCCTCCGGAATCCGTTTCCCAGGAGGAATATCCAGCCCACGGACAATAGCCTCCACTGCCTCCTCCTGATGGGGTCGCAGCGCGATGTCACCGGTCTTATGCATTCGGCACTCCATGAAAATCAAGCGAAGAGAGGACCGCCGGAAGGGGATGGCACTTTTCTCGGGATGCTACACACTGCATCATTCGTATGATGCATACTCATGACTGTACCGGAACGAGGGTTGCTGTGAGCAGTCCTCGTGGATGAGGGGGTGTGTGCCGTGGCTCGGGGGCGGACACAACAGGAGGTCGACCAGGAGTTGCGTCGTCGGGCGCTGGCCGGAGAATCGGTGCCGGCGATGCTTGTGTGGCTGAAGGCCGATCTGGAAGCCAGGGGGCTTGATGCGGCCAACGGTGAGGTCGCGTTCTGCATGATCTCGACGTTCATGCACGTCTTCGGCCTGGGGCTCACCCCAGGCCGGCTGATCGCGAGCTGGGACGTTTTCAGGGGACACCTGAGCCTTGAGCAGCTTGTACAAAGGCTGGGCCCGTTGACCCTGCGCACCGAGGATTAGCCCATGCCGGCACACCGGCTGGGCAGCACACCGTCGGCATCCGGCGCGCCTCAGATGGTGTTGTACTGCTCAGGCACGGTGTCCGCGATCGGCGCTGAGGACATCACGATGTACGCGTCCCTGTAGGGAGCCTGTGTCTTGATGAGTTCGAATTGGTCCATGTCGTAGGTGCAGAAGCGCCGAAGGAGTGCCTTGAGCTGTTCCAGCTCGTCGTCTGTCAGGCTTCCGCCCGTGGTCCCGGTCTGATCGTTGTCCATGAGGGAACGATATTCGCCCCGAGGACAGCGACCCCCTACTGCCAGCGCCCGCGACCGCGGGCCCAAGCCCTGGAGGCGAAGCCGGAAGGGCTAGAGGGATGGGAGCGTCAGCGGACATCCCGAACGGGCCGGCAGGCCCGTCAATACCCGTGCTTGCGCGGGTACCTGGTGACGCGTCAGCGTCACCAGGCCGGCGCTTGCGCCGGCCCCTCCCCCGACGTCCGCAAGCGGACGTCGATTCCCGCGCTTGCGCGGGAATCTGGCGGAGCGTCAGCGGAGCCTTAGCCCGGAGCGCAGCGGAGGGCTTCACTCTCAGGCGCGCCAGCGCCTGAGACCCCGCTCCGCGGG
>NZ_JBVHVF010000041.1:0-37704 GCF_055564955.1 Streptomyces sp. NPDC028910 | reverse complement strand
GGGTATCAACTTCTGGCGTTGATTTTTGGCACGCTGTTGAGTTCTCAAGGAACGGACGCTTCCTTTGTACTCACCCTCAGTAACACTTACTGGGGCTTTCCTCCGGGCTTTCGTTCTGTTCTTGCGTTTCCGACTCTATCAGACTCTTTCGTGTCCGATTCCTCGGCGCTTTCCAGGTTCTCGCTTTCGCGTTTCCCTTTCCGGCGATTCCGACTCTATCAGATTCATTTCCTGGCCGTTACCGGTTGGATTCGAATTCCGATGGCCTTCGGAGGGCCTTTCCCTTTCGGGCGGATCAGACTTTATCAGGTCTCCCTGGGCTCTGATCACCACCCGCCCGCATGACCGTCCGGGCACACGTGTGTGCCGCGGTGCCGTGCGAGGTGGAGACGTAAACGTACTGGAGCGGGGCCCCCGGATGCAAATCCGGTTGCCCCGCTCCTGTTCCACGGCTACGGCGAGGGTCAGACCTCGACGACGACCGGGAGGATCATCGGGCGGCGGCGGTAGCCGTCCGAGACCCACTTGCCCATCGTGCGGCGGATGAGCTGCTGGATCTGGTGCGGCTCGGCGACGCCGTCGGCCGCGGCGCGGGCGATGGCTTCCTCGATCTTCGGAACGACCGAGGCGAAGGCCGAGTCGTCGATGCCGGAGCCGCGGGCCTGGACGTTCGGGCCGCTCACGACCTTGCCGGTGGTGCTGTCCACCACGACGTAGACCGAGATGATGCCCTCTTCGCCGAGGATGCGGCGGTCCTTGAGGTGGACCTCCGTGACGTCCCCGACCGAGAGGCCGTCCACGTACACGTAGCCGGCCTGGACCTTTCCGGAGATACGGGCCTTGCCGTCGATCAGGTCGACGACCACGCCGTCCTCGGCGATGACGATGCGGTCCTTCGGGACGCCCGTCATGGCACCGAGCTCGGCGTTGGCGCGCAGGTGGCGCCATTCGCCGTGGACCGGCATCAGGTTCCGCGGCTTGCAGATGTTGTAGAAGTACAGCAGCTCGCCGGCCGAGGCGTGGCCGGAGACGTGCACCTTGGCGTTGCCCTTGTGCACGACGTTGGCGCCCCAGCGGGTCAGGCCGTTGATCACGCGGTAGACCGCGTTCTCGTTGCCCGGGATCAGGGACGACGCCAGGATCACGGTGTCGCCGGGGACGATCCGGATCTGGTGGTCGCGGTTGGCCATGCGGGACAGGGCCGCCATCGGCTCGCCCTGGGAACCGGTGCAGACGAGGACGACCTCGTGGGCCGGCAGGTCGTCGAGGGTCTTGACGTCCACGACGAGACCGGCCGGGACCTTGAGGTAGCCCAGGTCGCGGGCGATGCCCATGTTGCGGACCATCGAGCGGCCGACGAAGGCGACCCTGCGGCCGTACTCGTGGGCGGCGTCGAGGATCTGCTGGATGCGGTGCACGTGGCTGGCGAAGCTGGCCACGATGATCCGGTTGTGGGCGTTCGCGAAGACCGTGCGCAGGACGTTGGAGATCTCACGCTCGGGCGGGACGAAGCCCGGGACCTCGGCGTTCGTCGAGTCGGAGAGGAGGAGGTCGATGCCCTCCTCGCTCAGACGCGCGAAGGCGTGCAGGTCGGTGAGGCGGCTGTCCAGCGGGAGCTGGTCCATCTTGAAGTCGCCGGTGGCGACGACCAGGCCCGCGGGGGTCCGGATCGCGACGGCCAGGGCGTCCGGGATGGAGTGGTTGACCGCGATGAACTCGCAGTCGAAGGGGCCGAGGTTCTCGCGCTCGCCTTCCTTCACCTCGAGGGTGTAGGGGCGGATGCGGTGCTCCTGGAGCTTCGCCTCGATGAGGGCCAGCGTCAGCTTGGAGCCGATCAGCGGGATGTCCGGCTTCTCCCGCAGGAGGTAGGGGACGGCGCCGATGTGGTCCTCGTGGCCGTGCGTGAGGACGATGCCGTCGATGTCGTCGAGGCGGTCCCGGATGGACGTGAAGTCCGGCAGGATCAGGTCGATGCCCGGCTGCTCCTCCTCGGGGAAGAGCACGCCGCAGTCGACGATCAGCAGGCGGCCGTCGAACTCGAAGACGGTCATGTTGCGGCCGATCTCGCCGAGACCACCCAGGGGGGTGACCCTGAGGCCGCCCTTGGGCAGCTTCGGCGGCGGACCGAGTTCCGGATGCGGATGGCTCAAAAGTGTCTCCTCACCACGCACGCCACGTACCCCGGAAGGCACGTGGCGCGCATGTCATTCGTGCACTTGCTGTTGTCTGTTTTGTATTTGTTTGTTCTTGCTTATTCGGTTGTGAAGTCTGATATCAGAGCTGTACCCCGCCGGCGGCAAGGTCGATCTTGAGCTGAGCCGTCTCTTCGGCGGTCAGCTCGATCAGCGGGAGCCGCAGCGGGCCCGCGGGCAGGCCCTGCAGGTTCAGCGCGCCCTTGGTGGTCATCACGCCCTGGGTGCGGAACATGCCGGTGAAGACCGGGAGCAGCTTCTGATGGATCTCGGTGGCCTTCTGGACGTCTCCGCCCAGGTGGGCCTCCAGCATGGCGCGCAGGTCGGGGGTGACCACGTGGCCGACCACGGAGACGAAGCCGACCGCGCCGACCGACAGGAGCGGCAGGTTCAGCATGTCGTCGCCCGAGTACCAGGCCAGGCCGCTCTGCGCGATGGCCCAGCTGGCGCGGCCGAGGTCGCCCTTGGCGTCCTTGTTGGCCACGATACGGGGGTGCTCGGCCAGCCGGACCAGGGTTTCGGTGTCGATCGGGACACCACTGCGGCCGGGGATGTCGTAGAGCATGACCGGCAGCCCGGTGGCGTCGGCGATCGCCGTGAAGTGCCGGTAGAGGCCCTCCTGCGGCGGCTTGCTGTAGTAGGGGGTGACGGCGAGCAGGCCGTGGGCGCCGGTGCGCTCGGCCTGGCGGGCCAGCTCCAGGGTGTGGCGGGTGTCGTTGGTGCCGATGCCGGCGACCACGTGGGCGCGGTCTCCGACGGCTTCGAGGACGGCTCGTACGAGGTCGTTTTTCTCCGCGTCGGTGGTGGTCGGCGACTCACCGGTGGTGCCGTTGATGATCAGGCCGTCGTTGCCTGCGTCCACCAAGTGGACGGCGAGCTGCTGCGCGCCGTCGAGGTCGAGTGCGCCATCCGCCGTAAACGGCGTGATCATGGCGGTGAGGACCCGCCCGAAGGGGGTCTGCGGAGTCGAGATCGGAGCCATGGGTAACACGCTACTCGCTGCCATGCTCGCGGTGTCCCCTCGGGGGACGTCAACAGGGTGTTGGACGCCGGCACTGCCTGCTCGGGGGTTCAAGCAGTGCCGGGTCCGTTTGATCAGCCTAGATGAAGTTTACGAAACGTCGCAATACGGACACTTAGCACTTAACTCCGTACATCTGTACGTCGCGGAACTACCGGGCCTTACGGGGCAACGCGCCCGTTGCCGTTGTAGGCCGCGTACGTGAGCGGCATGAGCTTCGCCCAGTGCTGCTCCATCTTCTCGCCGACCATCTCGATCTCCCGCTGCGGGAAGGACGGGACGGCCGCGAGCTCGTGCTGCGTGCGCAGGCCCAGGAAGTGCATGAGCGAGCGCGCGTTGCAGGTGGCGTACATCGAGGAGAAAAGACCGACCGGCAGGACCGAACGGGCAACCTCGCGGGCCACGCCCGCGGCCAGCATCTCGCGGTAGGCCTCGTAGGCCTGCAGGTAGGAGTCCTCCATGACGCGGCCGGTCAGTTCCTGCTGCGCCCGGGTGCCCTCGACGAAGACGTACTTGCCCGGGCGGCCCTCCTGGACCAGCTTGCGCTCGGCGTCCGGGACGTAGAAGACCGGCTCCAGCTCCCTGTAGCGGCCCGATTCCTCGTTGTACGACCAGCCCACGCGGTGGCGCATGAACTCGCGGAAGACGAAGATCGGGGCGCTGATGAAGAAGGTCATCGAGTTGTGCTCGAAGGGGCTGCCGTGGCGGTCGCGCATCAGGTAGTTGATGAGGCCCTTCGAGCGCTCCGGGTCCTTCTGCAGCTCCTCCAGGGACTGCTCGCCGGCCGTGGAGACCCGGGCGGCCCACAGCACGTCGGAGTCGGCGGCGGAGTGCTTCACCAGCTCCACCGTCACGTCACTGCGGAAGCTGGGTTTCAGATCTGAAGCGGCGGTCTCGCTCACCGGGGGTCCTTCCAAACGTGCGTTCCTGGGGCGCGCCCACTCTACGGCGCCCGTCGCGGGTGCCCGCGCAAGCGCACGCGCCGCGGGGACACCCGTACAGCTGACACACAGCCATGTTTTTTGGCCGATGTGCCGAAATCGGGCACCGATCGAGGGGTCCGTACGTCCTACCAGGAGAACGCGCACTCATCCACCCGAGGAGATTCGTCCCCGTGTTTCTCCCCCAGCCACCGCCGGGAGGTACCCCCTTGCCCGAACCCGTTCCGTTCGCCTTCGTCGCCGAAGCCGACCGGTTCCGGAGCAATGTCACTCCGCCGCCACGCGAGCGTCTGGGCTGGACCCAGATGGCCGCCCGTAGTCTGGTCGGACTGACCGTGGTTGCGGGGCTCGCCGGCTCACTGCTCTTCGGTATGCCCGCACTGCAGCCGACCAAGGCAGCGGAGAAGTCGCAGCAGTCGGAGGCGTCCGAGGGGC
Organism: Streptomyces sp. NPDC028910; assembly: GCF_055564955.1. Lineage (NCBI taxonomy): Bacteria > Bacillati > Actinomycetota > Actinomycetes > Kitasatosporales > Streptomycetaceae > Streptomyces > Streptomyces sp. NPDC028910. The sequence goes on along the minus strand of NZ_JBVHVF010000041.1, from coordinate 33,115 downwards.
GGTAGCCTCACGGGCACAGCCCAACCGAACGTGCATGTGAGTGAGGTCCAGCCGTGCCCCTGCCCTTCCTGACGGCCGACGGCGTATCCGACGCGGATGACGACGGCGACGGCGACGAGGTCCTGGCCCACGCCGACCACGACCGGTGGCGACGGCCCTACCGGCCCGGGCCCTGGCGCGTGGCCATCTCCGCGCTGCTGCTCCTGCTGTCCGCCTTCATGCTGCTGGCCACGATGATCGTCGCCTTCGCGGGCGGGTGGGGCGGGGCCGGGATCTGCCTGGCCGCCGCCCTCACGGTCGTCGCATCCGCGGTGCAGACGCTGCGCGTCGGCGTGTGGGTGAGCCGTACGGGGCTGCGCCGGGTGGGGTTCTTCGTGACCCGCACGCTCGCGTGGAGCGAGATCGCCGAGCTCCGTACGGTGCAGCAGCCGGTGCGCTGGCTCGGGCTGCCGAGGTCCGTACAGGGGCAGGCGCTGACGGTGTCCGGGCGCGGCGGCGCGGAGCTTCCGGTGCTGCTGACCGACCACAACGCCGATTTCCTGTCGCGGGCCGAGGCCTTCGACCGGGCCGCCGACACGGTCGGGGCCTGGGCCGACGAGTACCGGCCCGTGCCCGCCTGACACCCGGGTCGCCGGCACGACACGGCGGGACACGCCACGGGAAGCCCGTACGGGGATCAGACCTGTACGGGCTTCTTGTCGTGCAGGGCGATCGCCCGCTGCATCGCCTTGCGCGCCCGCGGGGTGTCCCGGGCGTCGTGGTAGGCGACGGCGAGCCGGAACCAGCTGCGCCAGTCCCCCGGCGCGTCCTCGGTCTCCGCCTTGCGGCGCGCGAAGACCTCGTCGGCGGAATCCCGCAGGATCCGCCCGTACTGGTCCCGCTCCAGCTCGTCGACGGGCAGTCCGCCCTCGGCCTCCAGCTCGGTCGCGAGGTGGTTGGCCCGCGTGACGAACCGGGTGTTCTGCCAGAGGAACCACACACCGATGACCGGCAGGATCAGCACGGCCAGCCCGAAGGTGACGGTGAGCCAGGTGCCGTGCCGGATCAGCATCAGGCCCCGGCTGCCCACCAGGACGAAGTAGACGACCAGGACGGCGGCCGTGAGGAAGTACGTGATCTTCGCGCGCATCGTGAAATCAGCCCAGTCAGCCCAGGTCGAGGAAGTGTTCCAGGCCGAAGGTGAGGCCGGGGGTCTGCGTCACGCGGCGCGCGCCGAGCAGGATGCCCGGCATGAAGCTGCTGTGGTGCAGGGAGTCGTGACGGATGGTCAGGGTCTCGCCCTCGCCGCCGAGGAGCACCTCCTGGTGGGCGAGCAGCCCGCGCAGGCGGACGGCGTGCACCGGGACGCCGTCGACGTCCGCGCCGCGCGCGCCGTCCAGGGCCGTGGCGGTGGCGTCGGGCTGCGCGCCGAGGCCGGCCTCGGCGCGGGCGGCCGCGATGAGCTGCGCCGTACGGGTCGCCGTGCCGGAGGGGGCGTCGACCTTGTTGGGGTGGTGCAGCTCGACGACCTCGACGGACTCGAAGTAGCGGGCGGCCTGGGCGGCGAACTTCATCGTGAGGACGGCGCCGATGGAGAAGTTCGGGGCGATGAGCACACCGGTCTTCGGGGAGCCGGCGAGCCAGGTGTTCAGCTGGGCGAGGCGGTCCTCGGTCCAGCCGGTGGTGCCGACCACCGCGTGGATGCCGTGGCCGATGAGGAAGTCCAGGTTCTCCATCACCGAGGCCGGGGTGGTCAGCTCGACGGCGACCTGGGCACCGGCCTCGGTCAGCGTCTCCAGCGAGTCACCGCGGCCGAGGGCAGCCACCAGCTCCATGTCCTCGGCGGCCTCGACGGCCTTGACCGCCTCGGCGCCGATGCGGCCCTTGGCACCGAGGACTGCCACGCGCAGCTTGCTCATGTTGCTTCCTTTGAATTGCCGTACGGAACTAGGCGACCGCTTCGTCGAGACGGGCGGCCTGCTTCTCCTTCAGCGGGCCGATCACCGCGAGCGAGGGTCGCTGGGCCAGTACATCCTGCGCGACCGAGCGGACCTCGTCCGGGGTCACGGCGGAGATCCGGGCCAGCATGTCGTCGACCGACATCTGGTCGCCCCAGCACAGCTCGCTCTTGCCGATGCGGTTCATGATCGCGCCGGTGTCCTCCAGGCCGAGGACGGTGGAGCCGGACAGCTGGCCGATGGCCCGCTTGATCTCGTCGTCGTCGAGCCCGTCGGAGGCGACCTTGTCGAGCTCTTCGCGGCAGATCCGGAGCACGTCGTGGACCTGGTTGGGCCGGCAGCCCGCGTAGACGCCGAAGAGACCGGTGTCGGCGAAGGCCGAGGTGTACGAGTACACGCTGTAGGCGAGGCCGCGCTTCTCCCGGACCTCCTGGAAGAGGCGGGAGGACATGCCGCCGCCGAGGGCGGTGTTCAGCACGCCCAGCGCCCAGCGGCGCTCGTCGGTGCGGGCGATGCCGGGCATGCCGAGGACCACGTGGGCCTGCTCGGTCTTGCGGCCCACCAGGTCGACGCGGCCGGCGGTGCGGACACGCTTGGCGCCGGTGCGCGGGCCGATCGGATCGGCGTCGGTGCGGGTCAGCGCGCCGGCCTTCTCGAAGGCGGCGCGGACCTGGCGCACGACCTTGTTGTGGTCGACGTTGCCGGCGGCGGCCACGACCAGGTGGGTCGGGTCGTAGTGCTTCTTGTAGAAGCGGCGGATCCGGTCGGCGCCGAGGGCGTTGATCGTGTCGACGGTGCCGAGGACCGGCCGCCCGAGGGGGGTGTCCCCGTACATGGTCTGCGCGAACAGGTCGTGCACCATGTCGCCCGGGTCGTCCTCGGTCATCGCGATCTCTTCGAGGATGACCCCGCGCTCGGCGTCGACGTCCTCCTCGCGGATCAGGGAACCGGTGAGCATGTCGCAGACCACGTCGATGGCCAGCGGCAGGTCCGTGTCGAGCACCCGGGCGTAGTAGCAGGTGTACTCCTTCGCCGTGAAGGCGTTCATCTCGCCGCCGACCGCGTCGATCGCGGAGGAGATGTCCAGGGCGCTGCGCTGGTGCGTGCCCTTGAAGAGGAGGTGCTCCAGGTAGTGCGTGGCGCCGTTCAGCGTGGGCGTCTCGTCACGGGAGCCGACGTGCGCCCAGATGCCGAAGGTGGCGGAGCGGACGGAGGGCAGCGTCTCGGTGACGATGCGCAGTCCGCCGGGCAGGACCGTGCGCCGGACGGTGCCGATGCCGCCCCGGCCCTTGAGGAGTGTTTGGGTACGGGCGACGGCCCGCCCCTCCGAAGAGGGGCGGGCCGTCACACGGGAACTACGCGACGTCACTTGTCGGAGTCGTCCTTGTCAGCGTTGGCGTCGACGGCCTCGCCCTCGATCACGGGGATCAGGGAGAGCTTGCCGCGCTGGTCGATCTCGGCGATCTCGACCTGGACCTTGGTGCCGACCGCGAGCACGTCCTCGACGTTCTCCACGCGCTTGCCACCGGCGAGCTTGCGGATCTGCGAGATGTGCAGCAGGCCGTCCTTGCCCGGGAGCAGGGAGACGAAGGCACCGAAGGTGGTGGTCTTGACGACCGTACCCAGGTAGCGCTCGCCGACCTCCGGCATGGTCGGGTTGGCGATGCCGTTGATCGTGGCGCGGGCGGCCTCGGCGGCCGGGCCGTCGGCGGCACCGATGTAGATGGTGCCGTCGTCCTCGATCGTGATCTCGGCGCCGGTGTCCTCCTGGATCTGGTTGATCATCTTGCCCTTGGGGCCGATGACCTCACCGATCTTGTCCACGGGGATCTTGACGGTGATGATCCGCGGGGCGTTGGGGGACATCTCGTCCGGCGTGTCGATCGCTTCCATCATCACGTCGAGGATGTGGAGGCGGGCGTCGCGGGCCTGCTTGAGGGCCGCGGCCAGGACGGAGGCCGGGATGCCGTCCAGCTTGGTGTCCAGCTGGAGGGCGGTGACGAACTCCTTGGTGCCGGCGACCTTGAAGTCCATGTCGCCGAAGGCGTCCTCCGCACCGAGGATGTCGGTGAGGGCGACGTAGTGCGTCTTGCCGTCGATCTCCTGGGAGATCAGGCCCATGGCGATACCGGCGACGGGGGCCTTGAGGGGCACACCGGCGTTCAGCAGCGACATGGTGGAGGCGCAGACCGAGCCCATGGACGTCGAACCGTTGGAGCCGAGGGCCTCGGACACCTGGCGGATCGCGTACGGGAACTCCTCGCGGGTCGGGAGGACCGGCACGATCGCGCGCTCGGCGAGCGCGCCGTGGCCGATCTCGCGGCGCTTCGGCGAACCGACGCGGCCGGTCTCACCGACGGAGTACGGCGGGAAGTTGTAGTTGTGCATGTAGCGCTTGCGGGTCACCGGGGAGAGGGTGTCCAGCTGCTGCTCCATGCGGAGCATGTTGAGGGTGGTGACGCCCAGGATCTGGGTCTCGCCACGCTCGAACAGCGCCGAGCCGTGCACGCGCGGGATGGCCTCGACCTCGGCGGCGAGGGTACGGATGTCCGTGATCCCGCGGCCGTCGATGCGGACCTTGTCCTTGATCACGCGCTCGCGCACCAGGGCCTTGGTCAGGCTGCGGTACGCGGCGGAGATCTCCTTCTCGCGGCCTTCGAAGGCCGGGAGGAGCTTCTCGGCGGCGATCTCCTTGACGCGGTCCAGCTCGGCCTCGCGGTCCTGCTTGCCCGCGATGGTCAGCGCCTGGGAGAGGTCGCCCTTGACGGCGGCCGCGAGGGCCTCGTACACGTCGTCCTGGTAGTCCAGGAAGACCGGGAACTCGCCCTCGGGCTTCGCGGCCTTGGCGGCGAGGTCGGACTGGGCCTTGCAGAGGACCTTGATGAACGGCTTCGCGGCGTCGAGACCCGCGGCGACGATCTCCTCGGTCGGCGCCTCGGCGCCGCCCTTGACGAGGGCGATGGTCTTCTCGGTGGCCTCGGCCTCGACCATCATGATCGCGACGTCGCCGTCCTCCAGGACGCGGCCCGCGACGACCATGTCGAAGACGGCGTCCTCGAGCTCGGTGTGCGTCGGGAAGGCCACCCACTGGCCGCGGATCAGCGCGACGCGGACGCCGCCGATCGGGCCGGAGAAGGGCAGACCGGCCAGCTGGGTGGACGCGGACGCGGCGTTGATCGCGACGACGTCGTACAGGTGGTCGGGGTTGAGCGCCATGATCGTGGCGACGACCTGGATCTCGTTGCGCAGGCCCTTCTTGAAGGACGGGCGCAGCGGGCGGTCGATCAGGCGGCAGGTGAGGATCGCGTCCTCGGAGGGCCGGCCCTCACGACGGAAGAAGGAGCCGGGGATCTTGCCGGCCGCGTACTGCCGCTCCTCGACGTCCACCGTCAGGGGGAAGAAGTCGAGCTGGTCCTTGGGCTTCTTCGACGCGGTGGTGGCGGACAGCACCATCGTGTCGTCGTCCAGGTAGGCAACGGCGGAACCGGCGGCCTGGCGGGCCAGACGGCCCGTCTCGAAGCGGATGGTGCGGGTGCCGAAGGAACCGTTGTCAATGACGGCCTCGGCGTAGTGGGTCTCGTTCTCCACTAGCGTTTTCTCCATTTTCGTCGTCTCCGTCCGCCGCCCGTGTGGCGGTGGACGGTGCGGAGAAGCGCTCCTGGCCTGGGGCCGGTCTTCGATCGAAGCACCCGGTCCGTTGCCCGTGGGGGCATTCCGGGTGCCACTACCGAGGACCGGCGGCGTAGGGAGGGCGCTCCTCCTCTTCAGTTGTGCGCGTCTGACTCAGACGCGCACGTGCGTCCTTTCCAGACTACAAAGGGTCCGGTCCGTCCCGCACGTACAGCAAAGGGAGCGGCCCCCGGATGTGGGAACCGCTCCCTCCACAGCGCTTTACTTGGCGCCGGCCGCACCGCGGCGGATGCCGAGGCGCTCGACCAGCGTACGGAAGCGCTGGATGTCCTTCTTGGCCAGGTACTGCAGCAGGCGGCGACGCTGGCCGACCAGGATCAGCAGACCACGACGGGAGTGGTGGTCGTGCTTGTGCGTCTTGAGGTGCTCGGTCAGGTCCGAGATGCGGCGGGAGAGCATCGCGACCTGGACCTCGGGGGAGCCGGTGTCGCCCTCCTTGGCACCGAACTCGGTGATGATCTGCTTCTTCGTAGCGGCGTCGAGCGGCACGCGTACTCCTCGTTTTAGGTCTTCGTTGCCACCGAGTGCCCCAGGTCTGAGTCTCTGGGGAGCTTCCGTTACTCGGGAGGCGGGGTCCGCTGGGCGCAGTCCACAGACTCCTTGTCGAGGAATCCGGGGGACGCGTACACAAACGGCCGTCACACAGCGTACCAGGCTGCCGGGACGCGCCGTCTCAGCTCGTGAGAGCGCGGGCCCGGGAGTAGACGTCCAGCACGGCCAGGGTCAGCGGGACCAGGCTCAGCAGGACCGCCGCCTCGGTGAGGTCGAGCAGCCTTCCCCAGAAGGGTGACAGGCCCTTGCGGGGAATGACAAGCGCAATTCCCGCGAGGAGGGCCGCGCCGGCCGCGACGGCGGCGGTCAGCCAGATCGTACGGAGGTCCAGGCCGCTGCGGTCCTGCTCCATGACCAGGGCTTCGAGCAGGTCGGTCGGCGGGTGCAGGGCCATGCCCAGGATCAGGAGCGCGACGGCGGCGAGGCCGGCGGTCAGGGCGCACACCACCTGGGAGGTGTAGCGGAAGAGTCGGGCGCGCAGCAGCATGGCGAGGCCGGTCGCGAGGGCCAGCAGGCGGCCCCAGGTGTTGTCGGAGAAGCCGAGGACGGCGGCGGCCGCGACGGCGACCGCGGCGCAGCCGCCGACCAGGCCGAGGAGCATCTCGTGGCCTCGGCGGGCCTGGGCGGCGATCGCCTCGGCGTCGAGCGGGGCGCCCTGCTCGTGCTGTTCGGAGCCGGACCGGTCACCGTACGGCTCGGTCTCGTAGCGGTCCGGGGTCTCGTAATCCTCGGTGGCGCTCTGCGGGGCGGCGTAGCCGATGGGCAGGCGGGCGAAGCGGGCGGACAGGCCGGGGAGGAAGGCGACGAGGCCGATGGCGACGGGGGCGCAGACGGCGGCGGTGTAGGTGGCGGAGGCCTCGGTGGTGATGGCCACGAAGGTGGCGAGGGTTCCGGTGGCGGCGACGAAGGTGGCCGCGACGAAGGGGGCGTCGCCGCTGGGGGTGAGCGCGACCAGGGCGACGGAGGCGACCAGGACGCAGACGCAGCCGATCAGGAACTGGAGTCGGCCGGGGCCCTGGCCGGCGGCCGGGGCGATGATCCCGGAGCCTGCGATCAGCAGATGCGGGAAGGCGCCGAGGCCGAGCGCCACGGCGGAGCCCCGGTCCCGGTAGACCCGGGCGCGCACTCCGGCCACGCCGGTGAGCAGGACGCCCACGGCTCCGGCGATGACGCCGGGCAGGCCGTGCATGTCGTGGCGGAGCGGGTCGGCGTACCAGAGGACGAAGCCGAGCATGACGAGCAGCACGGCGGCGCCGGCCAGGCCCGCGCCGCGCAGCATGTCGTCGCTCCAGCGGTGCCGGTCGCGGACGACGGCGGAGGCGACGGCGTCGGACACGTCGTCGAACACCGCGGGCGGCAGGGACTCGGCGAAGGGGCGCAGGCTGAGCACCTCGCCGTCGAGGACCTGCTGGGCTGCGAGGGTGCGCGCACCGTCGAGGACGGTGCCGGAGCGGCGTACGAGGTGGAAGCCGGTCGGGGCGCCCACGGGCTGGGTCTGGCCGGTGAGGCGCAGCAGCTCGGGGTAGACGTCGGCGACCGCGATGTCCTCGGGGAGGGCGACGTCGATGCGGCTGTCGGGGGCCACGACGGTGACCCTGCAGAACCCCGTCGTACCGGCCGTACTCACCTGTGTGACCCCCCTGGTTGGTGCCCGCACCGGCGGACGATTCGCGGATGCGCATACTGCGCGGGCCACCCTACCGGGCGTATGCCCGACGGTCGGCAAGTAGGATCACCGTCGCGTGGGGGAGACCCCCTTCGCGCCCGGGACTTGAGGGCGCCGGTAGCGACGTCCCGTCCGTTTTCGAGGGATTGATGCTCCGGTGAGCCAGATCGTCGTCAAACGCCCGCCGCGGTCCCTGCCGCCCGAGGTCCCCTCGGACGAGCTGCGGTTGGAGGCTCCGCCGGAACTTCCGCGCGGGCAGCAGGAGGGCATGCTGATGCAGCTCCTGCCGATGCTCGGCATGGGCTCTTCCGTCGTCTTCTTCTTCATGCCGGGTGCCGCGCCCTTCATGCGCATCATGGGCGTGCTGATGCTCGTGTCGACGGTGGCCATGGTCGTCGCGCAGCTGGTGCGCCACCGGCGCGGTGCGCAGGGGCAAATGGCCGACGTGCGCCGGGACTACCTCAAGTACCTCGCGCAGACGCGTCGTCAGGTACGCCGGACAGCGCGGGCGCAGCGCGACGCGCAGCTGTATCTGCACCCGGCCCCCGAGCAGTTGTGGTCCGTGGTGGCGGAGGGTTCGCGGCTGTGGGAACGGCGCGTCGGCGACCAGGACTTCGGGCAGGCCCGGCTCGGTCTGGGCTCGCAGCGTCTGTCGACCGCGCTGGTGGCGCCGGAGACGGCGCCGGTCGACGAGCTGGAGCCGCTGACCGCGGGCGCGATGCAGCGTTTCCTGAAGGTGCACTCCTCGCTGGACGGGCTGCCGGTGGCGGTGTCGATCCGGGCCTTCTACCACGTGACGGTGTCCGGGGAGCCGGACTCCGCGCGCAGTACCGCGCGGGCACTGGTCGCGCAGTTGGCGACGCTGCACTCCCCCGAGGACCTGATGGTGGCCGTGGTGGCCGCGCCGGGTGCGGTGCCCTCGTGGGACTGGACGAAGTGGCTGCCGCACACGCAGGTCCCGGGTCAGGTCGACGGGGCCGGTACGAAGCGGCTGTTCGGCGATGACCTCGCCGAACTGGAGGGGCTGCTCGGCTCCCGGCTCGAAGGGCGGCCGCGGTTCAGCCGCGAGACGTCCCCGGTGCTGGACCAGCCGCACCTGGTGGTCGTGCTGGACCCCAACTCACCTCGCGGTGGTCTGGTGCCGCCGGATTCGGTGTTCGCGGCGGCCGAGGGTCTGCAGGGCGTGACCATCGTCGAGGTGGTCGCGGGCGAGCTGGACGAATCCCCTCGCTCCGCTGGGGAGACCCCATCGCGCGGATCGCTGTCGGTCGTGGTGCGGCCGGGCCGGCTGCGCCTGGAGTCGGGCGCGGGGGTGGCGTACGAGGGCTCCCCGGACACGCTGTCGCTGCCCGCGGCGGAGGCGCTCGCGCGGCAGCTGGCGCCGCTGCGCACGGGCGGCGGGGACGACGACGAGCCGCTGCTGGCGAATCTGGACTTCACGGACCTGCTGAACCTGGGCGACGCGGCCGCGGTCGACGTGGCGCGGACCTGGCGGCCGCGGTCGGCGGGTGAGCGGCTGCGCGTGCCGATCGGTGTCGGCGAGGACGGCGCTCCCGTCATGCTGGACCTCAAGGAGGCCGCGCAGGAGGGCATGGGCCCGCACGGTCTGTGCGTGGGTGCGACCGGTTCCGGCAAGTCGGAGCTGCTGCGCACGCTGGTGCTGGGTCTGGCGGTCACGCACACCTCGGAGACGCTGAACTTCGTCCTCGCCGACTTCAAGGGCGGTGCGACCTTCACGGGCATGGGGCAGATGCCGCACGTCGCGGCCGTCATCACCAACCTGGCGGACGACCTCACGCTCGTGGACCGCATGGGCGACTCGATCCGCGGTGAGCTGCAGCGCCGCCAGGAGCTGCTGCGTTCGGCGGGCAACTACGCGAACATCCACGACTACGAGAAGGCCCGCGCGGCCGGCGCCCCGCTGGAGCCGCTGGCCTCGCTGGTGCTGGTCATCGACGAGTTCAGCGAGCTGCTGACGGCGAAGCCCGACTTCATCGACATGTTCATCCAGATCGGCCGCATCGGCCGGTCGCTGGGTGTGCACCTGCTGCTGGCCTCGCAGCGCCTGGAGGAAGGCAAGCTGCGCGGGCTGGACACGTACCTGTCGTACCGGATCGGTCTGCGGACCTTCTCGGCGGCGGAGTCGCGGACCGCGATCGGCGTGCCGGACGCCTATCACCTGCCGTCGGTGCCCGGTTCGGGCTACCTGAAGTTCGGCACGGACGAGATGACCCGTTTCAAGGCGGCGTACGTCTCGGGCACGTACCGCTCGGGCGGGCCCGACCTGTCGGTGGGGCTGTTCCCGGTGGAGCGGCGGCCCGCGCTGTTCACGGCGGCCCCGGTGCCGGTGGTGTACGCGGCCCCGGACCCGGCGTACCTGGCGGCGCAGCAGGCGCAGTCGGCGCGGGAGGACGACGCGCTCGCCGACACGGTGCTAGACGTGATCGTGAGCCGGCTGGAGGGGCAGGGGGTGCCGGCGCACCAGGTGTGGCTGCCGCCGCTGGACCAGGCGCCGCCGCTGGACCAGTTGCTTCCGGCGCTGGCGCCGAGCGCCGAGCGGGGGCTGCACGCGGACGGGTACACGCGGCCCGGCGGGCTCGTCGTACCGCTCGGCCTCATCGACAAGCCGTTCGAGCAGCGGCGCGAGGTGCTGTACCGGGACTTCTCGGGTGCGGCGGGCCACATGATGGTGGTGGGCGGTCCGCAGTCGGGCAAGTCGACGCTGATGCGCACGCTGATCTCCTCCTTCGCGCTCACCCACACCCCGCGCGAAGTGCAGTTCTACGGGCTGGACTTCGGTGGTGGCAGTCTTTCGGCGGTCGCCGAGCTGCCGCACGTGGGCGGGATCGCCTCGCGTCTGGACCCGGAGCGGGTGCGGCGTACGGTCGCGGAGGTGGGGGGCATCCTCAACCGCCGCGAGGAGTTCTTCCGCGCGAACAACATCGACTCGATCGGCACCTACCGGCGCCGTCGGGCGGCGGGGGACCTGCCGCACGAGCCGTGGGGTGACGTGTTCCTGGTCGTCGACGGCTGGGGCACCTTCCGCGGCGAGTACGAGGGCCTGGAGCAGATCGTCACGGACATCGCGGCCCGCGGTCTGGGATACGGCATCCACGTGGTGATCACCGCCGCCCGGTACATGGAGGTCCGGGCCGCGCTCAAGGACCAGATGCTCAGCCGCCTCGAACTGCGGCTCGGCGACACCATGGACTCCGAGTTCGACCGGAAGGTCGCGGCGAACGTCCCGCCGGGGATGCCGGGCCGCGGTCAGGTGCCGGAGAAGCTGCACTTCCTGGGCGCGCTGCCGCGGATCGACGGGTCGCACGAGGCCGGGGACCTCTCGGAGGCCACGGCCGCCTTCGTGGAGGCGGTGAAGGAGAACTGGACGGGCCAGGCGGCTCCGGGCGTACGGCTGCTGCCGCGGCTGCTCCACTCCGACCAGCTACCCAAGGGCGGGGAGCACCCCGGCCGCGGGATCGCGATCGGCATCGACGAGACCGATCTGGAGCCGGTGTTCGTCGACTTCGACGCCGACCCCTTCCTCCTCGTCTTCGGCGAGAGCGAGTCGGGCAAGACGAACCTGCTGCGGCTCATCGCGAAGCAGATCTCGGAGCGCTACACGCCGGACCAGGCGCGCCTGGTCGTAGGCGACTACCGGCGGAGCCTGCTCGGGGCGCTGCCGGAGGAGCACCTGCTGGAGTACGCGCCGATGGCGAGCTCCCTCCAGATGCACATGGAGGCGCTGGGCGGGGTGTTCTCGCGCCGGCAGCCGCCGACCGACGTCACTCCGCAGCAGCTGCGCGACCGCAGCTGGTGGACGGGTCCGGACGTGTTCATCATCATCGACGACTTCGATCTGGTGTCCACGAGCCAGGGCAATCCCCTGGCACCGCTGGTGGAGTTCCTGCCCTTCGCCCGGGACACGGGCGTCCGCTTCATCATCGCGCGCAACTCGGCGGGTGCCTCGCGCTCGCTGTACGAGCCGTTCATGCAGCGGATCAAGGAGCTGGGCGCGCAGGGACTCGTCCTGTCCGGCGACCCGTCCGAGGGCGACCTGGTCGGCAATGTGCGGCCGCGTCCGATGCCGCCGGGCCGGGCGTACTTCGCCTCGCGCAGGCGGGGTACCTCGCTGGTCCAGCTCGGCCGGATGCCGGGCGCCGTCTGAGCCCCTCCCGGTGGCCGGACGCCTCCTCGGCACCGGGCCCACCGGGGGATCGGGTGGAAACCTGGCCCGGCCGGCGGCGCAGCACCGATAATCGGTGGTGAAGACCGCGCCACCGAGGGAAAGGCCACCCATGGGCACCCAGCAGGAGAAGGACGAGCTGTACGCGCTCGACATCAGCGGTGTGGAGTGGGAGGGGCCGCCGGGGACCAGCCCGGACGAGGAGCGGGTCGAGATCGCCCGGCTTCCGGAAGGTGCGGTGGCCATGCGGTCCTCGCTGGACCGGGAGACCGTGCTGCGCTACACCGCCGCCGAGTGGGAGGCCTTCGTACTGGGGGCCAGGGACGGCGAGTTCGACCTGGACCGCCACCGGCCCTGAGGGACCGGCAGGATACGCCGAAGGGGCGCGCCCGGTGTGGGCGCGCCCCTTCGGCACGTACGGCCTGGCGTGCGGGTGCCGGGCTCAGTAGGCCTCGGTGAACAGGCGCGAGGCCTTCACGTCGGTGGCGCGGTAGTCGCCCTTGCCGCGCTCGATGAGCGTGGCGACCTCCGCCAGCTTCTTCTCCATGTGGTCGGCCTTGGCCTTGTACTTGCCCTGGAGGATGACGTACTCGCGGTGGGCCTCACCGTCCCAGGTGTCCGTGACGACCTTCAGTGCCTGGTCCATCGCGGCCAGGTCGTCGACGATCTTCTTGGAGACCGCGCGGATGCGGTCGGCCATCTGCTGGACGGTCTCATACCGGACCCGGGTCCCGTCGTTACCCGACATGTTCTTCTCCTTCTCCTGCGGCCAACTGGAAAACGGCGCGTGGTCAGATGTTGTTGAGGCCGGAACCGTTGGCGCCCTTGCCCGAGCCCGCGGCGGCCGCCTTGAACGCAGCCCTCACCTCGTCGTCCTGGGCGTTGCTGAGGTTCTTGGTCTGCGCCACCGCGTTGTGCAGGACGCCGAGCAGCCTGCGGATCTCGTCGTGATCCTCGTTGATGGTGACCTGGGCGGCCGTGAAGCCCGAGGCGCCCACACCGGTCCAGCCGGCGCTCACGGTGGCGATGATGTCGGCCAGCTCGCGGGACTGCCTGGTGACGGCGTTGGCCGTCTCCTCGATCTTGTTCTTCGCCTGGACGACCGGATCGTCCGCAAGTCCGAAGGTGTTCGTGCTCATCGAAGCTCCTCACTTCTCAATTCGCCGGCAGAACCGGCGGATTGCGCGGCGGAGCAGATCGTGCCCGGCGCGGTTCGAGCCACACGTCCTGGACGTCCCCCTCCGCTTCACGCGATCCCCCGATCACACTCGTGAAGCCTGGTGCCACTCTAGCCAGTTGATCGGCCAGCCCCAACACCGGTGACTCGCTCCCGTTGACGGACCGGAACCGTTCACTGCAAACGGCGTCGGCGGTTGCGGGCGTCCCGGACGACCGTCGCGGTTCCTGCGATGACGGCGATGAGGACGGCGCCGATGCCGAGAGCGTACGTGCCGAGCCGCTCCTCCCGCTCCTGGGCCGTCTCGGTGAGGTGCAGTGTCCCCGCCTGCGGGGCGGCCGCCGGGGGCGGGCCGGGATCCGGTACCGGGGCCTTCGGGGCCTGCTGGTCGTGGCCGAGGGCGCGCACCGGGTCGACGATGCCCCAACCGACGTAATCGTCACGGCCCTTGATCGAGCGTTCGGCGGTGTTCTGGATCTGCCAGACGATCTGCTGCGCGGACCAGTCGCCGTGCTCGGCGCGCAGCAGGGCGGCGACCCCGGCGACGTACGGCGCGGAGAAGCTGGTGCCGTTGTCGAGGCACTGGCCGAAGCCGGGGACGGTGGAGACCATGTCGACGCCGGGCGCCGCCGCCCCGATGAAGTCGCCGGGCTGGGAGAACGCGGCGCGTTCGTTGTTGCGGTCCGAGGCGCCCACCGCGAGGACTCCGGGGAAGGCCGCCGGGTAGGTCTTGCGCTTCTCGCCGCTCATCCCGTCGTTGCCGGCCGAGGCCACCACCACGACGTTGGCGGCGATGGCCTTCTGGACCGACTTGGCGAGCTCGGAGTCCGCGGACAGCGGCACGTCGGTGTCCTGGGAGATGTTGATCACTTGGGCGCCCTTGGCCACCGCGTGGTCGATCGCCTGGCTCAGGGACAGGGCGTTGCCCTTGCCCTGCCCGTCGTTCTGGCGGATCGGGATGATCGTGGCGTCCGGGGCCAGCCCGACGAAGCCGGTGCCCTCCTGGGGCCGGGCCGCGATCAGCCCGGCGACCTTGGTGCCGTGGCCGACGGTGTCGCTCGTGCCGTCGCCGCCCTTGGGGTCGACGAAGTCCTTGCCGGCTCCGGTGTCGAGAGCGCCGCTGAGCTGCGGGTTCGCCCGGTCCACGCCGGTGTCGATGACGGCGACCCGGACGCTGGCGCCGTTCTTGTCCTTGCCCTTGGTCTGCGCCCAGAGCTCGTCGAGCAGGAGCCGCTGGAGGGCCCAGGGGCGGTCCGCGATCTGCTTCTTCATCGGGAAGGTGCACTCCCCCGCGCCGTCGAGGCGCATGGCGTACGGGGGGTGCGGCGCGGCGGTGGCAGCCGCCGGGGCCGCGCTCCCGCCGCCGGAGACCAGGGCGAGGGCGAAGGCGGCGGCGAGGAGCGCGCGCCGGGTCTTCCGGGGCTGGGGCATCGGCGGCTTCCTCACGAACCCTGGGGCTGGCGGGCGGAGTTGGTGTCCAGGCGCGGGCCCTTGGAGAGGAACTCCGACCAGGCGATGGGCACCATGGCCGGGGTGACGCTTCCGTAGCCGAGCCTGACCTGCGCCTGGCTGGCCTCGGGACGGCCGTCCGTGGTGCCCTTCGCCTGCTGGTCGGGCGCGCCGATCTTCGACTTCTCGGCGTCGCTGTCGCCGTTGGCCTGGACGGCGTAGCGCAGGCCGGTGTCGGTGACCAGGAAGAGGGAGCCACCGGCCGTGGTCTGCTTGCCCTGGACCTGGGTGTAGAGCAGTCCCGAGCCCGGGGTGACGTACGCGCTGGTGCCACTGGCGGTGATGTCGATGGGGAAGCCGGTACCGGCCCAGGTGCTCAGGGTCTGGTTGCCCTGGCCGTCGACCGAACGCAGGACGTTGCAGACGGTGTCGCGGTTCGCGGAGCCGGCCGCCTGCGTGCCGCCGCCGGCCGGCGCGGTCTGGTTGATCCGCTCGGTCTTCTTCTGCGGCCACTTGACCTCGCCGGCGAACGGGGCGGCGTCCGGGTCGAGCGACTGGAGGTCGATCTCGCGGGCCTTGCCGTGCATGTTGAGGGCGTCGGTCGCGGGCGCCGAGATCAGCAGCCAGGCGACGAAATCGGAGACCGGTGCGACCTTCCCGGGCAGGACCACGTAGTGCTGCGCTCCGGAGCCGGTCTGGGCCTTGAGCACCATGCCGACCTTGTTGTCGGCGGTGATCAGGCCCTTGACGTCGGCGTTGGCACCGACCTTGCCGGGGATCTGCGGGAAGTTCAGGTCGTCGCCGGAGTTGAGGGTCCCCAGCCATTCCGGGCTGACCTGCTGCGGGGTGGCGCCCGTGCCGACCAGGGCGTTGGTCATCGTTCCGGCCGCCGGGGTGCCCTCGGGGAACTTGTACTTCGTGCCCGTCGCGTCGACCAGGTAGCGCTCCTTGCCCGCGCCGGCGCTCTGCACGTACAGCGACTGGGTGTCGGTGAGCCTGCGCGCGTCGTCCGTCTTGTCCGCCTCGCGGTCGGCGAGGACGAAGGTGGCGGTCTGCACGCCGCGGCCGTTGCCGCCCGGCTGCTGGCAGACGGCCCAGCGCTTGGCCTTGCCGGCGTCCGCCTTGGAGGGGAGGCGGTCGGGGGCGTACGGGATGCCGATGATGGGGCCACGCGGCGGCCTGCCCGCGTCGAGGACCTTGTCCTCGACCTGGATCACCTTGAACTTCTGCGGATCCAGCAGGAGTCGGGCGGAGGCGAGGTTCAACACCGGGTGCAGGCGTGTCTGGTCCTTGCCGTTGACCTTCGTCGTCAGGACCACGTACCGGGTCGTCGAGTCCTTGCCGACGATGACCCTCGTTCCGGGCTCCGCCCAGCCCTTGGGGGCCGTCGGCTTGAACATGCCCCAGGCCCCGAACCCGGCGAGCACGAGAGCTCCGACGATCACGCCCGGGAGGACCGCGCGCAGCGGGCGCGGTGCGCCCTCCTCGGTCCCCGTGGCGGAGGGCTGGAGGAACGCGGCCACCGTGCGCCGCTTCGCAAAGGTGTACGCGTTGAGCTCATCACGTCGTGATGCCATGACCGTCTGCTTCTCCCCGCACGGCCCGGCCGGTGAGTACGGTCCCCGGGCCTCGATTGTCGGACCGGGCACCTACTATGCCTCTTGACGGACGGTATGCACGGGCCGGGTAGGGTGATGCTGCCGCTCAGCGCCTTCCGGACCGCCGTGTTGAGGGTCATCAGTGCATCAGGGCTTGTTGGAGTGGGTTGGGAGGCTTCCGGGGGCCATGCGACAGGTGTCGCGGAGCGCCGGAGCTCATGGGGTCTGGCCCCGGAAAGGGGAAGTGCGCGAGTGATGGCCACCGCGACGGAGCCGCAGACCGGCGCGCCCGCACCCGCACCCGCACGCGGAGGGGTGACGCCACACCCGAAGTCGAGCCCCGGCCGCTTCGGTCCGTTCCGACTGCAACAGCTCGTACTGCTCCAGGTCGCGGCCGCCGGTCTGTTGGTGGCCTGGGTGGTCGAACCGCTGCTGCTGGTTCCCACCGGTGTACTGGCCCTCGTCCTGGTGGTGCTCGCGCTCGTACGCCGCCACCAGCGCTCCCTGCCGGAGTGGATCGGCAGTGCCCTCGCGCTGCGTGCGCGGCGGAGCCGGGCCGCGTCCTTCGTCGTGCCGGCGGGCACCGAGCCGGGGCTGGCGCCGCTGGTCGAGGCCGATCCGGCGCTGCGCACGCTCACGTTCGGCGACCGTGACCGGCGTCCGGTCGGGATGATCGGCGACGGGACCTTCCTGACCGCGGTCGTCCAGGTGGACACGGACGCCACCGCGCTGCGGCCCGACCGGGCGGCGCGCCCGCTGCCGCTGGCCGTCGTACGGGACATCCTCGAAGTGGACGGCATCCGGCTGGAGTCCGCGCAGCTGGTGCAGCACACCCAGCCGGCGCCGGCCCCCCACCTGCCGGCCCAGTCGATGGCCGCGCGCAACTACGCGCCGCTCCAGGCCCGGACCGGCACCCCGGCGGTGCGGCTGACCTGGATCGCGCTCAAACTCGACCCGGAGCTGTGCCCCGAGGCGGTCACCGCGCGCGGTGGCGGGCTGGCGGGCGCGCAGCGCTGCGTGGTGCGCGTGGCGGACCAGTTGGCGAGCCGGCTGGCCGGGGCCGGGTTCAAGGCCACCGTGCTGCCCGAGCAGGAGCTGACGGCGGCGCTGGCGACATCCTCGTGCGCGAACCCGATGGCGATCACCCAGGCCGGCCG
This sequence comes from Streptomyces sp. NPDC028910, assembly GCF_055564955.1. NCBI lineage: Bacteria > Bacillati > Actinomycetota > Actinomycetes > Kitasatosporales > Streptomycetaceae > Streptomyces > Streptomyces sp. NPDC028910. The sequence goes on along the minus strand of NZ_JBVHVF010000041.1, from coordinate 15,706 downwards.
GTCGGCCAGCACCGGGCGGCGCACCGAGGAGACTTCGCGGACCTGGCGCTGCGACGACCGGCGGCACACGACGTACTGGATAGGCCGCTGGCCGCAGTTGGGCGGCGCGGGGGCGGCGGCCCTGCCGCAGTTCGTGGCGCTGCTGACCTCGCTGCCCGCGCTCGCGACGACCTTCAGCCTGACGATGGCCCCGGCGGAGCGGCAGGGCGTGACCCTGACCGGACACGTACGGGTGACCGGGCGCAGCGACGAGGAACTGGTCACGGCGCGCCGCGAGTTGGAGAGGACCGCGCGGGGCGTGAAGACGGGGCTGGTCCGGCTCGACCGTGAACAGGTGCCGGGGCTGCTGGCTTCGCTGCCGCTGGGAGGGGCGCGATGAGGGGCGGTTTCGGGCTGGTCGGCCCGCGGCGGGAGCGGCACGTGGTGCCCGCGGTGGACCTGGACTCACTGGCGCTGCCCGTCGGGGACGACGGGGTCGTCATCGGCGTGGACGCCGAGGGACGGCCGGCGGTGCTCGGCATCAACCGGCCTACGCCGTACGAGGTGACGCTGATCGGCGGTCTGTGGACGGCGCAGGTACTGGCGCTGCGCGCGGCGGCCACGGGCGCGCGCGTCGCGGTGGAGACCGGGCGCGGGCAGGTGTGGTCCGGGCTGGCCCAGGCGGCGGGCGGCGGACAGCAGTGCGTGACCCTGCACGAGGTGGGCCGCGTCCCCCCGCAGGGCGCGTCGGCGGGTAGCCCGGTGCTGGTGGTCCGCGACTGCGGGATGCGGCCGCCGCGCGGGCGCGTGGTGGCCGGGCCGTGGCAGTCGGTGCTGACCCTGCTGCCGTATCTGAGCCCGACGGCACCGCGGTTGCTGCAGCAGTCGTCGCTGGTCGGCGTGCAGCGGGTGTCCCCGGACGAGGCGCGGCAGATCGGCCGCCTGATGCAGTTGCCCCGTCAGGCGGTGGAATCCCTGCCGACACTGGGCGACGGGGTGACCCTGTGGTGCACGCCACGGGACCGGCAGTTCGTGATGACCCAGGGGACGGAAGCGGAGACGGGTCTGCTGGGCGGGGCTCGGCGCATCGACTGACCCCGGCCCCCGAGGGGGGCGGACAGTGGTGTCGGGGCGCGATTAGGCTGGGTCCGGGCGCGGCGAGGTGGGCGCCGGACCAATGTTCGACAGACCAGGAGGACCAGTGAGCGGCGATCGGAACGAGAGGCGCGGCGGGGCGTGGGACGTCCCGACGGACGATCAGTCCGACGCGGAGCCCGAAGTGACGGGCGAGTTCACCATCGACTACACCCCGCCCGCCTGGTACACACAGGGCGCGGCCCCGGCCCCGACTCCGGCCCCGGCCGCGCAGGTGCCGGGGCTCCCCGAGGGCAGTGGCTTCGAACCCCATCACCCGTCGGACGTGGACTCGCCGTCGACGATGCGGATCGCTCCGCCGGCTCCGCGGACCCCGTCCGAGGACGCGGTCCTGCCCGCGCCGTTCACGACTCCGGCTCCGGTCCCGGCCGAGGCGGTCACGCCGCATCCGGCTCCGGCGCTGCCGTACTCGCCTCCGGCTCTGGCTCCGGTCCCGGCCACGGCTCCGGCCGAGGCGGTCACGCCGCATCCGGCTCCGGCGCTGCCGTACTCGCCTCCGGCCCCGGCTCCGGCTCCGGCTCCGGCCGCAACTCCGTCCCCGGCCGAGGCGGTCACGCCGCATCCGGCTCCGGCGCTGCCGTACTCGCCTTCCGCCCCGGCTCCGGCTCCGGTCGAGGCCGCCCCGTCGGCGCCCGAAGCCCCGGCTCCGGTCGCGCCGTTCACACCTCCGGCTCCGGTGGCCGACGTGCCCGCGGCAGCGGCCGAGGACGTCACCCCGGATCCGGCACCCGCACCGGCACCGGCTGACGCCACGCCCGCGCCGTTCTCGGATGCGGTCCCCGCTCCGGCCTCGGCACCCGTCGACGAGGTTCCGCCGTACCCGGCTCCGGCGCCCGTGGCCGAGCCGGTCGCCGACGCGCCCCCGGCCGAGGGGACGCCCGTACTGCCCCCCGCCGAGGAGGAGGCGGCGGCGCCGGTCAACCTTGCGGACGTACCGCGAGCCGACGGGACGACCCCGTTCGGGGGACGCGCCGACGAACTGCCGCCGTTGCCCGCCGCGTTCGCGGCTCAGGACGCCTACGCGTTCCCGCCGCCGGCGCCCGCCCCGGTGCAGCAGCAGCCCCAGCAGCAGCCTTCGCAGCCGCAGCCCCAGCAGCCCCAGCAGCCCCAGCAGTACGAGTACGACCCCCGCTCCGCCGGGCAGTGGCCCGTCGGGCCGTCCCAGCAGCCGCCGCAGCCCCAGCCCCAGCCCCAGCACGACCCGCGTTACTCGGCCGGTCCGAGCGGCGGCGGGGCGCCGCTCGGCTACACCGCTGCCGTCGAGCTCTCCTCCGACCGCCTGCTGCGCAACAAGCAGAAGCCCAAGAACAACAACAACAACGGCGGCGGCCTCTTCCGCTTCGGCGGCAAAGCGGCCGAAGCGGAGCGCCAGCGCAAGCTGGAGCTGATCCGCACCCCGGTCATGTCCTGCTACCGGATCGCCGTCATCAGCCTCAAGGGCGGCGTGGGCAAGACCACGACCACCACCGCCCTCGGCGCCACCCTCGCCACCGAACGCCAGGACAAGATCCTGGCCATCGACGCGAACCCCGACGCCGGTACCCTCGGCCGCCGCGTCCGCCGCGAGACCGGCGCCACCATCCGGGACCTGGTCCAGGCGATCCCGTACCTGAACTCGTACATGGACATCCGCCGGTTCACCTCGCAGGCGCCCTCCGGTCTGGAGATCATCGCCAACGACGTGGACCCGGCCGTCTCCACGACCTTCAACGACGAGGACTACCGCCGCGTCATCGAGACGCTGGGCCGCCAGTACCCGATCATCCTCACCGACTCCGGTACCGGTCTGCTCTACTCCGCCATGCGCGGCGTCCTGGACCTGGCCGACCAGCTGATCATCATCTCGACCCCCTCCGTGGACGGCGCCAGCAGCGCCAGCACCACCCTCGACTGGCTGTCCGCGCACGGGTACGCCGACCTCGTCTCCCGCTCCCTCACCGTCATCTCGGGGGTCCGCGAGACCAGCAAGATGATCAAGGTCGAGGACATCGTGCAGCACTTCGAGACCCGCTGCCGCGGCGTCGTCGTGGTGCCGTTCGACGAGCACCTCGCGGCCGGCGCCGAGGTCGATCTGGACATGATGCGGCCCAAGACGCGCGAGGCGTACTTCAACCTCTCCGCGCTGGTGGCCGAGGACTTCCAGCGGGCCCAGCAGCAAGCCGCGCAGGGTCACTGGGGAGCGCCGCAGCAACCCCAGGCTCCTCAGCAGCCCCACCAGCAGCCGCCTCAGCCCCAGCCACACCCGCAGCCGTACGGCCAGCCCCAGGGCCAGTCCCCGTACCAGCAGCCCCAGCAGCCCTACGGCCAGCCCTACCCGCAGCCCGGCCAGCCCTGGCAGCAGCCCCAGCCCGCCCAGCAGCCGCCGCAGCAGCCCCCGCGCGACCCGCGCCTCGGCTGACCGCAACAGAAAGGGCCCGTACCACCCGGACCGGATCGAGATCCGATGCCGGGGTGGTACGGGCCCTGTTCCTGTTTCTGTTGCTGTTCTTGTGCCCGTGCCCTGTCGTCCGTCAGCGCCGCGCGTCGTACGCGTCCGTCAGCACCCGCGCCCGCTTCACATCGTCCGCGATCGCTTCTAGCAGCCCGTCCAGCGACTCGAACTTCGCCATCCCGCGCACGTACGCGAGGAAGTCGATCGCCACGTCCTTCCCGTACAGGTCCAGCCCGACCCGGTCGATCGCGTACGCCTCCACGGTCCGCTCGGTCGCGTCGAACTGCACGTTCGTCCCCACCGAGATCGCCGCGGGCATCCGCTCGCCGTCCGCCGTCAGCCAGCCCGCGTAGACCCCGTCCGCCGGGATCGCGGTGTGCGGCTGCGTCTCGACGTTCGCCGTCGGGTAGCCGAGCTCGCGCCCGCGCTGCGCACCGCGCACCACCACGCCCTCGACCCGGTGCGGGCGCCCCAGGATCTCGGCCGCGCCCTCCATGTCTCCCTCGGCGACCAGCTTGCGCGCCAGCGTCGAGGAGAACGGCACGCCGCCGCCCGCCTCGCCCCGCTCGACCAGGTCCACGACCTCGACCTCGTAGTCGTACGTGGTGCCCATCTCGCGCAGGAAATCGACGTTCCCGGCGGCCCGGTGCCCGAAGCGGAAGTTCGGGCCCTCGATGACCGCCCGCGCGTGCAGCTTGTCGACGAGCACCTTCACGATGAAGTCGGCCGGGGACAGCTTCGAGAACTCCGCCGTGAACGGCAGGATCAGCAGCGCGTCAACGCCCAGCCCGGCCATCAGCTCGGCACGCCGGTCGTACGGGGCGAGGATCGGCGGGTGACTGCCGGGACGGACGACCTCGCTCGGGTGCGGGTCGAAGGTGACCACGACCGCCGGCAGCCCGAGCGTGTGCGCCGTGGCCACCGCCCGTCCGATGATCAGCTGATGTCCTCGGTGCACGCCGTCGTAGGAGCCGATGGTGACGACGCTGCGTCCCCAGTCCTGGGGGATGTCCTCCAAGCCACGCCAGCGCTGCACTGTGACCGCTCCTCGCCCGAACCCGTTTAGTCCTTGAACTGATTGCCGATTGCAGGTCTAAGACTGCCATGCCGGTGGCCGGTGCCCCGCATCGGCATCTGGGTGGGACGGCTGCCGCGTCATATCGTCACGCCACGTCCGGCGCGGCCCTTACCTCGGGCGAGGCGGTCCGCAGCAGGTCCAGCACCAGCGGGCGCAGGCTCGGCGCTGCCGGACCGGAGCCGGGTGGCTGGCCCGCCGTCTGCGGCGCCGCTGCCGGGGGCTCTGCCCCCGGACCCCCGCGCCTCAAACGCCGGCGAGGCTGAAGGGAGCTGGGTCCTGCGGCCCAGCCGGAGCCCCGGAAGCGCTGTCACGTCCGCCGCCGCGCGCCCGCCCGGCGAGATCGCAGATCCTGACGAGCTCCGCCATGGCCGCACCACTCCCGCACCGCTCCCCCGCAGCGCCCCGTGCTCACGACGGTAGGCAGGAGAAGATCAGCACGAAAAGCACGCGCGGTGAAAGCGCCCCCTTACGCTCCCTCCATTCACTCCGCGCGCCTGCTCGGACGGGTGAATACCGGGGTCCGGGTGGATAGAGACCTACCCGAGGGGGGTCGTGGAGCGGTGAGCAGCAATCCATGTGCGCTCACCGCTCCACGTCAACGTCAGACGAAGACCGCGAGGGACTTCGCCTTCCCGTTCTTGCTCTCGACGAGCCCGAGCAGCTCGCCCTGCGGCCCGAAGACCGCGACCGTGCGGCCGGCCTCGTACGCCTCCGGCATGTCGATCCGCACCCCGTTGGCGAGCAGCGAGGCCCGCCGGGCGTCCAGGTCCCACCGCGGGAAGGCCGCGGCGGCCGCCTCGCCGATCGGCATGACGGTCAGCTCCTCCTGGAGCTGGTCGAGCGTCCGCGCCCGGTCGATCTTGTACGGGCCCACCCGCGTGCGGCGCAGCGCGGTGAGGTGCCCGCCGACGCCGAGGTCGGCGCCCAGGTCACGGGCGAGGGCGCGGATGTACGTACCGCTGGAGCAGACGACGGAGACGACGAGGTCGACGACCTTGGTGCCGTCCTCGGCCTGCGCCTCCCGCATGTCGTACACCTGGAACGAGGAGACGGTCACCGGCCGCGCCGGGATGTCGAAGTCCTCGCCGTCCCGCGCGCGCTTGTAGGAGCGCACGCCCTTGATCTTGATCGCGCTGACCTTGGACGGGACCTGCATGATCTCGCCGGACAGCTTGGCGACGCCCGCGTCCACGGCGTCCCGGGTGACCCCGGTGGCGTCCGTGGAAGAGGTGATCTCGCCTTCGGCGTCGTCCGTCAGGGTGTTCTGGCCCAGACGGATCGTGCCCAGGTACTCCTTCTCCGTGAGCGCGAGGTGGCCGAGGAGCTTGGTGGCCTTCTCCACACCCAGGACCAGCACGCCCGTCGCCATCGGGTCGAGCGTGCCGGCGTGGCCGACGCGGCGGGTCCTGGCGATCCCGCGCATCTTGGCGACCACGTCGTGCGAAGTGAACCCGGACGGCTTGTCGACGATGACCAGGCCGTCCGGGGTCTTCCCTGCGTTGGTGCTCATTCCGCGGCTGCGTCCTCGTCGTCGTCCTCGCCCGGCTTCTTGTACGGGTCGGCCTCTCCGGCGTACTGCGCACCGGAGGACACCTCGCGTACCTGGGCGTCGGAGGCGCGCGCCTTGTCGAGGAGGTCCTCGATGGTCTTGGCGTTCTCCGGGAGGGCGTCCGCGACGAAGGTCAGGGTGGGCGTGAACTTGGTGCCCGCCGCCCGGCCGACCGCGGAGCGCAGTACGCCCTTGGCGCTCTCCAGGCCCGCTGCCGCGCTGGCCCGGTCCTCGTCGTCACCGTAGACCGTGTAGAAGACCGTAGCCTCCCGCAGGTCGCCGGTGACCCGGGTGTCCGTGATGGTCACGTGCGTACCGAGGCGGGGGTCCTTGACACCGCGCTGCAGCTTCTGCGCCACCACCTCCCGGATGAGGTCCGCCAGCTTCTTCGCCCGCGCATTGTCGGCCACTGGTCCGTCTCCTTCTTCTTCTTGCAGACAAGCTATAAGTCAGTCTTCATCACCGTGGAGGCGCCGTCGTACGGACAGCAGCTCCACTTCCGGACGCGCCGCGACCAACCGCTCGCAGCGGTCGAGTACGTCCGAGACGAACCCCGCGTCCCCACTCACCAGGGCGACCCCTATGCGGACCCTTCGGTACAGGTCCTGGTCGCCCACTTCAGCCGCGCTCACGGAGAACTTTCGTTGGAGCTCGGCGACGATGGGCCGGACGACGGAGCGTTTCTCCTTCAGCGAGTGGACGTCGCCGAGGAGCAGGTCGAAGGACAGAGTCCCCACGTACATGCAGTTCCGGATATCCCGCCGGTGCGGGTTCGGTGGCCTGCCGGGCCGTCACCCGGGAGGATCACCCGGCGCTCGCGCGGCCGGGTCACCAGAACCGTACACGCAACGGCCGGGGCCGATCGACGGATATTCCGCCGACCGGCCCCGGTGTTACGAGTTACGACACGGTGCGAACCGCCTCGCGCTTACGCGCGGGGCTTCTCGCGCATCTCGTACGTCGCGATGACGTCGTCGACCTTGATGTCGTTGAAGGAACCGAGGTTGATACCGCCCTCGAAGCCTTCGCGGATCTCGGTGACGTCGTCCTTGAAGCGGCGCAGACCGGAGATGGTGAGGTTCTCCGCGACGACCTTGCCGTCGCGCAGGAGCCGCGCCTTGGTGTTGCGCTTGACCTCGCCGGACCGGATGAGGACACCGGCGATGTTGCCCAGCTTGGACGAGCGGAAGATCTCGCGGACCTCCGCCGTACCGAGCTCGACCTCTTCGTACTCCGGCTTGAGGAGACCCTTCAGGGCCGCCTCGATCTCCTCGATGGCCTGGTAGATCACCGAGTAGTAGCGAACGTCGACGCCCTCGCGGTCCGCCATCTGCGCGGCACGGCCGGCCGCACGGACGTTGTAACCGATGACGATGGCGTCGGAGCCCATCGCCAGCGAGATGTCGGACTCGGTGACCGCACCCACACCGCGGTGCAGGACCCGGATGTCGACCTCTTCACCGACGTCGAGCTGGAGCAGCGAGGACTCGAGAGCCTCGACCGCACCGGACGCGTCGCCCTTGATGATGAGGTTGAGTTCCTGGACCAGACCGGCCTTGAGCACGGAGTCGAGGTCCTCGAGGGACACGCGACGGACGCGCTTGGCGAAGTTGGCGTTGCGCTCACGCGCAGCACGCTTCTCGGCGATCTGACGGGCCGTACGGTCCTCGTCCACGACGAGGAAGTTGTCGCCGGCGCCGGGGACGTTGGTGAGACCCAGGACCAGGACGGGGGTCGACGGACCCGCTTCCTCGACGTTGTTGCCCTTGTCGTCGAGCATGGCGCGCACTCGGCCGTAGGCGTCGCCCACGACCATCGTGTCGCCGACGCGGAGGGTACCGCGCTGGACGAGGACGGTGGCAACGGCACCGCGGCCGCGGTCGAGGTGGGACTCGATCGCAATACCCTGAGCGTCCTGCTCCGGGTTGGCGCGGAGGTCGAGCGAGGCGTCGGCGGTGAGGACGACGGCCTCGAGCAGGGAGTCGATGTGCAGGCCCTGCTTGGCGGAGATGTCGACGAACATCGTGTCGCCGCCGTACTCCTCGGCGACCAGACCGAACTCGGTGAGCTGACCGCGCACCTTGACCGGGTCGGCACCCTCGACGTCGATCTTGTTGACCGCGACGACGATCGGGACGCCGGCGGCCTTGGCGTGGTTGAGCGCCTCGATCGTCTGCGGCATGACGCCGTCGTTGGCCGCGACCACGAGGATCGCGATGTCGGTCGACTTCGCACCACGGGCACGCATGGCGGTGAACGCCTCGTGACCCGGGGTGTCGATGAAGGTGATGCGACGCTCTTCGTCGTTGACCTCGGTGGAGACCTGGTACGCACCGATGTGCTGCGTGATGCCGCCGGCCTCGCCCGCGACGACGTTCGTCTTGCGGATGGCGTCGAGCAGTCGGGTCTTACCGTGGTCGACGTGACCCATGACGGTCACGACCGGCGGACGCGGCATGAGGTATTCCTCGCCGCCCTCGTCCTCACCGAACTCGATGTCGAAGCCCTCGAGGAGCTCGCGGTCCTCTTCCTCCGGGCTGACGATCTGAACCGTGTAGTTCATCTCGCCGGCCAGCATCTCGAGCGTCTCGTCGGAGACGGACTGCGTGGCAGTGACCATCTCGCCGAGGTTCATCATCACGGCGACGAGCGACGCCGGGTTGGCGTTGATCTTCTCCGCGAAGTCGGTGAGGGAGGCACCGCGCGACAGGCGAACGGTCTCGCCCTGGCCGCGAGGCAGCATCACGCCGCCGACGGACGGGGCCTGCATGGCCTCGTACTCCTGGCGCCTCTGACGCTTGGACTTGCGACCACGACGGGCCGGACCGCCGGGACGGCCGAAGGCACCCTGCGTGCCACCACGGGCACCGGGACCACCGGGACGTCCACCGAAGCCGGGACGACCGCCGCCACCCGCGCCGGCCGGGCCGCCGCCGAAGCCGCCGCCACCGGGACGCGGGCCACCGAAGCCGCCACCGCCGCCGGGACGCGAGCCCGGACCGGCCGGACGACCGGCGAAGCCGCCGCCCGCGGGACGACCGGCGCCACCGGGACGACCTGCGCCACCCGCACCGGGACCACGGCCACCAGGGCCGCCACCGGGACGCGGACCGGGACCACCGGCAGCAGGACGCTGCGGCATCATGCCCGGGTTGGGACGGTTACCACCGGGAGCACCACCCGGACGCGGGGCGCCGCCCTGCGGACGGGGCATGCCGCCGGGGGTCGGACGACCTGCGCCCTGGCCCTGCGGGCGAGGAGCGCCGCCGGGACCGCCCTGCGGGCGGGGAGCACCCTGGCCGCCGCCGGCGCCGGGGGCACCGGGACGGGGCGCGCCGGCCGGCCGGGGCGCCTGCGGGCGCGCCATGCCGGTGGAGCCACCGGAGGTGAAGGGGTTGTTGCCCGGACGGGGACCGGCCGGACGGGCGCCCTGCGGACGCGGGGCCTGGGCGCCGCCCGCGGGGCGGGGGGCCTGGCCACCGGGAGTGGCGCCGGCCGGGCGCGGGGCGCCGGGACGGGCGCCGGACTGGCCACCCTGACCCTGAGCCGGACGCTGCTGCGCCGGACGGGGACCCGGGGCCGCGGCGGCGGGACGCTCGGTGCGCGCCGGGGCGGCCGGAGCCGCCGGAGGCGCGGAGAACTCGGTCGCCACGGGCGCCGCCGGAGCGGGCTTCGGGGCGGCCGGAGCCTTCGGGCCGGGACGCGGGCCGGAGGCGGCCGGAGTCACCGGGGTGCCGGTGGCCGGAGCCTCGGCGACGACCGGCTTGGGGGCCGGTGCACCGGGCTTCGGGGCAGCGGGACGTGCCGCAGCGGCCGGGGAGGGCGCTGCGGGCTTGGCGGGCGCGGCCTTGCGGGGCGCGCCGGGCTTTGCAGCGGTCTTGCCGGCGTTGCCGCCGGGCCCCTGCAGTGCGTCAGTCAACTTGCGTACAACCGGCGCCTCGATCGTCGAGGACGCCGAACGGACGAACTCACCGAGTTCCTGGAGCTTGGCCATGACGACCTTGCTCTCAACTCCGAACTCCTTGGCGAGTTCGTATACCCGGACCTTAGCCACTTCGCTCCTTTTAGGTCCGGGTTACGCCGGACCGTTGCTACTTCATGGGCGTACTCATCGCGTACTCATCGAGTGCTCATCGCAATCTCGACCTACTTCCAACTCGCGAGGTACCTGACCGCACGGGGTATCCGTGCCGTTCTACGTCTTACGGTGTGGCCCCGGTGTCACCGGCCACGGCTTTGCGCAGGTTCACCGTGTCGAGCACTCCGGCGGACCGGAGGGCCCGGGGGAATGCGCGGCGGCGAACCGCCTGGTCGAGGCAGACCACGGTGGGGTGCACGTAAGCACCCCGGCCGGGCAGCGTACCGCGATGATCGGGGACGCACGCGTCCTCGATCGCCACGATGCGCAGCAGATCGCTCTTGGCCGCTCGCTCCCGACACCCCACACAGGTGCGTTCGGGGCGTGCGCGGGCTTGCGTCCGGCCAGACACGCCTAAGTCTACCTCCCCGCACCGACCTCTCCCCCGACAAGTGGCGGGCGAAAAATCGAACGGCTGTTGTGTTGTCTTGATCCACCGCCGAAACAGCAGCGGTGCTTCCTGTCTACCGTCCGGGTAGCCCCGTCCGGTACCGGTTTATTCCCCGCCCCGGTCCCGGTCCGCGTCCGGGGACGCCTCGGTGTCGGGCCGGATGTCGATGCGCCAGCCCGTGAGCCGCGCGGCGAGGCGGGCGTTCTGGCCCTCCTTGCCGATGGCCAGCGACAGCTGGTAGTCGGGCACGGTCACCCGGGCGGAGCGGGAGTCCCAGTCGACGACCTCGACCTTGCTCACCCGGGCGGGTGACAGCGCGTTCGCGACCATCTCCGCCGGGTCGTCCGACCAGTCGACGATGTCGATCTTCTCGCCGTGCAGTTCGGCCATCACGTTGCGCACCCGGCTGCCCATGGGGCCGATGCAGGCGCCCTTCGGGTTGAGGCCCGAGCGGGTGGACCGTACGGCGATCTTGGTGCGGTGACCGGCCTCACGTGCGATGGCCGAGATCTCGACGCTGCCGTCGGCGATCTCCGGGACCTCCAGCGAGAAGAGCTTCTTCACGAGGTTGGGGTGGGTGCGCGAGAGGGTCACGGACGGACCGCGGACACCCTTCGCCACGCGCACGACGTACGCCTTCAGGCGCAGACCGTGGGTGTACTCCTCACCGGGGACCTGCTCCTGCACCGGCAGGATGGCCTCCAGCTTGCCGATGTCGACGAGGACGTTCTTCGGGTCCTTGCCCTGCTGCACGACGCCGGTGATGACGTCGCCCTCCCGGCCGGCGAACTCGCCGAAGGTCAGGTCGTCCTCGGCGTCGCGCAGACGCTGCAGGATCACCTGCTTGGCGGTCGTCGCCGCGATCCGGCCGAAGTCCGACGGGGTGTCGTCGAACTCCTTGGGCTCCTGGCCCTCTTCGAGATCCCTCGGGTCTTCCGTCGCCCACACGACCACGTGACCGTTGGTGCGGTCCAGCTCGACGCGTGCGCGGCGGAAGCTCCCCTCGGTCCGGTGGTACGCGATGAGGAGGGCCGACTCGATCGCCTCGACGAGCAGGTCGAAGGAGATCTCCTTCTCCCGGACCAGACCCCGCAGGGCACTCATGTCGATGTCCACGGCTACGCCTCCTCTTCCTTCTTGTCCTTGCGGTTGAACTCGATCTCGACACGCGCCTTGACGATGTCGGTGTAAGCAATACGGCGGGCGGTCGCCTTGCGGCCCTTCACGCCCGGGACTTCGAGGTCCAGGCCCTCGTCGTCGGCATCGAGGATGCGGGCGACCAGTTCCCCGGCGCCCTTGTCACCTTCGGCGGAAAGCTGGAACTTCACGAGACGGCCGATCGCCCGTACGTAGTGACGGTGCTCGGTCAGCGGACGGTCGGCGCCCGGCGAGCTCACCTCGAGGACGTACTCGTCCTCACCCATCACCTCGGTTTCGTCGAGCTTGTCGGAGACCTCGCGACTCAGCTCGGCACACGCGTCCAGCTCCACGCCCTCGTCGGAGTCCACGATGATCCGCAGCATCCGGCGCTTGCCCGCCCTTGACAGCTCGATCTCTTCGAGGTCCAGGCCCTTGGCGGCGACGAGCGGCTCCAGCAGTCCGCGCAGCCTGTCGCTCTGGGTGGTGCTCATCCGGGTGACTCCTCGGCCGCGTGTGCTGTTGTGATTTCCGTCGTGTGTCAGGTCAAAGGGTATCCGGTGTCGGAGGGTGTTGCCGTCCGCCCTGTGGACAGGGCCCCGGGTACCGTGATCACACCCTGCCCCGCCCTCAGCCCAGCCATCACCCGAAGGACGTCGCCGTGCCCTGGACTCTGTCTTCGAGACCCTCGCGCAGGAGCCTGCTCGCCGGTGCCGCCGGTGCCGCCGGCGCGGCCGGCGCCGCGCTGCTGACGGGGTGCTCCGACGACCGCCCGACCTACGGCGATGCCGGGATTTCACTCGAACGGCGGATGCGGGAGACGGCCGTTCGTGACAGTGCGCGGCTGCTGGAACGTTACGACGCCACCGCGGCCGCCCATCCTGCCCTGGCCGGGCGGCTCGCGCCGCTGCGCGCCGCCGTCGCGGCGCACGCGGCGGCCCTCTCCCCCGCTCCGTCGGGCTCACCGTCCCCGTCGCCGTCCACGTCCCCGTCCGGCGGTACGGGGGCCGCCGGGTCCGCGGGGGCCGCCGGGTCCGCGGGGTCCGCGGCGAGCGGCGAGCCGGTGCCGGCGAAGCCCGCCGACGCCCTGACGGCCCTCGCGAACGCCGAGCGGAGCCTGTCCGAGGCCCGGACCATCGACCTGGCGGGGGCCCCGGGGGAGCTGGCCCGGATGCTGGCCTCGGTGGCCGCCTGCGGCGCCGTACACGCCTACCTGCTGACCTCGACCCCGGGAGCCGCCTCGTGAAGCCCGAACCCTCCCCCGCCGGCCGGGCCATGGAAGCCGCCCAGGCCGCACTCGCCGCCGAGCACGCGGCCGCGTACGGCTACGGGGTGATCGGCGCCCGGAGCACCGGCGCCCGCGCGACGCAGGCCCGGGAGGCGTACGGCGTCCACCTCGCGCGGCGTGACGCGCTCACCCGGACCGTACGGGAGCTGGGCGGGGCGCCCCGGCCGGCGGAGGCCGCGTACGCCCTGCCGTTCCAGGTGCGCACCGCCGCCGACGCCGAGCGGCTGGCCGCGGTGGTCGAGGACCGGGTGGCGGGCGCGTACTCCGATCTGGTGCGGGCGGCGGAGGGGCCGCTGCGCCGCGAGGCGGCCGACGCGCTGAGCGCCGCGGCCGTGCGCGCGGCACGCTGGCGTGGCGGCGGCGTAGCCTTCCCTGGGCTCTCGGAACGCGCGGACGAAGCGCAACGGGCCCAGCACGGCTGAAAGGGACCACGCACGCATGGCTTTCGAACCGCCGCAGCGGCTTGTACGGGCGCTCGGCGAGCTGCCGGAAACGGCGCAGGACGCGGACTGGCTGGGGCAGTTGCCCCGACTCACCGAGGCCGCGCTGTCCCGGCGCGGGGTACGGGCCCAGCGGGTGCAGGCCCCCGGCGGCCGCAGCAGCCTGGTCGTCCTCGTCACGTACCCCGACGGGACCCCGGCCGCGCTGAAACTGGCGCCCCCGCACGCCCGGCCCGACCTGGAGCTGGCGGCGCTGGCGCACTGGGGCGGTTTCGGGGCAGTACGGGTCCTGGACACGCGGTATCACGAGGAGGACGGGGCGCTGCTGCTGGAGCGGCTGCACCCGGAGGTCTCGCTGCGTTCGCTGCCGGAGGCGAAGGCGCTGCTGGAGGCCAGCGGCACGCTGCGCAGGCTGTGGGTGGCCCCGCCGGCCGGGCACGGGTGGGAGACGGTGGCGCGGCGCACCGAGGAGCAGTCGGCGGCCCTGCGGGCGGCCCCGGCCGAGCTCCGGGCCCTGGCCGACGCGGCTCTGGCGATGCGCACGGAGCTGGTGACGGCCGCGCCGGAGGAACTCCTGCTGCACGGGAACTTCCGGCAGGGCAAGGTGCTGGCGGGCGAGCGGGCGCCGTGGCTGACGGTGGGCCCCGATCCGCTCGTCGGCGAGCGGGCGTACGACCTGGCGCGGCTGGTCCGTGACCGGCTGGAGGACCAGGTGGCCTCCTCCGCGGGGGCGGCGGGCGCCCGGCGCCGGGTGAACAAGCTGGCCGACGCGCTGGAGGTGGACCGGGACCGGCTGCGGGGCTGGACGCTGTTCCGGGCGGTGGAGTCGGGCAACCGGGCGCTGGCCGCCGGGCGGCGCCGGGACGCGGAGCTGTTGCTGGAATTCGCGGCCTGGCTGTAGGGCATACCGTAGGTAGGAAGGTATGTCCGGCAGGGGGCCGTCATGGTCGAAGAACTGCTGACAGCGATAATCGCCGCGGGTACGGGCATCGCGGTCTATCTCGGCGCCGCGGCCCGGGTGGTGAAGCAGTACGAGCGGGGCCTCGTGTTCCGCTTCGGCAGGCTGCGCAACGAGATACGGCCTCCCGGGTTCACGGTGATCGTTCCCGGGATCGACCGGCTCCGCAAGGTGAACATGCAGATCGTGACGCTGCCGGTGCCGGCCCAGGAGGGCATCACCCGGGACAACGTCACGGTGCGGGTGGACGCGGTCGTGTACTTCAAGGTCGTCGACCCGGCGAACGCGATCGTGGCGGTGGAGGACTACCGCTTCGCCGTCTCGCAGATGGCGCAGACCTCGCTCAGGTCGATCATCGGAAAGTCGGACCTGGACGATCTGCTGTCCAACCGGGAGATGCTCAACCAGGGTCTGGAGCTGATGATCGACAGCCCGGCGGTGGGCTGGGGCGTGCAGATCGACCGGGTCGAGATCAAGGACGTGTCCCTGCCGGAGACGATGAAGCGGTCGATGGCCCGGCAGGCGGAGGCGGACCGTGAGCGCCGGGCGCGTGTGATCAACGCGGACGCGGAGCTGCAGGCCTCGCGGAAGCTGGCCGAGGCGGCGGCGGTCATGTCGGAGCAGCCGGCGGCGCTGCAGCTGCGCCTGCTGCAGACGGTCGTGGCGGTGGCCGCGGAGAAGAACTCCACGCTGGTCCTGCCGTTCCCGGTGGAGCTGCTGCGGTTCCTGGAGCGCGCGGCCCCTTCGCCTCCGGCGCCGGTCGCGGGTGAGAGCGCGGCCAAGGCCGTCACCGGGCCCGCTGCGGCGCCGGCCGACCCGGACCAGGCCGGGCCCGCTGCGGCGCCCGCCGAGCCGGACCAGGTCGGACCCTCAGCGGGTCCGGCCGGCGACGGCTCCGGGCCGGACGGGCCCGGGCCCGGGGTGGGGCCGGCCGGCGACGGCTCCGGGCCGGTCCCGGACCTGACCGTGGACGGCTCGCCGCCGGCGGACCCGGACGAGCCGCGCGGGTAGCGGCCGCTGCGCGGAGCCTCTCCCCGCCCCGCCCTTTCGCCGTTTCCCGGGCTCTGCCCGGACCCGGGGGGGGAAGGAAGAGGGGGGGGGGGGGGGGGGGTTCCCCCCCCCCGGGGGGGGGGGGGGGGGGGGGGGGGGGGAATGGCAGGGG
>NZ_JBVHVF010000040.1:0-45209 GCF_055564955.1 Streptomyces sp. NPDC028910 | reverse complement strand
CCGCGGTCACCTCATAGACGGATGCCTCGCCGAGACCGGCCTGACCATCAGACCCACCTGAGCAACCATGCGACATCACGAGTTCAATCTCAGTAAGTGACCCGGATTCGTACGCCAAAGTCCCTGAATGCCAGCGACGCAATGCTCATCCACTTCCACGCCCTGATCGCGCTCGGGCACCAACGGCGGCGGCCGTGCCGCGCGCGACCCGCGCCAGCGGGCCGCCTTGAAGCCGTACAGAAAGATTGGACCACACGGCCCTGGCGATAGGCCAGGGCTGCCGGATGTGCTAGTGGATGCGGTTGCTCTCCTGGATCAGCCCGCCTGGGTGAGGTCCACGTCCCGTCACCCAGGGGACTGCAGCATCCATCGGTGTTCCGTCAGTACTGCCGTCAAACCATCAAACGGCGGTCCCTCACGGCGTCTCCATGGTGTTTGCCGAAATCAAGAGGTAACACCGCGCATAGCTCTTAGTGCACTAACAGATTGCCGAAATGCGGCCACCAACCTAGCAGCCTGCTGCTGGACCTCGTCACGACCTCCAGGGCGCGCACCACGCGAAGACAGCATCGCTTCGAGTGGCTTCCACGCCTCGAAGACGAGACGTGTCTGTTCAAGAGCTGCCCCTGAAAGACGCATAGCCTTCTCCGCATCGCTCTGCTTGACCTCGTGGAGCCACGCCGAAAGGAGTGACTGCTCCACGACGAAGCGGCCTGTCCATTGTGAAATCTTAGCTCCGACAAGTTCGGGCGAAAGGATCTTGATAGCCAAGTTGTTCTCGACGGAGTTGGATGGGGTCTGTAGTTCCCCAGGAGGGTCCCATTCGTCTGGAACCCCATCCAGCCATCCCCAGCTCTGCGGTAGTGACACTCCGCTCCTTTCATCATCCGTGATGTTCGCGGAGCCAGTCTGTCGCGCGCTTCGCGGTCTTTTTGAAGCCCTTCAATTCCGCCAGCCTCGACTACGTTCGTGCAGTAAGTCACACAACTCTGCCTACCGAGGCTGTAAGGCGGGTACGTCCCTTCGGTCGACCGGCTGATCTGCCTGTCGATGTAGGCCAAGGCCCCTTGAACTCGCGGCAGCTCGACTCGCACGTTAATAGTGAAGGGAGAAAGGGTCGCGGGATCAAATTCCCTAACTCCGTTGGTAGCCAGGTCAACCCCACCCCACTGCTCAGTGTGCAGGACTTCACCGTCATGGGACTGCACGGCGATCAAGGCCTACTCGGCGCCGGGTGGGGCGCAGTGGCGGGCGGCGTGCTCCAGGTCAGTTCCTCGTTGGCGCCCGCGAGGACCGCCCGTTCGCTGTACGAACTCGCCCTCCGCACCGGACTCCGCAAGGGCGAACTCCTCGGCCTCCAGTGGGAGGACCTCGACCTCCACAACGGCACTGTCGGCATCCGCCGCACCCTCCAGCACACCCAGACCGGCGGGCTGACCGCCCTGCCCACCAAGACCCGCGCATCCGAACGCCGCATAGCGCTCCCCAGCGAGTGCATCCACTCACTCAAGGAACACCGCGAGGTGCAGGAATGAGAACGAGAGGCGGCAGCGGGAAACTGGAGGGACAACAGCCTCGTCTTCAGCACGCCGGCAGGAGGGCCGATCGATCCAGCGAACCTCAATCGCAGCTTCCGCGCCCTCCTAGGGCAGGGCTCCGCCGCATCCGCTTCCACGACCTACGGCACTCCACCGCCACCCTCCTCCTGGAGCAAGGCCGTCTACCCACGTCCGACTCCGCCTCCAGCGCAACGCCATCGACCTCCTCGGTCGCACGCTCCACAGCCCCACCGAGACCTCCACCGGTACAAACGTCGGCACCGGCCTACCGCCTTGCGCTCCGGCCGTCCGCTGACGTTGCCGTCAACTACTGCCGTCAGACACCCCAGCGGCCCCGCCGGAAACAGATCCGGAGGGGCCGCTGCGGAATTCCCAAGCGTCAAATTGTACGGAACTTCGCCAGTGGCCTCTATACCGTACTGATGCGACCTGGTTACGAAATATTTCAGGCGAGCGGACTAAGCCTTTCCGGCGCAACTCCCGTAATGAGATGCTCCAAGGCTGCATCCCCCACGCCGTGCCTTAGCGCCCAAGCACCCAGGAGGTAGATGGCACCCTCTTCATCGATCGCCAGGAAGAATTCCCCCAGACCCACTTCTCCCAAGGGGAAGAATTTGCGACCGAACAATTCAGAAAGCTCTGCAAACTTTCCCCCCTCTCCGATGGCGAGCTCCGGATCGAACTCGAACGGCTCCCTCGCGCATGTGATTCCAGGGCCGCTGATGTCTACTCGGATTCCGCCAAACTCTTGAAGGAACTCCTCCGCTGCGGCATGCCAGATGAACTCTGACAGTGACGCCTTCCATTGATCGAGGTCAACCCTGCGATCCGGTACCCAGCCGGCACGCCGAAGGGCACCCTCTACTTCTCGCGAGAATCGAGGCATCTACGGCGCCACCCTGAAATCGATATTGAAGTGCTCGACTAGAACCTTGCAGCTGTCGCACGGCCCAATGAGCTTTTTGAAGTTCTTGTTCGTTCTGGTGCGTCCCAGGGTGGCCGCGGCGGTGGCTCCAGTCGGATCGAGTCCAGCGTCCAAGGCTTCCGTCAGACACTGAACCAAACCACAGCCTCCATGATTATTACCGCGCGCAGCGGTCGGGATGGAATCGAGGACTCCCTGGATGGCCGGATGGCCTCGTCGGATACCTGCCCCTACGTCGCTATGGGCCACGATGGGGGCATGTCCGGGAACCTGCAAAGCTTCCATCACTTGCGGACGCTGAGAGCCTCCAAGGTCCGCGACCGCCTCTGCTTCCGCATGGACTGCGTCAACAACACCACAATTGTGAACGAGCACAGGAGTGGCGCCAGCCAGCACATAGTACGTGTGCTGGCCGAGGTGCCGTCATCTGCGTTTTCGCAGGTCAGTGGAATTCGGCCAGTCCGTGGGTATGCGTGAAGTGCCGCTTTGTGTGCCCCTGTTGCCGTCGGCGTTGCCGTCAGACGGCTACGCGCGTGGCTTCCGTGCCCTCCTCGATCGGATCGGGCTCCGCCACATCCGATTCCACGATCTACGGCACTCCAGCGCCACCCTGCTCCTGGAGCAAGGCGTGGAACTCCTCGTGATCAAAGAACTCCTCGGCCACGCCCACATTGGCGTCACTGCCACCGTCTACGCCCACGTCCGGCTCCGCCTCCAGCGTGATGCCATCAACCTTCTGAGCCGTACTCTCCTGTGCTCCGACGAGAGCACCAGCCGGCCCGATGACCGCGGCGAACCCCCGCCCTGCGCGGCCCCCATCCGCTGACGTTGCCGTCAACTACTGCCGTCAAACAGCTCAGAGGCCCCGCTGGAAGAAATCCCGGCGAGGCCTCTCATTTTCTGCTGCCGTTCAGGATCAGGTAACGGATGCAACCGTCCGGTAATATTCGGCAGCTTGCTTCAGGGCGAGGGCCAATGCCGGCAAGCCGTCAGAGTGACGCCATTCCCGAGTTCCCTCCTCGCAGGCTCGCCACAATCGGACATATTCATCATCAAGCTCCGACGACTTGATCACGATGTCATCAAACTCGGAGTCCGAGTATTTACGCCTACTGGGATCAAGGAACCGCTCATTCAGCTCTTCTCGCGCAACGAGAAGTTCACCCACTCGGCGAAGGTGCAATCCACCAACTCTCGGGCTGGCGATAATCTCCGCCAAGACCTTGATGTACTCCGACGGGCCACCCACCTGACTCACCCTCTGTTCATCCTTCCTCGCAGCACGGCCATTCCGCGACGCCCTTCAGGCAGGTTGACGCCGCCAGCCCGCAGGATGTCAACACAATAGGTCACACAACTGTTGTCCATTCCGTCATACGCCCCGAGGTCCGCATCAATAGTCCTCCCCTGAGTCGCGTAGGCACCTTCTGCATTCGGCAGGTCGAAGGTGAGCGACCGGGTGTTAGGACCGAGATCCTCGGCATACGCGTGCGCACCTGTGGTCGGAAGACCGTTGAACTGCCCCGGCCTAGGGGGAATTCCGTTGATTATCTGCCCGGTAATCCGCGACCGACCGTCAGCCATGTCAATTTGAATTATAGCGTGTCCCGTAGGCCCCATATCGGGGTCATACGAAACGGTAGCGGTGCCACCACAATTGTGAACGAGGACCGGGGCGGCACCCGCCAGCACATAGTACGTGTGGAAGTCGTCGACGGTCAGGTTGTGGGTGGTGACGGCGTACGGGTAGTTGCGGTTGGCCTGGACCGTGAGGGTGGTGCCGTTGGGCTGGCGGAGCTGTTCGCCGGGGGTGAGGTCGCCGGCGTCGGTCCACTGGCGGCGGGTTTCGCTCCAGTAGGGGTGGTGGAATGTGGAGGTGATGGTGGTCGGCGGGCCGCGGGGGTTCGCGTCGTCGGTGAGGGTGAGGTCGGTGAAGTCCTTGTCGTCCGGGGTGGTGATGGTGGCGGTGACCTTCTTCGGGCGGGTTTCACCGGTCTGGGGGTCAGTTGCCATCACGGTGTCGCCGACACGAACGTCTTCGATGGCTTTGGTGGTGCCATCTGCCATCTGGACCTTGGTACCTCCGGGGAAGCTATTCGTCTTGACTTCGCAGGAGTCTGACTTCGTCCTGGCGTCGGAGCCGCCGCCTTGAGATTCGGCATCGGCTTCCCCCTTGCCGGCTTTAGACTCCGTGCCGGCGCTGTCGCTGGCCGAATCCTTTGAGGCTTTCGCGTCGCCTGACTTGGCTGCCTTGGCTGCTGCTGCGGCTGCTTCGTCCTCGGCCGTTTTTGCCTTGGTGAACGCCTCCCTGGCCTTGCCGGCTCTGCGCTCGGCGGCGTTGATGGCATCGTAGGCTTTGTTGAGTTCCTTGTAGATCCCCAAGGCCTTGATGCCGATCTTGACAGCCTTGAGGACCTTGCCCCAGGGGACGGCATTGAGTGCTGTGTTGATGCACGCCATGACGTCGCCCTTGGTGAAACAGTCACGGGCGTCGTTGTAGCCGATCAGGTCCATGACCAGGTCGACGACGGCGTGCTTCAGCGCGTCGCGCCGCTTCTTTGCCTTGCTGACTTCGCCGTTTGCCGCATTCAGCTCTTTTTCCTCAGGGCTCTCATCACGGATGGCGCGAGGCGTCTCGCCCTCCTGAGTCGTATTCCTTGTGTAGTAGTTGACGTCTTCCTGGTTGTCGTCTACATAACGGAGGCCACTGGGGTCTGAGTTGTTGATGGGATCATTGTTGGAGTAGGCGTACGCGTTCCATTGCTGTGGGTCGCCAGCGTCGATGATCGGATCGGGACTGATGAAGCGGCCCGTAGTGGGGTCGTATTCGCGGGCGCCCAGCAGCGTAAAGCCGGTCGCCTTCTCCTTCGTGCCGCCGACGAAGCCCTTGTCGCCGGCCCAGGTGCCGGGCGCCGGCTGGGTGCCGCGTTCGTTGCCGAAGGGGTCGGCGGGGCGGCGGACCTGAGCGAGGTCGGTGGCGTTGAACTGGACACCGTTGGTGCCGTGGTGGTCCGAAGCCTGGTAGCTGAGCGTGGATACGCCGGCGGTGGTGGTGCGGGTGATGGAAAGGCCGCCAGGGGCGCCGTAGGTACGGACGTTGGAGACCTTGCCGGTGGCGGTGTCCAGGGTGATCTGGTCGGTGCCGAGGTTGAGGGTGGTCTTGCCAGGGTCGCGGCGGATGAGCTGGTTGCCGCCGGTGCCGTACAGGTAGCTCGTACCGGCGCTCTCGCCGGTCCCGGTGATCTTGTCGAGCTTGCCCTGGTCGTTCCAGGTCAGGGTCTTGGTGCCCGGGGTGCTGGTGATGGAGGCGGTATTGCCGGTGGCGTCGTAGGTGTACGAGGTCACCTTGGTGCCGGCGGCACTGGTCTCGGTGGAGGCCATCAGGGCGTGCGGGCCGCCCGTGCCGCCACCGGTCTTCGGGTCGGTGGACGGGGTGTTCGGGCCGGAGCCGAAGGTCTGGGTGACCGTCGTGTCCTTGGCCGCGTTGCCGGTGACGTCCTTCTTCACCAGCTTGGTGCGGTTGCCGATCTTGTCGTACTCGTACTGCTGCCAGTACGGAGCCGGTCCGCCCACGCTGGGCTTGCCAGTGGCGTCGACCTTGGGACCGGTGCTGTTGGCGCAGCCGCCGATGCCGCGGACGCTGGGCTGGGGTGCCGTCGTGGTGGCGCCGGTGTCGGTCCAGGCCTGGGTGAGTCGGCCGAGGTAGTCGGTGGTGAAGCACTGCAGGTCGCGGGCGGCGCCGTCCTGCGTGTTGCTGATCGAGGTCAGCTGGCCGACCCGGTTGTAGGTGTAGTCGATGACGTCGACACTCGCGGTGGTCGAGGTCTGCTTGTCGAGGGTGGTCCTTACAGGCCGGCCGGTTGCCTGGTCATAGTCGACGGTGGAGACGATCTGGCGGCCATTGACGCCGACCGTGGTTCGAAGGGCGCGACCGTAAGGGTCGTAGCGCATGTCCACGACGTAGGGGGTGTACGTCTCAAGCGGTCCCATGGTGCTGTCGAACCCAGTGAAGTTGCCAGCGACGTCCCTGCCGTAGTGCAGGGTTTCTACGTCGAGTCCGGCCCCGGCGATGGCGGGCAGGGCGGTGGCCTTGAGCTGGCCGTACTTGTCGTAGGTGTTCTTGGTCTCATAGATGCCCGCGAGCTGGTTCTCGGCTGCGGGAATGGTGACCTTGGTGCCGAGGGGCCGATAGCCGCTGTCGTAGCCGGTGACCTCTGTGGTGTAGGCGCTGCCGGAGGCACCGCCTACGTAGCGGGTGCTGGTGGCCGGCTTGCCGAGGCCCTTGGTGTCGTAGGTGAACGCTCCGACCTGCTTGGCCGGATCGACGGTCGTGCCCTGATAGGTGGCGACGGTGCGGCCGAGGATGTCGCTGACTGTCGTGGCGCTCTTGCCGCGGGCGTCGGTGGCGGTGACGAGGTTCTTGCTGTCGTCGTAGACCGTGGTGGCCGTGCCCGAGTCAGGGTCGGTGGTCTTCACCGTGCGGCCGAGGAGGTCGTAGGCGAAGGTCCACTCGTTACCCGCGGAGTCTTTGCGCCGGAGCTCCTGGCCCTGTGTGTTCGTCTCGTACGTGGTCTCGTCGTAGGCGCCAGTGGGGGTGTTGCTCTTGTACTGGCGCAGCAGTGAGGTCGTGCCATTGGTGATACTGGCGGTGGCGTAGCCCCCGCTCGGCGGAATGGTGCGAATCTCGTCGGCGCCCGGGTATTCGGTCTTCGAGCGCCACTGTTCGATGCCGTAGGACTGGAAGACGGAGGCGGTGGAGCGGCCGAGGCCGTCGAAGACCGAGACGGTCTGGGCGGGGATCTGGCTGTCCGGGTTGACACCTCCGTTGGGGAGGAACAGCGCCCCGCCGGGTGCGGCCTGGTTGTTGTAGTAGGGGGCGCTGGTCTTGACCTGCCAGCCGTGCGAGTCGAAGAGCGCGTCGGTGACCATGCGGCCGTAGACCCCGGAAGGGGTGTGTGCCTGGGTCTGCCGGATGCGGCCGAGGCCGTCATAGATGGTGTAGCTGGAGATGTACGAGTTGTCGTTCATGAGCGTCTGGCTCAGAACGGTGGTGGGCGCGTTGGTGCCGTTCATCGCGTAAGAGAACTTGCGGACGGGCGGGTCGATCGTCTTGTCCTGCCCCGGCTGCCAGATGGACACGACCCGGCCCAAGGAGTCGTAACTACGTGAGGCACTATGCCCGTTCTCGTCCCTCGTCGTCAGCGGCAACCCGCGGCCGTGGTCAAGGCTGGTGTACGTCTTCCAGCCGAGCGGGTTGGTGTGGGTGACTTGGAGGGGCAAGGAGCCCGTGGCCGGCGTGTACTCGGTCTTGGTTACGGCACCGTCGGGGTGGGCGGCGTCCTTGCGGACTTTGTTGGTCGTGCTCGTGATGCGGCCGTAGGCGTCGTAGGCGGAGGTGATGTTGAGGCGGTAGACGGGCTTGCCCGTGGCGTCGTACTTCTCCAGGACCTCGGTGCCGGTCTGGTCGGCGGTCACCGCGGCCTGGCCGAGAGGCAGGCTATCGAAGTAGGCACGGGTGTCGCCGACCGTGTTGGCAGCGGTAGCGGTCTGGCCACAGGCGCCGGAGAGGACCAGGGTGCGGGAGGCGAGCTGGGTGAGCGCACCGCCCGGGCCGGTGGCGTACTCGAAGGAGGTGCACAGGCGTTGGTCGGGGCGGGACAGGTCGCTCTTGTCGTCGACCTGGAGCGGGCGGGAGAAGAGGGTGTCGTCGTAGGTGGAGGTGCGCTCGCTGGTGCGCCAGGTGCCGTTCGCGAGTTTGGCGCGGCTGGTGACCTTGCCGGTGTTCATCACGCGGGCGGTGATGGGCGGCATGCCGCCGGACTGGGCGCGGGTGGCGGTGGGCTGCAAGCGGAGCCAGGGGGTGGAGACCTCGTCGGCGACGACGGTGCCGCCATCGCGGTCGTAGGTCTCGGTCTGGCGGACGAAGCCGGAGAGGACTTCCTCGTCCTTGATGGTGCCGCCGTGGGCGTCCGCGACCGTCACGCTGCGCTTACTGCCGTTGGCGAGGACGTCGCCGTCCATGCCGCGCAGGAAGGTGGCGACGGACTTGGTGCGCGGGGCCTCGGCGCTGTTGCCGCTGCCCGTACGGGTGGTGACGGTGGCGTAGCCGCGGAACTGGTCCCACGTGCGGGTCTTGGGGTCGGTGAACTCGGAGTCGTCGCGGTGCCAGGCGATGCCGCCGCCGTACTCGTAGTCGGTGACGGTGGTGACCTGGCCGGCCACCTTGTCCTGCTGGGTGACGGACTGGACGACGACCTTGTGGAACCAGTCGTTGACCGGATCGGGGAATGACTGGCCGGGGAGGTACCACTTGACCGGCATGCAGGCCATGGTGTTGCTGTCCTCGGAGGACGGCATGGTGCCCTGGACGCGCGAGCACTCGGGCGCCTTGTAGACCACGTTGATCTGGCCACCGGTCTCGGTAGTGATCGTCTGGATGCGCGGCCGGTAGAAGCGCGAGGCGCCGGCGTCAGTGCCGTTGGGGCGCTTGACGACGCCGTCGACGCGGTTCGGGATCTGCAGCGGCGCGAAGGATACCGGGGGCACGACTTTGGCCGCCCGGGCATTCGTACCGGTTCGCTGGACGGAATCGAGCCACAGGGTCGGCGCGGTGCCGTCGACTGAGGGCTCGAAGTGCTGCTTGAGCGCGTAGGAGTCGACCGTGCGGTAGACAGTACCGTCGAGGACCTCGGTGTCGATCTTCGTCAGACGCTTGGTGGAGAAGAAGGTCGGTGAGAGGTTCAGACACTGACCTGTGGCGGCGCACTCCTGGTCGACCGGGGTGTCACCCCAGGCCGTGGCGTTGGACTTGCGCTGGGCCGGGTCGCATGCTGTGCCCGTCTCGAAGCAGCGGTCGGCGGTGCGCAGCCACACCTGCGCGGCGGGGTTCGCCGTGCCCTTGGCTGTGATCTGGTCGGGCAGGCGCTGGCCGTAGCCGATCCAGGTCGGGTAGGAGGCACGCTGGTAGAGGGTGGAGGTACCGGTGCCGTTGTTCTGGCCGCCGCCACGCCCGTAGTAGTTGTTCTCCTGCTCGTAGCGGTACGAGATCAGGTTCTGGTGGGGGTCCACGACGTAGTCGAGGTTCCACTGCCAGCCGAGCTGCTGCCAGGTGCCGTTGGCGGGCGTCTGGGCGCCGAGGCACTTGTCCTGGCCACTGTTGAAGTAGACCGGAACAGTGGAGACGGACTTGGCCTCGGGGTCGGTGCCGTCACCCCCGGGCAGACGATTGGAACCGAAGTAGTACTGGGTGCCGTCCGTCGTGGTGACCTTGAAGCCCTCGCCCTTCCATGCCGCGTTGCGCTGGCCGGTGAGGCGTTCGATCTTGGTGCCGTCGTCACCCTGGAGGCGGTACACGCATGTGGTGTCGTCGCGGACGATCTGGCCCGCATGGCCCGCCATGGACAGGGAGAGGATGTCGCCGGCCCAACACTGGTCGCCCGAGTCCGTTATGCCCGCGTCCTTGCAGGCCTTGTAGGAACGGGAGATGGAGCCGGGGCTCCAGTCCCAGCCTTCACCGATCAGGCCGGACTGAGCGTTCGTCGAAGCGGTGCGGCCGTCGATCGAGGAGGAGTCGTAGCCGAGTACGACACTGGGCGCCGCGCCGGCGATCGCCGAGGGAACCTCGGCCGTGTAGCCGTAGGTGAAGTTCGCCGCGTTGGCACCGGCTTGCCAGGAGGCGGAGGGCAGCAGCGGGGTCGCGGAGTAGTCACCGAGATTGCCGGAAGGGCCCGGCTCCACGGCCAGAGCGACGCCCTGCACGGCGAGTACTTGCGGGACGGAGTCCTGGGACGACTGCGACGCCTCGGGCTGGGCCTTCAGCAGCGAGGAGAATCCTGCGGCGGACTTCCGTACGTCGACCTCCACCACCAGCCGCCCTGAGGCGTCCGTGTGCGAGACCACCGGCGTACGGGTCGTACAGCCCGCAGCTCCCGGCGTGATCAGCGCACACGTGGGCAGTTGTACCAGTCGAGCACGGCTCCCCCAGTTCGCGCCGGCGTTCTTCGCCCATGCTGAGACATCAAGCCCGACCTCGACCTTGCCCGTCGCTGCAACCCCGGCAGGGTCGGTGAGAGCGATCAGCGCGCCGTTCACCCCGGCTGCGCGGGTCTTCGCCGCATCCTTTACCTCGACCTTGAGGCTGCCGACCCCAGTGGCCGAGGGCGAGGTGGCCAATTTGGACAGGGGAGCCGACGACTTTGCGCCATTCCCGGGCGCGACCCATACGGGAAGATCGCCCGCCTGAACGGACTCCGATCCCGCGACGGGCTGCGGAGCAGGGCGAGGCCCGACCGCAACCGTCGTGACACCGGCGGGAGTTCTCGATTTCGGCGCGGGCTTCCACACCTTGCCGGCGGGTGCCCCCTTTGCCGCGGGCTTAGCATCGGCGCCCTTGACCGCCTTCGCGTTCGGCAGTGCGGTCTTCGGTGGCACCCACACCTTTGGCGGCTTGTCAGCGGCCTGGACCACGGGAAGACCCAGGCCAGAGACGAGAACCGCGAGCGCGGCAACCACCGCGACCCGTGCTCTACCGCGCTTAGAGCGCACGGCGAACCCACCCCTACGAGACAACAGGATCCCCCCACAGGAAACCGAAACATGAAAATGACCGAGCAGCCAGGTCCGGATCTGGCGCACTCTATGGAGCGAATGTTCGACACGTAAGAGAGTTTTTAGAATTCGCTTACGTGGCTAATGTCACGCCCTGGACAAGCTGGCATTTCATGCCATGTAGCGGACATCAAGACCTGACGATCTGTTGACAAATTTGCGGACAGGAAGGAAGCCTGCGCCTGACTTCTGCTCATCTACCGCTCACAGCGAGGACCTCCGCCATGAGGCCAGCCATCCGTTCACGCCTTTCCAGCCCGGGGATCCTCCGCAGACGGTGGACCCCCCACGCGATCGCTCTTCCCGTTGCCGGAGCCGCCGTACTCGCCCTCGGTGCGGGTCTGCTCGTAGGCCCTCCGGCGTTCGCCGACGACGCACGCAACCACGGCCCGGCCGAGAGCGCATGGCCCGCGCCCACGCCCCGCGCTCCCTCAGCGGAGTCCGAAGCGGTCAATGCCGCGAGGGCTCAGGCCAAGGTCAGTGGCAAGCCGGTCGTCATCGAGCCTTTGACGACAGCGAGTTCTCAGACTTTCGCCACGCCGAGTGGCACCCTCACAACAGACACGGCGCCCGTACCCCAGCGGATCAAAACGGCCGCCGGGAGTTGGCAGGCCATCGACGCCACTCTGCGCGCCAACGCCGACGGAACGTTGGCGCCGACAGCTGTTCCCTCCCAGCTCAGCCTCTCCGGCGGCGGCACAGGGCCGATGGCGACCATGACCACCGCAGACGGCAAGAGACTGGCCCTCAAGGCCCCATTCCCACTGCCCAAGCCCGTCCTCAACGGCGACAGCGCCTTGTACTCGTCTGTCATGCCCGGCGTGGACCTCGAGCTCAGCGCTACCACGCTCGGCGGCTGGCGCCAGGTGCTGATCGTCCGCACCGCTGAGGCCGCGGCCAACCCGGTCGTCAAGAACCTCCAGCT
This sequence comes from Streptomyces sp. NPDC028910, assembly GCF_055564955.1. Taxonomy (NCBI): domain Bacteria; kingdom Bacillati; phylum Actinomycetota; class Actinomycetes; order Kitasatosporales; family Streptomycetaceae; genus Streptomyces; species Streptomyces sp. NPDC028910. Next base: position 33,193 of record NZ_JBVHVF010000040.1, on the reverse strand, counting down.
CGTCGTCGAGGCCGACGGACTCACCGTGACCGCGGACAGCGCCGGCAACCTCAAGGCCGCGGACAGCCAGGACAAGACCCGCTTCTCCGCCCCCACCCCTCTCATGTGGGATTCAGCAAGCGCCACGGCCACCGCCTCCTCCACTCCCTCCAAGTCAGCTGGCGCCCTGGCGGAGCAGTCCACTCCGGCCGAGGGAACATCAACGCCGTCGAGCACTGACGGCCCCGGGGCGGGCGCCACCATACGAAAGATCGGTACGACGGTCGATGCCAGGGGCATCCAGCTCGTCCCCGACGCGACGCTCCTCGGTCAAGGCACCGGCCCGTGGTACATCGACCCAGGCTGGAATCCCACACTGGACAACGCCAACCAGGCCTGGGCTCAGGTCCAGGAGGCCTACGCAGACACCAACGAGTTCAACGGGACCGAGTACGGGCAGGACCGGCCCGCCACCGGCTACTGCGGATACAACATCGGCAACCCGCCCTGCACCGGAATAGGCCGCACGCGCGCGTACTTCCAGATCGGCGTCGACTCGCGGCTCCACCACACCGAGATCATCAACGCGACGTTCTACGCGACCGTGGTCTCCTCCTCCAGCCCGAGCACCGTCACCCCGATGGGGCTGTACTCCACCGGCTACATCAGCAACCCGACCAGCTGGAACCGGCAGCCCTGCGGCACCGGTTCCACGATGCAGGGCTGCGGCAAAGTCGGCGCGATCAACATGTCCGGTTCTGGCGACATCCAGTTCGATGTCAAGGAACTGGTGAAGAGCGCCGTCCGTTACCAGTGGCCCACGATCACTGTCGGCCTCGCACCCAACGACGAGTACAACAAGTACTACCGCCAGCGGTTCAGCAACACTCCGCACATCGTTGTCGAGTACGACATCCAGCCCACCGTCTGGGGCCCCCGCACCGGCCCGACCCCCGGATTCGCCGGCACCGGCTCCTACGCCGACTGCCGCACCCCCGGCACCGCCAACCCCTGGGACAACCCCGGCTGGGTCGGCGCCAACAACAACATCACCCTGACCACGTCCACGAACTCGGCCACCGGACAGCAGCTCTGGACGGGCTTCCAGTACTGGGACGACGACAACGGGGGTAAGAGCGCTTACGCCGACTCCGGCTGGAACGGCAGCAGCGGCCCTGTCACCGTCGACATCGGCACCCTGACCGACGGCCACCAGTACGGCTGGCAGGCCCGCGTCACCGACGGCACCCTCACCAGCGATCCCACCGAGATGTGCTTCTTCCGCGTCGACCGCACCCCGCCGACCGCGGCCGTCACCTCCACCGACTTCCCCGCCTCGGGCACCATCGGCGCCCACCCCAAGCTCGCCGGGCAAGAGGGCACCTTCACCCTCACCGGCACCGACCCGGCCCCCGCCGGTACCGACCCGGCCGCCGTCAGCGGCCGTCGCACGTCCGGCCTGGCCTGCGCACGCTGGACCACCGACCCGGTCAAGGCCGCCGCCACCGGCTGGAAGTGCACCGACACCGACCCGTCCGTCACCAAGCTGACCGACGGCAAAGCCACCATCAAGATCACACCGCCTCGTTGGGGCACCAACTACGTGTACCTGCAGACGCAGGACAACGCGGGCAACATGTCCCAGCCCGCTGTCTACAGCTACTACGCCCCGTCCAACCCCGACGCCGGCAAACCGGTCTTCGGTGACATCAACAACGACCACAAGCCCGACATCCTGCTGCCCGACACCGCTGGCAACCTCCGCAAGATCGCAGGCGGCGAGGACCCGTACGGCGCGCCCAGGGCAGACATGAAGGCCGTCCCGGGCAACACCGGCACATGGAACGGCATCCAGATCAGCCACCGCGGCAGCCCGGGCCACAAGAACGTCGACGACCTCTTCGCCCACCAGCCCGACAAGCCCAACCTCTACCTCTACACCAATGACAACAACGGCGGCTGGTTCGACGGGAAGGCACCCAACTCTGTCACCAAGCCAGTCACATGCGTGACCGCGACCAACATCACCATCGACTGCGCCACCCACAGCTTCGGAGCGGATTGGTCCAAGGTCACCCAGATCGCGGCCTTCGGCTCGGTGACGGGTGACAGCGACGGACCCAACCCGGACGCCCTACCGCGTACCTCCCTGGTGTTCGTCGAGAACGGACGGCTCTGGCTCAGCCGAGCCGGAACCGCCGATCAGGTGCTCTCCACGCGTGCGATCCTGCTCTCCGCCAACGACACCAAGTGGGGCGGCTACGAGCTGATCGCCCCAGGGCCCGCCCAGGGCACCGACTTTCCGACCCTGTTCGCCCGCTCCAAGACCGACGGCACCCTGCGCGCCCTCACCATCAAGGGCACCACACAGGCCCCCGACCTCACCGTATTCACCGACCCGGCGGCCGGCACAGCCATCGGAAGGATCGACCCCAAGGCCTACCCCCGGGTCGGCTCTGAAGGCGACCTCACCGGTGACGGCATCCCTGACCTCTGGGCCGTGGACACTCAGCAGCAACTCGTCTCGTTCAGCGGCACCGGCACCCGCCCCAGCAGCACTGTCCCGCACCCGACCGTCGCCGGCTTCGACACGAACCCAGTCACCCTGGGCAACCTCAACACGCCCAAGGCCCACTGGGTCCTTACCGGCCAGAGTGGCGACAAGACCCCGGACATGATCGGTGCCGACCCCGCTACCAAGCCCCTGGGCAACACCCCCGCCACCACGGTCGGCATCACCTGGGAAGGTGACACCATCGGAGGCAGCAACACCACCTACGCCAAGTTCACCGGCACCAGCTCTGTCATCACCACCCCTGGCCACGTGATAGACACCCGCAAGAGCTTCACCATCACTACCATGGCCAAGGCTGACAAGGCCGGCGGAGTCGTTCTCAGCCAGGACCTCGACCGCAACAGCTCGCTGCTTCTTTTCCCCGACCACAACGCGAACGTCTGGCGCTTCGGTCTCGCCCACGCCGATACAGACACCTGGCCGTACGATCTGACCAACGAATCCAACAGCGCCGCCAAGATCACCCTCAGCGCCTGGACGCAGCTCACCGCCGTCTACGACCACACCACCGGGCAGATGCGCCTGTATGTCAACGGCACCCTCGCCGCCACCGGCCACCACAACGCATCCAGCAGCCCGGCCCCCGTCGGTCCCTTCACTCTCGGTCGATTCAAAGACGCGGGAGCGTACGTCAACTCTGGTTTCACCGGCGGCATCAGCAACCTCGCCGTCTACCCCTACGCCGCCTCCGTCACCGCCCCCGGCGCCACCGGCCCCATCGCTCTGACCGCCGCCGCCACCCACTGCGTCGACAACAACGGGGACAGCGAAGACGACGGCAACAAGATCCAGATCACCGGCTGCAACGGGACCAACGCCCAGAAGTTCCAGATCCGCAACGACGGCACCGTCCGGACCAACGGCAAATGCCTCAACGCCACTGCTGCGGGAACGGCGAACACCACTCTCATCGAACTCCGCACCTGTGACAGCAGCGCATCAAGCCAGCAGTTCCTCCCCCGCGCCAACGGTGCCATCTACAACCCCGTCTCCGGCCGCTGCCTCGACCTCGGCGGCTTCAACACCACTCCTGGCACACAACTCTGGCTCTACGACTGCAACAACTCGTCCGCCCAGCAGTGGACCATCCCCACCCTCGGCACCGCCCCGCTCCCTCTACCCAAGTCATAACACCGGCACCACACGGAGGCCGTCTCCCCCTCACGGGGAGGCGGCCTTCCGCCCTATCGCCGGTCGTGTTCATGTCGGGATTGCGGGCACCGTGCATTGGCCCGCGCAATCCCTCGAAGGGGGTCATCGCCACCTCCGGGTGGTTCGAACGCCGGGTCACCGCGCGGCCCATGGGGTCCGGCTCGCGGTCGCAACTGTGTGCGGGCGTTCGCTCCGGGCGCCCCGTGACGCCGTTCTGAGCAGCCACGTTCTTCCGGCGTCAGTGCGCAGCCGCGGCACCTCGGGAGGAATCTTGCGATCCGTGCACGTTCATGTGGTGTTCGACCCGGCGCCGGGCGGAGGTGGCCGCGCATGAGGCTCCTCAAGCGGCCCCGAGCCGCGGAACCAGCCGTCTCCGAGAGCGAACGCCGCCTCTTCGGCGGACCCCTGCGCTACGACGCCGGCTGGTCCAACCACGACTACGCCCGCCTCGAGGGGCGACTCCTGAGCACCCTGCGCTCCATGCCCCGCATGGTCGGCGGGACCCTGCGCCTCGCCTGGGACACCGACCGCCCCGCCCTGCTCACCGTCGCCGCCGCCGAGGCCGGGCAGGGGGTCACCTCCGCCGTCGGGCTGCTCGTCGTCAGCGATGTGCTCCGTACGCTGCTCGGCGAGGGCAGCGCCGCCGACCGGCTGCACGCCGCCCTGCCCGCCCTGGCCACCGGCGCGCTGGTCGCCGTGGTGGGAGCCGTACTGGCCTCCCGGTCCACGGCGGCCGCCGGGCGGCTGGAGCCCAAGGTCGAGCGGGCCGCGCACGAGCAGTACCTGAGCGCGGCCGTCGAGGTGGAGCTAGAGGCCATCGAGGACGGGGAGTTCCGGCGGCTGCTGGACAGCGCCCAGTGGGGGCCGCCCTCGGCCCGCCGTACGGTCGGCGCCTGCGTGGCCACCCTCGGCGGGGTGATCTCCCTCGTCGCCACCGCCGGGGTGCTCGCCGTGCTGCACCCGCTGCTGCTGCCCATGCTGCTGCTCATCGCCGCCCCGCGCGGCTGGGGCGCGATGCGGGTGGCCCAGCGCCGCTACCTGTCCATGATCACCTGGGTGGAGCACGTACGGGCCGCCCGGCTCATCGGCCAGCTGCTGATCTCCCGTACGTCGGCCCCCGAGGTACGGGTGCACCGCGTCGGCCGCTACCTCCTCGGCCACTACCGCAACATGGCCGAGGTCGCCGAGGGCGAGGCCACCCGCCTCGCCAAGGACAAGGCCGGCACCGAGCTCCTCGCCGCCGCGCTCTCCGGCCTCGCGGCCCTGATCACCTACGGGGCGATGGGCGCGCTCATCGTCTCCGGCCGGATGGACCTCGCCGTCGCCGGCACCGCCGTGATCGCGGTGCGCACCGGCTCGGCGAGCCTGGGCGCGCTCGTCTCCACCACCAACACCCTGCACGAGGAGTCCCTCTACGTCCGGGACCTGGAGCGGTTCCTCGCCGAGGCGGCCCGCCGCGCCATCCCGTCCGGCGGACTCGCGCTGTCCGAACGGCTCTCCACGGTCCGGCTCGACGACGTGACCTTCAGCTACCCGGACCGGGACGAGCCCGCCCTCACCGGGATCTCCCTCACCATCGAGGCGGGCACCGTCGTCGCCCTGGTCGGGGAGAACGGCTCCGGCAAGAGCACCCTCGTCAAACTGCTCGCCGGCCTGCACCTGCCCGACTCGGGGTCGCTGACCTGGGACGGGATCGAGGTACGGGACGCCGACCGGGAGCAGGTCTTCGACCGGGTCGCCCTGCTGACCCAGGACTTCGAGCGCTGGCCGGTGACCGCCCGTACCAACATCGCCATCGGCCGGCCCGGAGCCGAGGGCCCCGACCGCGCGGTCGACCTGGCCGCCGAGGTGGTGTCCGCCGCCCGGTACGCGGGCGCCGACCGGATCGTGGAGAAGCTGCCGCACGGCTACGAGACCCTGCTCGCCCGGGTGTTCAGGGGGGCTTCGGAACTCTCCGGCGGGCAGTGGCAGAAGTTCGGCCTGGCCCGCACGCGCTTCCGCGACGCCCGCGTCCTCGTCGTGGACGAGCCCACCTCGGCGCTCGACCCGGAGGCGGAGATCGCCGCCTTCGACAGTATCCGGGGCCTCGCGGGCCCGCAGCGGGCGGTCGTCCTGGTCACGCACCGGATGTCCGGCGTGCGGTTCGCCGACGTCATCTACGTCCTGCACGAGGGGCGGCTCGTCGAACGGGGCGACCACGAGGAGCTGTTGGCACTCGGCGGCCGGTACGCGTCCATGTTCCGGATGCAAGCCGAGCAGTTCGCCCACCAGCCCTCTCTTATCCCCCGCCAGGCCCCCGCGCCGCGGAACGACCCGTCCGTCACCTGATGCAGTGAAATCCCCCTTGTCCGACCGCCCCCAGGGGTAGGGCACTGCTGATCTCCCGCGGGGGCCGGGACACGACCGGCCCGGCCCCCGCACCCATGGACGAAAGGCCGACCTGCCGTGACGCAGCCGTTTCAACTGCCGGATTTCTACGTGCCTTATCCGGCGCGACTGAACCCCCACCTGGAGGACGCGCGGGTCCACACCAGGAAGTGGGCGCGCGACTTCGGCATGCTGGACGGTTCCGGCGTCTGGGAGGAGAGCGATCTCGAGTCCCACGACTACGCCCTGCTCTGCTCGTACACCCACCCCGACTGCGACAGCGCGGCGCTGTCGCTGGTCACCGACTGGTACGTGTGGGTGTTCTTCTTCGACGACCACTTCCTGGAGACGTTCAAGCGCACCCAGGACCGTGACGGCGCAAAAACGTATCTCGACCGCCTCGCCGCCTTCATGCCGATGGACCTGGCCGACGGCTTCCCCGAGCCCGCCAACCCGGTCGAGGCGGGCCTCGCGGACCTCTGGGCGCGCACCGTACCGGCGATGTCCGCCCACTGGCGGGAACGGTTCTCCTCGTCCACGAAGAACCTCCTCAACGAGTCGATGTGGGAGCTGGCCAACATCGGCATCGGGCGCGTGGCGAACCCCCTCGAATACATCGAGATGCGCCGCAAGGTGGGCGGCGCCCCCTGGTCGGCCGGTCTGATCGAGTACGTCTGCGCCGAGGTCCCCGCGCGCGTCGCGCACACACGCCCGCTCGGCGTGCTGCGCGACGCCTTCTCCGACGCCGTCCACATCCGCAACGACATCTTCTCCTACCAGCGCGAGGTCACCGACGAGGGCGAACTCTCCAACGCCGTCCTGGTGTTGGAGACCTTCCTCGGCTGCACCACCCAGGAGGCCGCCGAGGCCTCCAACGACCTGCTCACCTCCCGCCTGCAGCAGTTCGAGCAGACCGCGCTCGTCGAGCTCCCCCAGCTCTTCGCCGACCACGCGATGAACCCGGCCGAGATCGCGGCCGTCCTCGCCTACGCCAAGGGCCTGCAGGACTGGCAGTCCGGCGGCCACGAGTGGCACATGGTCTCCAGCCGCTACATGAACAAGGAGGCCAAGGCCAAGGCCAGGGCCACCGCCCCGCTCACCCTGCCCTTCCTCCCCTCGGGGCTCGGCACCACCGCGCTCGACCTGGGGTCGGTCTTCACACGCCGCTCGGTCGACCTGCGCCGACGCTCCTTCACCCACGTCCCCTTCGAGCGCACCGGACCCTCCGTGATCCCGGAGGTCCACATGCCGTTCCGGCTCTCCCTCAGCCCGCACCTGGACCACGCGCGCGAGGGATCGGTCGCATGGTCCCGGCGCATGGGCCTGCTGGATCCGCAGCCCGGCGACCCCGGTTCCGCCATCTGGAACGAACAGAAGCTGCGCGGCTACGACTTCGCGCTCTGCTCGGCCGGCATCGACCCCGACGCCACCCCCGAGGCGCTGCTGCTCAACGCCTGCTGGCTCACCTGGGGAACGTACGGGGACGACTACTACCCGGTGGTCTTCGCCCGGGCCGGGAACCTCACGGCCGCCAAGGCGACCACCGCGCGGCTGGTGTCGATGATCCCGGTCGACCACGCCGAACAGGCGCCACCGGTCACGGCCATGGAGCGCGCGCTCGCCGACCTGTGGGTGCGCACGAGCCGGGACATGAGCCCGGCCGTCCGCAGCGAGTTCCGGGCGACGCTCGTCAGCATGCTGCGGAGCTGGGTGTGGGAGATGGAGAACCAGATCCAGAACCGCGTCCCGGACCCGGTGGACTACGCCGAGATGCGCCGCCACACCTTCGGCTCGCACCTCACGATGTACCTGTGCCGGCTCGGCCAGGCGGGCCGGGGCATCCCCGAGGAGATCTACGCTTCCGGGACCATCCGGTCGCTGGAGAACGCGGCGGCCGACGTCGCGTGCATGATCAACGACATCTTCTCGTACCAGAAGGAGGTGGAGGTCGAGGGTGAGGTCCACAACCACATCCTGGTCACGCGGAACTTCTTCGACATCGGCTACCCGGAGGCGCTGCACATCTGCCACTCGCTGATGACCCGGCGCATGGAGGAGTTCGAACACATCGTGGCGAACCAGCTGCCGCTGCTCTACGACGACTGGAAGCTGGACGCCGATGCCCGGGCGGGGCTCGACGCGTACGTCGGGGAGCTCCAGGACTGGCTCGCGGGGATCCTCAACTGGCATCAGAAGTGCCGCCGTTACCGCCCGGAGGATCTGCACCGGCTGGGCGACGGGCTGTCCACCGGCGTCCTGAGTCCGGGCTTCGGCATGTCGGCCGCACGGATCTCGCTGCCCGCCTGACCCCGGTGGCGGGGACGGTCCGCTCGCCCGCCCCCGCCGCCGGCGCCCCCACCCGCACGCCCCCGCCGCGGGCCTTCAGAACTCGTCGCTCGTGTGCGGCAGTACGGGCGTACACAGGGCCGCGTCCAGCGCCGCCGCCGCGCCGGGCGTGTGCTCCCGTACCAGCCCGGCCGCGACGAGCTCGGCGACCCGGGTCCCGCCCAGGTAGCAGGCGGCCAGGTCGCGTACGTCCAGGGCCAGGTCGGCGGCGGTCCCGGCGTGTTCGTACGCCGCCCCGCCCGGCCCCGCCCTGAGCCGGAACCGCCCGGCGTTCGCGGGCAGCCGTACGTCGTGCACCTCCAGCACCAGCTCCACCGGCGCGGCCCAGGACCGCGCGGTCAGCGCCGCGCCTACGTCGACCAGGCGCAGCCAGAGCGCCGGGAACTGGGCGGTGACCCGCACCTGGTCCCGGTCGGCGGCGAAGTGCAGCAGCGGGTCGTCCACCGGGCGGCCCCACGCGCGGACCCTGCCGGTGAGGTCGAGGGCGGCCAGGCACTCCCACAGGGCGGCGGCGACCGCCGGGGTGGCGGCCTCCAGCTCGTCGACCCGGACCAGGCCCGGCTTCGCGCGCACGGGCCCGGCACCGGCCCCGCCCCCGCCGTCGTCCTCGGGCTTCGTGCGGAAGAGCACGTATCCGGCGATCGGCTCGCCCGGCTCCCCCAGGACGATGATCCGCGGCGGGCTCAGCTCCTCGTCCTCCTCGTCCTGCTCGGCCAGCCACTCCTCGCGCCAGCGCTGCGGACTCCGGGTGGGGCGGCCGGCCCGCCCGGCCCGGGCGGCCTCGTGGAAGGGCCCGATCACCGCGGGGGCCTCGTCCGGGTCGACGAGCCGCAGCGGGCGCGGGTCCGGGTCGATGCGCAGGGCGAGCGGCCGGGAGGAGTCGATCTCGATGGTGACGCCGGTGGTCGCGCCGCCGTAGCCGAAGCGGCCGTAGATGGCGGCCTCGGAGGCCCACAGGGCGGCGAGCGGGCTGCCGGCGGCCGAGGCGCGGCGCAGCATTTCGTTCATCAGCCCGGTGAGCACGCCGCGGCGGCGGTGGGTGGGGGCGACGCAGACGAAGGTGAGCCCGGGGCAGGGCAGGTCCGCCCCGGGCACCGAGAGCCGGAAGTGGTACGCCGCCATGAAGCCGACCAGGCTGTCCCCGTCGTAGGCGCCGATCCGGTCGCACCGTACGAGCAGCGCGTGGTGCCTTTCGCGGGCCTCCTTCTCGGGCCGGTCGTGGAAGACGAGGTAGGCGAGCTCCAGCGCACGGTCGATGTCGGCCTCGGGTACCCCGCGGATGTCCACCATGATCAGGAGACTAATCGGTCATCTCGGACCGTTCATCTCGGACCGGCCCGAGGTGACCGGTCGCCTCGGGCCGGTCGCGGCGTCCGGTGCCCGCTCGGGCTACCGGGACGCGGGACCGGTCCAGCCGGCCGGGACGTGGCCGAGCCGGACGCGCTGGGGGTGGTCCCCCACGGGGACGGACACCCGCTTGGCGCCGGTGGCGAAGTCGATGGCCGTCACCCGGTCGGCGCCGCTCTCGGAGATCACGCAGCCCGTCCCGTCGCCGTCGACGGTGGCCCAGTACGGCTTGGCGGCGGGCACGAGCGGCCCCTCGGCGAGGGTGGCGCGGTCCACGACGGTCGCGTAGTCGTCCATGGTGCCGGCGACGCACAGCTTCGTCCCGTCGGGGCTCATGGACATGCCGTGGTGGCGGGAGTCGTTGACCCAGGTGGTGCGGTCGCCGCTGGTGGCGGGGTTCACGGGGAGGGTCTTGAGGCGGGTGATCCGGTCGGAGGCCACGTCGTACTCCAGGAAGCCGTTGAAGAAGGACACCTGGAAGTAGAACTTCGACTCGTCGGGGCTGAAGGAGACGGGGCGTACGGAGTCGGACAGGTCCCGGCGGCCGAAGGCGTCCAGCCGCTCGCGCATGTCGATCACCCGGACCGTACGGAAGGTCTGCGCGTCGACCACGGTGATCTTCCGGTCGCCCTTCGTCCAGTCCAGCCAGGACGCGTCGAGGGCGGTGTTCACCTCGCCGATGGAGCTGTTCCACAGGAAGCGGCCGTCACGCGTGAAGACGTTCTCGTGCGGCTTGTCCCCGGTGCCGAAGGAGCCGACCTGGCGTCCGGTTGCGATGTCCAGGACGTGCACGGTGTTGGCGGTGGAGGCCGAGACGGCGATGCGCGTTCCGTCCGGGGAGACGGCCATGTGGTCGGAGCGGTAACCGGCCACGGGGAAGCGCCAATTGATCCGTCCCGAGGCCACGTCGATGGACACGACATCGGCGAAGCTGGGGCGGGAGACGACGACCGCGGAGCCGTCGGGGGTGGTGAACATGTCGTCGACGAACTGGTCGTGGCCCTCACCGGCGCTCTCCCGGATGCCCAGGAAGAAGGCGAGCTTCACGGGGTTGAGGTGGATCTCGCGCAGCCGCTCCGCCTTGTCGGGGATCACGTTGATCCGGCCGACCTTGGCGAGATCGCCGGTGGAGGCGAGGACGTCGGCGGTCCCCTCCCAGTTGTTCCCGACGAAGAGCACCTCACGCAGGCCCGCGTCGGGACCGGCCGTGGCCGGGGCCGGGGTGAGGGCGGTGAGCAGGGTGGCGGCGGCCAGCACGCCCAGGGTTCGCACGGTACGCAACATCCGCTCAACTCCGGTGTGGGGAAGGGATGGAGAGAGTGCCTCCTATTACCGGCCGGTAAGATAGGGGGAACACAAGAAGGGCGCAACCCCTACGGGTCGCGCCCTTTTCTCACCTTCGGCCGTCACTCCTTCAAGCGACGGAGCCGATCCTGTCGATCACCGTGTTGGCGACGTCCGGGTGGATCGGGATGTGTGCGCCGGTGAGGGCCACGCCTGTGCCGCCGCGGCGGTTCGCGACGATCTCGGCGGCGATGGACAGCGCGGTCTCCTCCGGGGAGCGGGCGCCGAGATCCAGGCCGATCGGGGAGCGCAGCCGGGCCAGTTCGAGCTCGGTCACGCCCACCTCGCGCAGCCGCTTGTTGCGGTCCTCGTGGGTGCGGCGGGAGCCCATGGCGCCGACGTAGGCGACGGGGAGCCGGAGGGCCAGTTCGAGGAGCGGGACATCGAACTTGGCGTCGTGGGTGAGTACGCACAGGACGGTCCGGCCGTCCACCGAGCCCTCCGAGGACTGCGCCTCCAGGTAGCGGTGCGGCCAGTCGACGACGATCTCGTCCGCCTCCGGGAATCGGGTCTTCGTGGCGAAGACCGGCCGCGCGTCGCACACGGTCACGCGGTAGCCGAGGAACTTGCCGATCCGCACGAGGGCGGAGGCGAAGTCGATGGCACCGAAGACGATCATGCGCGGGGGCGGGACGCTGGATTCGACGAGCACCTTCAGCGGCTCTCCGCAGAGCCTGCCGTCGGCGCCTATCTCCAGCACGCCGGTCCGGCCGGCGTCGAGCATGGCACGGGCCTCTTCGGCGATGGTGCGGTCCAGCTCGGGATGTCCGCCGAAGCCGCCCTCGTGGGCGCCCTCGGTACGGACGAGCACGGCGCGGCCCATCAGCTCGGCCGGGCCCTCGGCTATCCGGGCGACCGCCGCCGCCTCCCCACGGGCGGCGATGGCCAGACCGGCCGCGAGGACCTCCCGTACGGGAGAGCCCACGGGGACTGGGGTGACGAGGATGTCGATGATTCCGCCGCAGGTCAGGCCCACGGCGAAGGCATCGTCGTCGCTGTACCCGAAGCGCTCCAGGACGGTCTCGCCGTCCTGCAGCGCCTGCTGGCACAGCTCGTACACCGCACCCTCCACGCATCCACCGGAGACCGAGCCGATGGCCGTGCCCTCGCTGTCGACAGCGAGTGCGGCCCCGGGCTGCCGGGGCGCGCTCCCGCTGATCGCCACGACCGTGGCGACGGCGAAATCACGCCCCTGCTCGACCCACCGGTTCAGATCTTCGGCGATGTCCAGCATGGGGGCCTCCTCGGAGAGGTTCGGTTTCCAGTATCGGATACGTGGACGGTGCGATCAGGTCGGTCCGGGTCAGCCGACCCCGAGCCAGCTCTCGATCGGGTGCAGGGCGAAGAAGACCACGAAGATCGCGGTCAGCGCCCACATGAAGCCGCCGATCTCCCGGGCCTTGCCCTGAGCGACCTTGATGGCGACGTAGGAGATGACACCGGCGGCGACGCCGGCCGTGATCGAGTAGGTGAACGGCATGATCACGACGGTCAGGAAGACCGGGATCGCGGTCGCGCTGTCGGACCAGTCCACGTGGCGGGCGTTCTGCATCATCATCGCGCCGATGACGACCAGGGCCGCGGAGGCCACCTCACCCGGGACGATCTGCGTGATCGGGGTGAAGAAGAGGCAGGCGGCGAAGAACAGTCCGGTGACGACGGAGGCGAGACCTGTGCGGGCTCCCTCTCCGACGCCGGTCGCGGACTCGACGAAGACGGTCTGGCCGGAGCCGCCCGAGACACCACCGATGGCGCCACCGGCGCCGTCGATGAAGAGCGCCTTGGACAGGCCCGGCATGCGGCCCTTGTCGTCGGCCAGCTTGGCCTCGGTGCCGACGCCGATGATGGTGGCCATCGCGTCGAAGAAGCCGGCCAGCACCAGGGTGAAGACGATCATGCCGACCGTCATGTAGCCGACGTCGCCCCAGCCGCCGAACGAGACGTCGCCGAAGAGGGAGAAGTCCGGCATCGAGACCGCGGAGCCGCTGAGCTCCGGCGGGCCGCTCTTCCAGGCCTTCGGGTCGATGTTGGCCACGGCGTTGAGGATGGCGGCCAGAACGGTTCCGCCGACGATGCCGATCAGGATCGCGCCGGGGACCTTGCGTGCCTGCAGCATGAAGATGGCGAGCAGGGTCACGCAGAAGATCAGGACGGGCCAGCCGGCGAGTTCACCGACGGCGCCGAGCTGGACGGGCGGGCCGAATTCCGGACCGCGGCCGACGAAGCCGGCCTTCACGAGGCCGATGAGGGCGACGAACATGCCGATGCCCATGGTGATCGCGTGCTTGAGCGCGAGCGGGATCGCGTTCATGATCATCTCTCGGAGGCCGGTGACGACCAGGAGACAGATCACGACACCGTAGACCACACACATGCCCATGGCCTGCGGCCAGGTCATCTGGGGGGCCACCTGCGAGGCCAGCACGCCGGACACGGACAGACCGGCGGCGAGTGCCAGCGGCACCTTGCCGACGAAGCCCATGAGGAGCGTGGTGACGGCCGCGGCGAACGCCGTGGCGGTGATGATCGCCGAGGCGGCCATCGTGGTTCCGGCGACGTCCTTGCCCGAGAGGAGCAGGGGGTTGAGCAAGAGGATGTACGCCATGGCCATGAAGGTCGTGATACCGCCACGAACCTCGTTGCCGACGTTGGAACCTCTGTGCGTTATGTGAAAGTACCGGTCGAGCCAAGAACGTCCGGCGGGGTTACGAGAGCCGTCGCCGGCCTCTTCCGCGGTGGTCTTGGGCTCCACAGACGATTGGGTCATGGTGCCTAACTCCCAAGGTTCAAAGGGGCACCCGCTTGGGGATTGGAGACTGCGGGATTTGGGATGCTGCGTTTGGCTGCACGACCCGGGGTGACGGCCCGAGGCGACGCGAATGTTTCTGCGTGTACTGCGGGTACTGCGGGGTTACCGGTACCTGTGGCACTGCTGGTGGGGGTCTGCAGTGGTACTGCAGTGGTACTGCCGGGGTGCTCCCGGGTGAAGCGGACCGCGAGCGGTGCGGTCTTCGTACTCCGGGCGGTGCGCTGTGAAGTGTGACGTTCCCGAGTCACACCGCCCGGAGAGTCTGAGGGGGTCCGGGGGGCTCGCGGCCCCCGGACCACGCCGTCCTAGAGGGTGCCGGTGAGGGCTTCCGGACGGATCGGCGTCTTGTTGAGCTCCAGACCCGTCGCCTGCCGGATCGCCGCGAGGACGGCCGGGGTGGACGAGAGGGTCGGGGCCTCGCCCATACCGCGAAGGCCGTACGGCGCGTTCGGGTCGGCGAGCTCCAGGACGTCGACCGGGATGGTCGGGGTGTCGAGGATGGTCGGGATCAGGTAGTCCGTGAAGGAGGGGTTGCGCACCTTCGCGGTCTTCGGGTCCACGATGATCTCCTCCATGATCGCGACGCCGAGACCCTGGGTGGTACCACCCTGGATCTGGCCGACCACGGAGAGCATGTTCAGGGCCTTGCCGACGTCCTGGGCGGTCGCCAGCTCCACGACCTTGACCAGGCCGAGCTCGGTGTCCACCTCCACCACCGCGCGGTGCGCGGCGAAGGTGTACTGGACGTGGCCGTTGCCCTGGCCGGTCTTCAGGTCGAAGGGGACGGTCGGCCGGTGCCGGAACTCCAGCTCCAGGTCGATCGCCTCCTCGCCCTCGAGGATGTCGGCCAGGTCCGCGAGGACCTCTCCGCCGTCGGTGACGACCTTGCCGCCTTCGAGCAGCAGCTCGGCGGTCGCCCATGCCGGGTGGTAGGAGCCGTTCTTGCGGCGGCCGATCTCCAGGACCTTCTCGCGGACGGCCTCACAGGTGTTCTTCACGGCGCCACCGGTCATGTACGTCTGCCGCGAGGCGGACGTGGAACCGGCGGAGCCGACCTGCGTGTCGGCCGGGTGGATGGTCACCTGCGTGACGCCCAGCTCCGTACGGGCGATCTGCGCGTGGACGGTGACACCGCCCTGGCCGACCTCCGCCATGGCCGTGTGGACCATCGCGACGGGCTCGCCGTTGATGACCTCGAGCCGCACGCGGGCGGTCGAGTAGTCGTCGAAGCCCTCGGAGAAGCCGACGTTCTTGATGCCGACCGCGTAGCCGACGCCGCGGACGACGCCCTCGCCGTGCGTGGTGTTGGAGAGGCCACCCGGCAGCGCGCGGACGTCCGCACCCTCGCCGGCGCTCTCCCACTGGCGCTCCGGCGGCAGCGGGCGGGCCTTGACCCGGCGCAGCAGCTCGGCGACCGGGGCCGGGGAGTCCACGACCTGGCCGGTGGGCATGACCGTGCCCATCTCCATGGCGTTCAGCTGGCGGAACTCGACCGGGTCCATGCCCAGCTTCGCGGCGAGCTTGTCCATCTGGGCCTCGTACGCGAAGCAGGCCTGGACGGCGCCGAAGCCGCGCATCGCGCCACAGGGCGGGTTGTTCGTGTAGAGCGCGATCGCCTCGATGTCGACGTCGTCGATGACGTACGGGCCGACGGAGAGGGAGGACGCGTTGCCGACGACGGCCGGGGAGGCCGAGGCGTAGGCACCACCGTCGAGGACGATCTTGCACTTCATGTGCGTGAGCTTGCCGTCCTTGGTGGCGCCGTGCTCGTAGTAGAGCTTCGCCGGGTGACGGTGCACGTGACCGAAGAAGGACTCGAACCGGTTGTAGACGATCTTGACCGGCTTGTTCGTGGCCAGCGCCAGGAGGCAGGCGTGGATCTGCATCGAGATGTCCTCGCGACCACCGAAGGCACCGCCGACGCCGGAGAGCGTCATGCGCACCTTCTCCTCGGGGAGACCGAGGACGGGGGCGATCTGCTTGAGGTCCGAGTGCAGCCACTGGGTGGCGACGTAGAGGTCGACACCGCCGTCCTCGGACGGCACGGCCAGGCCGGACTCCGGGCCGAGGAAGGCCTGGTCCTGCATGCCGAAGGTGTACTCGCCCTCGACGATGACGTCGGCGCGCTTGCGGGCCTCCTCCACGTTGCCGCGGATGATCGGCTGGCGGTGCACGATGTTCGGGTGCGGGACGTGACCGGAGTGGTGGTCGTCGCGGCCCTCGTGGATCAGCGGCGCGCCTTCGGCGAGGGCAGAGGCCTCGTCGGTGACGACCGGCAGCTCACGGTAGTCGATCTTGATCTTGGCGGCGGCGCGGCGGGCGGTCTCCGGGTGGTCGGCGGCCACGAGGGCGACCGGCTCACCGTGGTGACGTACTCGGCCGTTGGCGAGAACCGGGGTGTCCTGGATCTCCAGGCCGTAGTTCTTCATCTCGGCCGGCAGGTCGTCGTACGTCAGCACCGAGTACACGCCCGGCATCGCCAGCGCCTCGGAGATGTCGATGGAGGCGATCTCGGCGTGGGCGACCGTGGAGCGCAGGGTCTGGCCCCACAGCATGTCCTCGTGCCACATGTCCGAGGAGTACGCGAACTCACCGGTGACCTTCAGCGTGCCGTCCGGGCGCAGCGTGGACTCGCCGATGCCGCCCTGGTTGTGCTTCTGGGTGACGTTGGTGGGCGTACCCGCCGGAGCGGTGCGCGTGTTCTGCGCCATGGTCAGACCGCCTCTCCCTGACGGGCGGCCGCGAGGCGGACCGCGTCGAGGATCTTCTCGTAGCCCGTGCAGCGGCAGAGGTTGCCGGACAGGGCCTCACGGATGTCCTGGTCGGACGGGGAGGAGTTCTCCTCCAGCAGCGCGTCGGCCTGGACCAGGAGGCCCGGGGTGCAGAAACCGCACTGGACGGCGCCGGCGTCGATGAACGCCTGCTGGATGGGGGAGAGCGGGGCGCCCTCGCCGGTCTGGGAGTCGCCCGGCTTGGCCTGCCACTGCTTGGCCGCGTCCAGGGAGACGCCGCCCTTGCTGCCGCAGCCGCCGCCGGTGCCGCAGCCACCACCGTGGCCGTGCTCCTCGCGCTGCTTGGCGAACTCCGCCAGGCCCTCGACGGTCACGACGTCGCGGCCCTCGACCTGGCCGGCGGCGACGAGACAGGAACAGACCGGCACACCGTCGAGACGGACGGTGCAGGAACCGCACTCACCCTGCTCACAGGCGTTCTTCGAACCCGGCAGACCCAGGCGCTCACGCAGGACGTACAGGAGGGACTCGCCCTCCCACACGTCGTCGGCTTCCTGCTGACGGCCGTTGACCGTGAAATTGACGCGCATGATTACGCAGCCCCTTCAAGCGAGCGGCCGTTACCGGTACCGCGGTACTGCTCCCAGGTCCAGACGAGCTGGCGGCGAGCCATGATGCCAACCGCGTGACGGCGGTACTTCGCCGTGCCGCGGACGTCGTCGATCGGGTTGGCCGCGCCGGAGGCGAGGTCACCGAACTGCTTGGCGATCGACGGAGTGATGACCTTGCCCGACTCCCAGAAGCCGCCCTCCTCGAGCGCGGCGTTCAAGAACTCCTCGGCGGCCTTCGCCCGGATCGGCGTCGGCGCGGCCGAACCGATACCGGTACGGACCGTGCGGGTCTCGGGGTGCAGCGCCAGACCGAACGCGCAGACCGCGATGACCATCGCGTTGCGCGAACCGACCTTGGAGTACTGCTGCGGGCCGTCCGCCTTCTTGACGTGAACGGTCTTGATGAGCTCGTCGGCGGCCAGCGCGTTGCGCTTCACACCGGTGTAGAACTCGTCGATCGGGATCAGGCGAGAGCCGCGTACGGACTCCACCTCGACCTCGGCACCCGCCGCCAGCAGCGCCGGGTGGGAGTCACCGGCCGGCGAGGCACAACCGAGGTTGCCGCCGACGCCGCCGCGGTTACGGATCTGCGGGGACGCGACCGTGTGCGAGGCGAGCGCGAGACCCGGGAGCTCCGTGCGGAGGTTTTCCATGATCTGCGTGTACGGGACGGAGGCGCCCAGGCGAACCACGTCCTCGCCGACCTCCCACTCCCGCAGCAGACCGATGCGGTTCAGGTCCAGGAGGTACTCCGGCCGACGGTGGTCGAAGTTGATCTCGACCATCACGTCGGTGCCACCCGCAATCGGCACAGCTGTGGGGAACTCGGCCTTAGCGGCGAGCGCCTCCTCCCAGCTGGCGGGGCGAAGGAAGTCCATGAGCGGCTCTCTTCTTCTTCATCGTGTCGTTCACTTCAAGCCAGGAGGCCCAAAGGCCCTCGACTGGTCGTTCACGTGCTGTTAACGCGGTGTGGACTCAGTACACAAGCCGCCCGTCCCCCGGGTGCAGTCACCGAAACCATGAAGGAGTTGGCTGACGGCCTCCCTCGTCTTGTAGATTCGTATGAAAGGCGGGATGCGACGACCTGCCCGATTTCCAACGGCAACATTCGAGACAGATCGGCGGCGACATCATGCGGCTGCGCGCACTGCTGGAAACCGAGGCGCTGGGGCTGCGGCTGCTCGGCGGCGAGGACGAACTCGACCGGACGGTCCGCGGGGTCATGACGACCGACCTGAGGGATCCCAGCCGATACTTGTCGGGCGGCGAGCTCGTCCTCACCGGCCTGGCCTGGAGACGAAATTCAGCCGACTCCGAGCCGTTCGTACGAATCCTCGCGAGCGCCGGCGTCGCCGGGCTCGCCGCGGGCGAGGCCGAGCTGGGAGACATCCCGGATGATCTGGTATCGGCCTGTCGGCGCAACCGGCTGCCGCTGTTCGCCGTGAACGAGAACGTTGCATTCGCCACGATCACCGAGTACGTCGTACGCCAGGTCTCGGGCGAGCGTGCCGGTGATCTCGCGGCCGTCGTGGACCGCCACCGTCGCCTGATGACATCGGGCCCGGCCGGCGGGGGACCCGACGTGGTGCTGGATCTGCTCACCACCGACCTCGATCTCCGGGCCTGGGTGCTGTCCCCCACGGGCCGGCAGATCGCCGGGGCGGGCGAGCCGCTGGCGCCGGGCGTCTGCGCAGCACTGGCGAGCGAGCACCTCGCGGCGGTCCGGACGGGCCGTAGGGGACCGCACCGGATCTCCATCCAGGGTATTACCTACTCCCTCTTCCCGATCAGGGGACACGGGCGCGGCGCGGCCGGTCCGGCCGCCCGGGACGTCCGCGAGACCGTGTTGTCGGACTGGCTGCTGGCCGTCGAGGCGGACGCGGGCGACTGGCCGGCCGAGCGCCTGGACCTGCTGCAGGGCGTCACCCAGCTGATCGCCGTGGAGCGCGACCGGCGCGACGCGGCCCGTACCGTGCGCCGGCGCCTCGCACAGGAAGTCCTGGAACTGGTCCAGACGGGTGCCGCGCCCGCCGAGATCGCCGCCCGTCTGCGGGTGGCGGCGCCGGTGCTGCTGCCCGGGCTGGGCGCCGCCCCGCACTGGCAGGTCGTGGTGGCCCGGGTGGACTGGGAGGGCGGGGACATCCCCGGCGGCCCGGTGGCCCAGTCGCTGCTGGAGGAGATCCTCGTCGACCCGTCGGTCTCGGGGCCTGAGCCATCGGACCGGATCGCCGTCGCCCATGCGGGTGACGAGGCCATCGCCCTCGTGCCGCTGCCCTCGCTGGCCGGGGACGCCGGCGAGGACAAGGGCCCCGATTCGGCCCTGCACGCCGACGAGCTGCTCACGGCCGTACGGGACCCCCTGGCGGCCGGTCTGGACGGCGACGGCCGCCTCACGCTGGGCGTCAGCGCGGCCGTGCACTCCGCCGAGGGGCTGCGCGGGGCGCTGGAGGAGGCCCGGCACGCCCGCCGGGTCGCCGCGGCGCGCCCGGGCCGGGTCTGCGCGGCGGGCCACCACGAGCTGGCCTCGCACGTGCTGCTGCTGCCGTTCGTGCCGGACGACGTGCGCCGTGCCTTCACGGCCCGGCTGCTGGACCCGCTGCGGGACTACGACCGCCGCCACCGCGCGGAGCTCATCCCCACGCTGGAGGCCTTCCTGGACTGCGACGGTTCGTGGACCCGCTGCGCGACGCGGCTGCACCTGCACGTCAACACGTTGCGCTACCGGGTCGGGCGAATCGAGCAGTTGACGGCGCGTGACCTGTCCAGGCTGGAGGACAAGCTCGACTTCTTCCTGGCACTGCGCATGAGCTGAGAAGATCCGCCCCGCGGCCGGACGGGTTCGGCCGGGGGGCGGCTGATGATCCGTCCGGACTTTGTGAAAGAGTTCACCCGACCCCTTGGCCGATGCCGTCGATCCGTGCTCTCATTTCGCCCCAGGGCTCAACGATGTGCTGCTTGGTTGCTTTGGGGAGGGCAATGTGGCGGATACCGCCATGTCGGGTGCCGGATCAACCGGGGGAGACGATCCCCTCCAGCGGGCGATATGGCGGCTGCGCTCGCGCGGCTGTTGGACCGACGCGGCGGCGTTGCTGACGCCGCACCTGGATCACGCGGGGGCGGCCGTACAGCGGACCGCGCTGCTGGTCGAGCGGTGCCTGTTCACGGGTCAGGGCTGGGCCGAGGCCGAGGACGCGCTGCGGATCGCCGAGGCGGTCGCGCAGGACGACGACGACCGGGGCGCGGCCGCGTGCGAACGGGGCCACCTGGCGTACGCCGCGACCGTGCTGGGTGTCCGGGACCGGGCCGACGAGGCCCGCTCGGCGCTGGGCCGTGCGGCGGCCCTGCTCTCGCCCGGATCCCGTACCCGACCACTGCTGGACTTCCGGCGGGGGCTCGTCGCCGAGCACCTGGCGGACGCCCCGCAGTCGGCCCGTCCGGCGTACCACCGGGCCCACGCGGGGGCGGAGGCGCACGGGGACACCCTGCTGCTGTCGTTCACCTGGCGGCACCTGGCCGCGCTGGCCCTGCGGGACGGCGAGGTGGCCGAGGCCCGCAAGGGCTTCGCGGAGTCCCTCCGCATCCGGGAGGACCTGGGCTTCCTGATCGGCACGGCCCCGGCGCTGGCCGCGCTGGCCGAGGCCGAGCCGGAACCGGAGGCCGCCCGGCTCCGCGCGGAGGCCCGCC
The DNA here is from genome assembly GCF_055564955.1 of Streptomyces sp. NPDC028910. NCBI lineage: Bacteria > Bacillati > Actinomycetota > Actinomycetes > Kitasatosporales > Streptomycetaceae > Streptomyces > Streptomyces sp. NPDC028910. The sequence continues at coordinate 12,247 of NZ_JBVHVF010000040.1, read as the reverse complement.
GCCTGTTCCACCTCCTGGGCGGCATCCCCACCTGGCTGGCGGACCAACTCCACGCCCCTTCGCCTGCGGCGTAGCTCCCCCGACCGAAAGATCCAGCCCCGCCGGCGTTTGAGGCGCGGGGTCTGGGGCGGAGCCCCGGTTACGGCGCCGCGCCCGGGGTCGTCAGGTCGCGGAGCCCGCGAAATGTTCGCGTACGAGGGACTCGACCACCGGGAGGTCCCGCGCGATCAGGGCCTCCAGCAACGCCGAGTGCTCCGCCGCGTCGGCGACGAGATCGGCCCGCCGCACCCGCGGAGCGCCCGGCAGGGGCCACTGCGCCCGGCGGTGCAGCTCCTCCGCCACCTTCACCAGCTGGTCGTTGCCCGCCAGCCGAAGCACCGCACGGTGGAACGCCCGGTCCGCCTCCGCATAGCCCGGCAGGTCGCCGGCCGCGGCCGCCTCGGCCGTGGCGGCGGCCGCCGGGCGCAGGGCCTCCCACGAGGCCGCCGGCAGGGTGCGGGCCAGCCGGAGCATCACGGGGACTTCGAGCAGCGCCCGGACCTCGGCCAGCTCGGCCAGCTCCCGCGGGGTACGCGACAGGACGCGGAAGCCCCGGTTCGGGAGGCATTCCACCGCCCCCTCCACGGCCAGCTGCTGCATCGCCTCGCGCACCGGCGTCGCGGAGACCCCGAAGCGCTCCCCCAGCGCCGGGCCCGAGTAGATCTCCCCGGGCGCCAGCTCTCCGTCGACCAGGGCCGCGCGCAGCGCCTCGAGGACCTGCCCGCGCACCGAATGGCGCAGCACCTTCCGTGTTTGTGCCGGAACCCGGGCATGGGCCGCTTCGTGCATTCGGTCCTCCTCCGGGTCTCGACCTGTCCCGAGAATAGGTGACGGGGCCGGACGGGCGGCGTGAGGATACGCACCGACCGAGATCGGGTAAGGTAAGGCTAACCTGTTAACGATCGTGTGATTCGGTGGTCCGCCCATGACCGTCACGCCCCTCCCGGCGCTCGCCCCCGCCCCGCCCGGCTCTCCGGTGGCGGACGCGTACGCCCGGCTGGGCGCTGCGTACGGCGGACTGCTGGTCGTCGAGCGAACCGCGCACGAACCCGCCCCTCGCGGTGTGGGATGGGTCGGCGCGGACGAGCTCGCGACGGGCGGCCCGGCCCTGGACGCCTTCCTCGCCTGGGACGACGCCCAGGTGCTGAGGGACTACGGGACCCGGGCCCGCCCCGACGTGATCGCGAGCTTCGGGCTGCACCGGTACGCGTGGCCGGCCTGCCTGCTGATCACCATCCCGTGGTTCCTGCACCGGCGGGTCCCCCGGCTCCCGGTCGCCGACGTGGCCTTCCACCGGACCCTCGGCCGGATGGCCGTGCGCGTCGAAGGCTTCGCCTGCCTGCCGGACGACCCGGCGGCCGTTCTCCCCGGGGCCCGGGTCGTGCCCGACGAGGAGGCGCTGCGCGGTGAGGTGCGGGCCGCGGTGGCCCAGCACCTCGGACCCGTGCTCGAAGGTTTCGGCCCGCGCATGCGGCGGGGCCGCCGGGCCCTGTGGGGCATGGTCACCGACGAGGTCGTCGAGAGCCTCTGGTACCTCGGCGGCCTGCTCGGCGAGGAGCAGCGGGCCGTGGCCGAGCTGGAGGCGCTCCTGCCCGGCTCGACCGCCCCGTACACCGGGGGCGCGGGATTCCGTACGCTCGCCGGCCCCGACGGCGGCGAGCTGCCCACCCGGGACCGGGCCAGCTGCTGCCTCTTCTACACGATCCGGCCGCAGGACACCTGCGTCACCTGCCCCCGCACCTGCGACGCGGACCGCGTCTCCCGGCTCAGCGCTGCCTCCACCGCACCCGACGCCGACTACTCAGCGTGATCCCGGCACTAACCCACCCGTAGGGGTGGCCGTAATCGAACGCAACTCGGCCCGCACGAGTGCCAGTTCGACTCACGACCCCCTATCCGGCGGGCCCCGCCCCCCGATGGCGTCCACTTGCCCCGAAACCCGCGTGCACGGCGCACCGGCTGCGCCACTATGGCGCCCGGAAGGCCGTACAGCCGCACCGCCGCATCCGCGAGGCAAGGGACATCCGCATGAGACTGACCGACATATCGCTGGACTGGCTGCTGCCCGGCAGCCTGCTGATCCTGGGCGTACTTGCGGCAGTTGCGGTACTGGCCCGTGGCAAGCGCGAGAGCGAGAAGGCCGCGGCCGACGACAGCTGGGAGCGCAGCGAGGAACGGCGGCGGCGCAAGGAAGCCGTCTACGGGACCGCCTCGTACGTCCTGCTCTTCTGCTGCGCGGCGGTCGCCGCCGCGCTCTCCTTCCACGGACTGGTCGGCTTCGGCCGGCAGAACCTCAACCTCTCCGGAGGCTGGGAGTACCTGGTCCCCTTCGGCCTCGACGGCGCCGCCATGTTCTGCTCGGTGCTCGCCGTCCGCGAGGCCAGCCACGGCGACGCCGCCCTCGGCTCGCGCATGCTGGTCTGGCTGTTCGCGGGCGCGGCCGCCTGGTTCAACTGGGTGCACGCGCCGCGCGGCCTGGGCCACGACGGGGCCCCGCAGTTCTTCGCGGGCATGTCGCTCTCGGCGGCCGTCCTCTTCGACCGCGCCCTCAAGCAGACCCGCCGGGCGGCTCTGCGCGAACAGGGCCTGATCCCACGGCCGTTGCCGCAGATCCGGATGGTCCGCTGGCTGCGGGCACCCCGGGAGACCTTCGGCGCCTGGTCGCTCATGCTGCTGGAGGGGGTCCGCACCCTCGACGAGGCCGTGGACGAGGTGCGCGAAGACAAGAAGGAGAAGGAGCAGGACCGGCACCGCAGGCGGGAGCAACACCGCCTGGACCGCGCGCACATCCGGGCGCTCGGCCGCCAGCACCGGGCCTTCGGACGGGTCCGCGCACGCCAGGTCGAGCTGCCGGAACTGACTCAGGGAGCGGGCTCCGCGCCGGTCGGCGCGGAGCCGGCCATACCGGAACCGGGACAACTGCCCCTACGCCGCCGGCCCTCCCTGCAGGCCGTCAACCGAACCGAATCCCTTGACGTGACCGGCGCCCGGACGGTGGACCTCACCGCCGAGGACGACACCCAGACCATTCCCCGGCTGGACTCGCTGGAGCGCAAACTGAAGGAAATGGAGCAGCAGTTCGGCTGACCGTTCCTGCCCAGGGGAAACCCCGGAGGGCCCGCCTGCTCAGGCGGGCCCTCCGTCGTACGGCGCGTCGCGGCGTCCGTCCAGTTCGAACCACACCACCTTGCCGCTGCCCAGGGCGAGCGGGTCCACCCCCCAGTCGTCCGCCAGGGCCTGCACCAGCACGAGTCCCCGGCCGTGCGTACCGTCGTCGGCGGTCGGTACGTACGGCCGGGGCCGGCGTGCGGCGTAGTCCCGCACCTCCACCCGTAACCGCGCGGCGGCGAGACTCGCGGACACCTCCGCGCCCCGGTCGGTGTGGACGAGGGCGTTGGTGACGAGCTCGGTGATCAGCAGCTCGGCCACCTCGGCGGCATCGCTCCGGCACCGGTGGCGCATCAACTCGCGTAGTGCCCGGCGGACTTCGCCCACCGCCTTCAGGTCTGCCCGGCGCACGCTCCGGGTGATCCGCAGCGCGTCCACCGCTCCCCCGTCCTCACCGGCGGACGGTTGACGCGGCACCGGCCTCCGTCTCCCCCACGACTTCCCGCTCTTCGCCCCCACCCGCACGGCGATGTCCCTCCCGTGTCCCTGCTCTCGAACTGGTCTCCGGGATGCATGCCCCCCGGACCGTTCCGCACTCCTGCGGGCTCAGGGGCGGGGCACGGTGCGGGGGTGGGATCGAGCCATCCGGATCACCGGCCCGCCCGGCCGTCCCCCCACGATCTTGTTGGCGGACCGTGCGAAACCGGTCACCGTCCCGGGTCGGCTCCTCGGTGGAACCGACAGGGCGCCGGGGTCCGTCACCCCGTCCGCCGGGGCGGGTCCCGGGTGCCGTAGGCGTCCTTCAAAGCCCTGTGAGCTGCTGGGGCTTCTCCCCTGGACCCCGTACGCGCCCGTCGCGCGGCCGGGCCCGGCGGCGTCGGGGTTCTCGTTCGCCGTCCCGCGGGAGGGCAGGCCGGAAACCGGCAGGTCCCACTCGGCCATGGCGAAGGGTGAGTTGTCGAAGCGGGCCACTTTCATGGGCAGGTCGTACTGCACCAGGGGGAGGAAATCTCCCCTCGGCATCGAGCAACCACCGGCGGCCGGCGTCGGCGCCACTTGACGGTCCCGTCGGTCAACCGGGCGCCGGTGGTGTGCGGGAGGGCGTTGGCCATGGAGTCGTGGCTGGAGGAGCCGATGGTGCGCCGTGCGCCGTTCGGGGAAAGATAGCGCGCCGTCCACACCTTGCCCATGCCGGTGCCGGGGCCGATCACGCCTCCCAGACCGCGGCGGCCGTGCGGTCGTCGGCGTATCCCTTGAGACGGAGCTGGGTGTCCGCGAGGAAGGCCGCCAGGCCGGGTGGCTCCGGCTCGGACCAGCGCGCGGCGAGCTCCGCCGGAAGGGCGGCCTCCTCCCGCATCGGGTCCGCCAGGCCGCCGGAGCACAGGAGCAGCGTGTCCCCGGGCCGGGCCACGGCCGCGCGGAAGCGGAAGCCTCCCGCTTCGGCGGACTCGCCGGGCTCCAGATCCTGCCATTGGCCCGAGCGGAGCCGGAACAGCCCGCCCGCGCCGGCGCCGAAGCACACCCGCGTACGGCACTCCGGGTCCACCGGGAGCAACAGCCCGCGCAGCCCGGCCGTGTACGCCTCCTCCTCCAGCCCCAGCTCGGCGGCGCGGGCCCGCAGCCGCCCGTAGCCCCGGTCGGTGAGCCGCTGGAGGCCCGACCGCAGGGCGTCGCGGCGCCCGGCCCTGATGTCCTCGGCCAGCCGGTCCTGGCTCCGCCCGATGGACGCGGCGACCGTGCGGCACAGCTCGGAGGCCGCCTCCGCGGCCCCGGGGGCGGCCCGGTCCCCGCCGGCGAGGGCCACGAGGACGAGGGCGTCGTCGCCGCCGCCGAAGCGGGCGGTCAGCAGGAAGTCCCGGCGGGCCTCACCGCGGAAGCGGGCGGAGTCCCCCCGCAAGGAGGCGGCGCGCAGGGTGTAGGTGCCGTAGCGGGCCCCGTCCAGGACGGTGTCGGGGACCGGTCCCGTCGAGCCGCTGAGCGCGGCCGGGTCGGCGGGCGGGAGCGCCCCCGGTTCGGCGGCGTAGGTGGGAGCGCGGTCGCCGAGGTGGCGCACCTCGGGCCGGACGGCAGGCGGTCCGACCGGCCCCGGCACCGGCGGCACCCGCACGCCCCCGAGCGCGTATCCGGTCACATCGCCCGCCCGGGGGTCCGGCGGCAGCAGCTCCCCCTGCGGGGCCGGGCGCGGCGGCGGAAGGGTGGGCGCGCCCCGGAGCGGCGCCACGGGCGGCGGCGATGCGGGCGGCGGCGATGCGGGGAGCGGCGGCATGGATGGCAGCGGTGCCGGGGGAGCCGGTGCGGGTGCGGGTGGCGGCGGTGCGGGTGGCGGCGGTACGGGTGGCGGCGGTACGGGCGGCAGCCGCACGGGCTCCGCGTCCCCCTGCCGGGGGCCCGGGAGGAACGGCTCCGGGGTCCGCGGCGGCTCCGGGGCACCCGGGTCCGCCGCCGGGGCCGGTCCGGGGTCCGGTACCGCTGCCGGTGCCGGGTCCGTCGTCAGTCCCGCCGCCGAGCGGAAGCGGTGGTCCAGGGTGTCCCCCGGGTCGGGTTCCGGCCCGGCGTCCGGATCCTCGTAGAGCTTCTGCCACCAGTCGTCCGCGCCCTGCTGACTCATGCCCTCATTCTCGGCCTCCCGCACGGACGGAAAACGCCGAATGCACGAAAAGGGTCCACCGGGCCGCCGCCCGGTGGACCCCGTCCGATATACCCGTACGGACGGGCGGACGTCGTACGCCCGCGCGACCGCCCGGGTGACCGTGGAGCGCATGGCTCGGCCGGCGGATGTCGGTGCTGGGTGGCGCCATCCTGGCAGAGGGGCGGGGGGTGCGGCGATGATGTCCGCGGCGGGTTTGCGCCGTGGCCGCTTCCCGCCAGGCGCTGTGTCGAAAGGTGGGGGTGGACGGCTTGCTGGGTGCCATAGGTCTGGACGAGGGGCAGGAGTCGGCGTACCGCGTGCTGGTGGCGCTGGGCGCGGCGGAAGTACCCGACCTCGCGCACCGGCTGACCCTGCCGGTACCGCAGACCGAGCGGGCCCTGCGCCATCTGGAGCGGCACGGGCTGGCGGCGCGGTCCTCGGCCCGGCCGGGGCGCTGGGTGGCGGCTCCGCCGGGGGTCGCGCTCGGGGCGCTGCTGACCCAGCAGCGGCACGAGCTGGAGCAGGCGGAGCTGGCGGCGGCGCTGCTGGCGGAGGAGTACCGGGCGGAGGCGGCCGAGCCGGCGGTGCACGACCTCGTGGAGGTGGTGCAGGGCGCGAGCGCGGTGGCGCACCGTTTCCACCAGCTCCAGCTGGGCGCGCAGAAGGAGGTGTGCGCGCTGGTCAACGGCCGGCCGCAGGTGGTGAGTGGAACGGACAACGAGGCGGAGGACCGGGCTTCCCTGCGCGGTGTCGACTACCGGGTGGTGATCGAGCGGGAGGTGCTGACCCTGCCGAACGGGATCCGGGAGGCCTCGTCGGCGCTGGCCCGTGGCGAGCAGGTGCGGGTGACGGCGCTGGTCCCGACCAGGCTGGTGATCGCGGACCGGACCCTGGCGATGGTCCCGCTGACGAACGGCGGCGCGGAGCCCGCAGCGCTGGTGGTGCACGCGTCGGGGCTGCTGGAGTCCCTGACGGGCCTGTTCGAGGCGGTGTGGCGGGAGGCGATGCCGCTGCGGCTGGGCGCGGCCGGTTCGGCGGAGGAGTCCGGCGGGAGCCCCGACGCCACGGATCTGGAGATCCTCTCGCTGCTCCTGGCCGGCATGACGGACGCGAGCGTGGCGAAGCACCTGGAGCTGGGCCTGCGGACGGTGCAGCGGCGGGTGAAGGGCCTGATGGAGCTGTCCGGGGTGACGACACGGCTGCAGCTGGGCTGGCACGCGTACGAACGGGGCTGGGTGGCCCGATAGCCCCTGGTCGGTCAGGCTGGGCAGATGGATCTGCCTCAGCTGCTCCTGGTGGGGCTGGTGCTGCTGCTCGGGGTGGTCGGGGTGCTGGTTCCGGGCGTGCCGGGCACCTGGCTGGTGTGGGCGGGGCTGATGTGGTGGGCGATGCAGGAGCGCACGGCGTTGGCCTGGTCCCTGCTGGTCGCGGCGACGGCCCTGCTGCTGGTGGTCCAGGTGGTGAAGTGGCAGCTGCCGCCCCGGCAGCTGCGGGGCGTGGGGATCACTCCGCGGATGGCGGCGTTCGCCGGCGCCGGTGCGGTACTGGGTTTCGTCCTGGTCCCGGTGCTGGGCGCGGTCCCGGGCTTCGTGGGCGGCATCTACCTCTGCGAGCGGCTCCGCCTCGGCACGCACGGCGAGGCCTGGGCGTCGGTGCGGACGGTCATGCGGGCGGTGGGGACGAGCGTGCTGGTGGAGCTGTTCGCGTGCATGTTGGTCATGGGCGCGTGGGTGGGGGCGGTGGCGGCGGGGCCGTAGTCCTAGGGCGGGGTGTGAAGCCTTCTGGCGGGCTGAAACCCTGTCAGTCAATGGGCTTGCCGTCGTGTTTGCCGCCGACGCAGGTCCACAAGCCGGTGCCGGAGTCGTACTCCACCGTTCCCTTGCCGGCGACGCATTGCTTCCCGTCGATGCGAGGTACGGCAGCCTGCGCAGCGGATCCCACGATGCCGAATACCACCAGTATCACGGCGGCGAGGAACCCGAGGAGTCGTGTACGCATGGGGAACTCCTGACAGGGCGAGGGAAGTCGGACGAGTGGCGTGAGACGTCATGACCAGCTTCACCCCGCACTGCGTCGTGCGCACCCTGTCCCCCGATGAGCGTTCACCCCGCACAGGGGGCAGGCTGGTGTCATGGCGAACACGCCTGCGGTATCCGTGGGGTCACCGGATGAACGCGGCTTGCGGAAAGTCATCATCGACGGCAGGACCGCAGGCCGGGTGTGGTCCCCCAGGGAACTGCAAAGAGTCCTGCGTCGCGCTGGTCTGGCATTCGAGCAGGACATCCACTGGCTCGGCGGAGACAGCACCGTCTGGCCGGATCGCGCATGGCGGCGGCGCATCATCGGCGCCTGCGTGGCAGCCGGCCTCCTCACGAGCGCGGGCGTGCTCGCGAAGATCGGCATAGCGGACTTCTCCGACGCCCTCACCTACGGTGGACGGATCGCGGGATTCACTTTCCTCCTCTTGAGTCTGGTGGAAATCTGTGCCGCAATGGCTGCTCTCGACTACTGGCGCAAGCGGCGGGTCAACTACTCAGGACCAGTCGTATTTTTCGGAGTCATGGTTGCGCTTGGCATCACCTCGGTGATGCTCATAGCTCAAATCAGAGGTCGGCCACACAGTGGCTACTTGCTTCTCTGGACAGCCCTCACACTTTGGGCTTCGTGGGCCCTGTGGCTGCTCGCCCGAAGTCGGGCATGGAAGGGTATCCGAAATCCGAAGCGCATCGCGATCGGGGCGATCATCCCGACTCTCCTGGCAGGCGCCAACCTGACGTACTCGCAGTTCTACGTCCCCTATATCACAGCTCCACTGGTGCAGACCGCAGCTGAATTCAGAACGCCAAGTCTGAATCGGGACAGGAATGCGATGCACCTGCCGGTCCGTCTGCACGTGAAGAACTCCGGCAAGGTCCCGGTCTACGTCCTCGGCAGCATCTACTGGATCAAGGGCCTTCCCCAGAGCCATGTGTCGAACCACAAGTTGATCCACTCCGACGAGTGGGTCACACCTCCGGGGCATGTGCTGAATCCAGGAGAAGAAATCGCACAGGATGTGGTCGCCGAGATCCCTCACCCCGACAGGTTGAGCTATGAAACAGTCGTCGCCCACACCGAAATGTACGTGATCAGGAAAGACAGAATGACGATGAACGCCGATTACGAGCGTTCCGGGACGCACGTCGACCGGCTCGGGGAAGAAGGCGCGGCTAAAAATCCCGGGGCACTTCCCGATGCACTCTTCAGATATCAGGCCGAGATCACGAACAGCAATGAGATTCTCAATGTGACCCGAGGCCCCCAACGTGTGACACTGTGGCGAGGGTTCGATCATAAGGAGCCATTCATCTATGCGAACGTGGCGCCACCAGGCGAGAACAGAACCCTCGACATGCTTACCCCGACCAATGCGAACAAGGAGTCCATTGAGCGGTACGGTCTCGCACGCTTGCGCAGCTCAATGGCGCAGACACCCTTCATGGAACTTCTGGAGAAGGCCCGGGCTGAGCACTCCACCCCCGATTCCCCGCCTCGTGACGATGTCGGGCCCGCCGGCGGCTGAGGTGCGCGTGCGCAAGCGCGCAGGGGTGCGGGGGGGGGGGGGGGGGGGGGGGGGGGGGGGGGGGGGAGGAGGAGGGGGGGGGGGGGGAGGGGAGACGACATCCGCCAGCACCCTCCCCCCCTTACCTCCCCCCCTTCCCCCCCCCCCTCCTCCCCCCCCCCCCCCCCCCCCCCCCCCCCCCCCCCCCCCCCCCCCCCCCCCCCCCCCCCCCCCCCCCCGCGCCCAGGATCCCGCCCAGCCCGCGGGCGCTACGCCCGCCCGCCCCGCTTCGCCGCGTAATTGGCCCGGCCCTCCGCCGACTTCAGCCGCCAGTCACGGCGGATCTCCGAACGGAGCCGCGCGTCCGTCTTCGCCACGATCCGCTGGTTCTCCCGCAGGAGTTTGCGGTAGCTCTCCAGGCGCCGTTCCGCGAGCGCGCCCGAATCCACGGCCGCCAGCACCGCGCACCCCGGCTCCGCCTCGTGCGCGCAGTCGTGGAAGCGGCACTGCTCGGCGTACTCCTCGATTTCCGAGAAGACCTGGCCGACTCCGGTCTCGGCGTCCCAGAGCCCCACACCCCGCAGTCCGGGCGTGTCGATCAGGACGCCGCCGCCCGGCAGGGCGAGCAGGTTGCGCGTGGTCGTCGTGTGCCGGCCTTTGCCGTCGACCTCGCGGGCCTCCTGGACCTCCATGACCTCGGCGCCGAGCAGCGCGTTGGCCAGCGTGGACTTGCCGGCGCCGGAGATGCCGAGCAGCACGCTGGTGCCGCCCGAGACCACGGCGGCGAGGACGTCCGTGCCTTCCCCGGTGACGGAGGACACGGTGAGCACCTGGACGCCCGGCGCGGTGGCTTCCACGTCCTGGACCAGGTGTCCGAGCGTCGCCGGGTCCGGGACGAGGTCCGCCTTGGTGAGGACGACCAGCGGCTGCGCCCCCGACTCCCACGCCAGGGCCAGGAAGCGCTCGATGCGCCCCAGGTCCAGCTCGACGGCGAGGGAGACGGCGATGATCGCGTGGTCGACGTTGGCGGCGAGGATCTGCCCCTCGGACCGCTGGGAGGAGGTGGACCGTACGAAGGCGGTCCGGCGCGGCAGGTACGCCTTCACGTAGCGCGGGTTGCCCACCGCCTCGACGGCGGCCCAGTCCCCGGTGCAGATGACCCGGAGCGGGTCGTGCGGGGTGACGAAGGCGGTGTCGGCGCGGACGATGCCGTCCGCGGTCATGACGTCGCACTGACCGCGGTCGACGCGTACGACCCGGCCGGGCACGAGGCCCTGCTCGGTGTACGGGGTGAACTCGGCCGCCCAGGCGTCGTCCCAGCCGAAGGGGGTGAGGGCGTGCGGGAGCGGGGCCTGCGGGAAGGAGGAGAAAGGGGAGAAAGAGGAGAGAGACAAGGGGAACCCTTCACAGGGTGGCCCCGGCCGCGCGCGCTCGCTCAGCGGCGGCGCGCGAAGAGGTGTGAGGTCAGCCGGAGACCACGGAAGTGACATTGATGGTCTTCTGAGTGCGGGCAGCGCCCTGCGCGACGACAGTCATCAATGAACTCACCTCCGGGTCAGGCACGTACTGACGGTTCCCCACCGGTCGGCGGGAACGGACCCACCGTAACAAGCTCCTTCACGCCGGGGCCAGTTCTTTTTTCGGCCGTGTCGGGCGGACGGCGTTTCGGCGTGCGCGGCGCCCCTCCGTGGGCGACGGTGGACCCGCCTATGGACCCGCCTGTCCCTGGCGTTTCGCGTTTCCGAGGAGGCCTGCCATGAACTGGACGCTCGAAGTCGTCCTGGTCCCCGTCACCGATGTGGACCGGGCGAAGGAGTTCTACGCCGACAAGGTCGGCTTCAAGGTCGACGTCGACACCGAGGTCGCCCCCGGCATCCGTGTCATCCAGTTGACCCCGCCCGGCTCACGGTGCTCGATCGCGATGGAGACCGGGATGCCCGCGGCGCCCGGCACGAAGGCGATGACCCCGGGCACGCTGCAGGGCCTCCAGCTCTGCGTCACGGACATCGAGGCGGCCCGCGCGGAGCTGGTGGCCCGAGGCGTGGCCGTCTCCCCGATCCGCCACGTCGGCGCGACGGGCTGGGAAGACGGCAAGGGCGAGACCTGGAACTCGTTCATGTCCTTCGAGGACCCGGACGGCAACGGCTGGGTGGTCCAGGAGGCGCCCTCGGAACTGTCCGAACGCTGAACCGCTCTCGGGCGGTCGTGGGCGGTCGGTCCTAACCGAAGCGGACGGGCAGGTACTTGATGCCGTTGATGAAGTCCGAGCGGAGTCGGCGGACTTCGCCGGTGAGCTCGAAGTCGGGGTGGCGGTGGAGGAGTTCCCGGATCAGCGCTTTGATCTGGGTACGGGCCAGGCCGGCGCCCAGGCAGAAGTGCGGGCCGCCGCCGCCGAAGGCGAGATGGTCGTTCGGGGTGCGGCGGATGTCGAAGGTGAAGGGGTCGGCGAAGACCTCCTCGTCGCGATTGGCGGAGGTGTAGTAGTTGACTCCTCCCCCTCGTGAACGAGGGGGATTCCTGGCTCACTTCGCCTGCGGCCCGGCGGGCGCGCAGGTCTTACAAGATCAGCACCAGCCGGGTACGAGACCAGCCCGGACGAGCATCACGTGGGCGGAGTTCTTGTCCCTGGGGGACGTGGTTCCGCACGCGGTGCACGTATACGTTCTCTCGGAAAGAGGTAGGCGGTGCTTGGCTCTCGCTCCGCAGTGCGCGCATTCCATCGTGGTGTGCGCGGGATTGATCAGGTGGAGTTCACGGCCGTGCTTGCGGGCCATCAACATCAGTGCGCGCTTGGTCGCGCCGATCGCGGCGTCTGCTGCCTTCCTTGCCATGGTGGTCTTGGCGAGGAACTTCGGGCGGAAGTCCTCGACGGCGAGCGCGTCGTGGTCGCGGACTACGTTCTTGGCCCACTTGCGGCCGGTGTCCTGACG